>NZ_JALBWM010000002.1 GCF_023895975.1 Microbulbifer okhotskensis
AGTATCTGGCCGTGGTTCCTACCTATTTCGCCCCCTAAAACTGTCCGAAGTATTGTTTTGGGGATAGTATTTCTTTCGGGTTGTGCGGGGGCACCGCAACTACCTGTAAAGCCGGATCAAAATTTCTGGCAGCAACCAGAAAAGCGTGTAGGTATATTGGTATCTAAGATGCCAACACCTGACGTATATCTTCCGGGAGCAAGTTGTTTACTTTGTCTAGCGGCTGCAAAGGTGGCGAATTCATCACTCAGTAAACACACTAAAAGTTTATTGGTTGATGATGTAGTGGTCATTGCTGCTGATATGAATGAACTACTGCAGTCTAAGGACATTGAGGTACTGGAAATTTCTCAAGAACTCAATTTACGCAAGTTGCCAAAGTATAAATCAGAAACTCCCAACTCTACTAAGAGAGATTTTTCATCTTTTGCAAATCAATACAATATTAGCCACCTTTTGGTTTTAGATTTTAATGCGGTAGGTATGCATAGAACTTATTCAAGTTATATACCTACTAGCGAGCCTAAAGGATATTTTGAAGCTCTAGGTTATTTGGTTGACCTTTCAGATAATACCTATGAGTGGTATCGTCCTGTGCAAGTCCTTAAAGCGGTTTCTGATGAATGGGATGAGTCTCCAAGTTTTCCAGGCCTAACAAATGCTTATTATCGGGCGATCGCGGAAGGAAAAGAAATTATTATCTCCTCTTTTGGAACCGAAAAAATAGTTCAGTAAGGTTTAATTCTCGGCATTTATTGGGCGTTAGTATATTTATTAACGCCCGAACGTAAAAAACGTGTGATCTATCTTCGAGAATTATAATGAAATATCAAGTATTATTTGCTCTATGTGTATTGATGGTGGGGTGTGCAGGTAATAAAACCTCATCATATGTTGAATATATCGATCAATCTATCAGCATTCCTTCAAACTCTTCGATGGCTCTGAAGATTGAAGATTTTGAAAGTCCACCATTTCATGGGCAAGTGAATTTTGACGCCCTAGATGTAAATCACGGTCAGATGGCTTATGTAGGTGTGACTCCGGGAGCTTTTGCTGGTTCCATTCTTGCTCATGCGTTAATCGTGGGAGCTGCTGGAGACAGCAAAAAAAAGGCTGAGCAGGAAAAGGCTGATAAGGTCTTAGATCCATATACAAATATTATCGCTGAATTTACGGCAGTTGATCTTATGACGGTTACTGCAATCGAGTTACAGAAAAAAATATTCGGTTTAGTGTTTGGGGATCAGAAAGTAATGATTCTTGGGTTGTTCATTCATACCCATTATATTTTCTATCTCAAGATAGAAGTACTTTGATTTTGAAGAACGCAGTGTCGATCTTTGATAATAATAATCAAGAAAAACCTAACTACCAAAACTTAATTGAGGTTGTTTCTTCTCCTGTATTTGAAGATAAATCAAATACCATATCGGCGACCGCTCTTAATGAACTCAGTATCAAGTTATTTATTGATTCGCTAGTTGCGATGAAGACTGAGCTATCAGGAAAGCACAAATTAGAAAATAAAGAAAAAACTTTAAGCTTTTACTCTGGCGGAAAGAAAGTCTATGAGCGTGGCCGGATCCTTTCAGAAAGTTGTGGTCGAATGAGTTTTAGAACCTTACGTGGTTGGGTGAAGTCAGTACCAACTGAAAATAAAGGCACCTCATTAACCTGCTTAGAAAGTTAGGCGGTTGGTTCTAGATTCTTGGGGGAGAATACTCCCCCAAAGCCTAAACTAAGGCAGCGGTCGGGTATGCCCTCTATCGTCAATAGCGACAAAGACAAACTCACCTTCGGTGACTTTTACCTGCTCACCGGAATCAACCCGCGTCAGCCATACCTCAACCATTGTTCTAATGGAAGATCGCCCTACTTCACTAGCCTCGGCATAGCAGCTGACTGTAGAGCCAACGGGCACTGGGCGTAAAAACACCATACTGCCAACGGCGACAGTGGTAACCCTACCGCGCGCGATGCTCTGTGCCAAAATTGCGCCGGCAAGGTCCATTTGTGACATCAACCATCCGGCAAAGACATCCCCCTGCGGGTTGGTATCGCGGGGCATGGCCAGAGTTTGCAGGGCTAGCGTGCCCGTAGGTTGCGGGTCTTCATCAAGTGCTGGCAGAGCGGACATCGGGTACTCACAGATTGTTAGAGTTATTGGTTTCCACTACTGGAAAGGTGGCGCATTCTAACACAATTTGGCCAGTATTTAACCAAACAAATTTAGCCCTCGAGTCTTCCCGGGTGCAGCTGCGGCACCTGGGAAGAGGGTTATATTGCCCTTAAAGAGCCTCTATTGTCAGTAAGTTATCGTCCGGATTTTTGTCAATCATTTTGATATAGGGGTCGATGCCGGCGATGCCCGGCTTCTCTGTTACCTCAAACTCCAGCACTGTAGAGCCCTCGCGAATATCGTGTTTAGCGAGGTAGAGCACATTGTCGGAACTGGTATTTTCGTCGGGATCTTCCTTGAAAATGGCGATATCTATCCAGTTTTTAAGGGGAACTTCCTTTTCCTGCCCATCGCCATCCGCCTCGAATTTATGGCTGTTGAGCTCTACAGAGACCCGATAGTTGCCGTTCTCAAGTTGTTCGGTTGAGGCCTTTTCCACCTTGAGGTCGAATAGGACTACCCGCTCGAGCATATCGGTAATCAAATCCTGGTGGTGCGCTTCGGCACGTGCGCGCAGATGGGATATGAGATCCATGCTGGTGGGATAAGGATCACTGGAGAAGCCCTTGTCCTTGAGCAGCGAAGCCAGTGCGGCATTGATGGCCTCTTCACCCATCGCATCTTTGAGCGCGTACATGGCCATGGAGCCTTTGCGGTAGTGGATATAAGGTTGGTTCTCATTGCGGCTGATGGGCAACTCCTCCAGGAGTTCGCTTCCCCGTGCACTTAAGTAGCGGTCCAGCTCATACTTGAGAAAACGGCGTATCTTCTCTGGGCCGTATGCTTGCTCCATTACCATCAGCGCGGAGTACTGAGCCAGGGTTTCCGACAGCATAGTGGCGCCCTGTACATTGGCACCGAGCAATTGATGCGCCCACCATTGGTGTGCCACCTCGTGGGCAGTCACGTAGAAGACGTAATCAATTTCATTCGGGTCCCGCAGGTCGGCGACAAAGCCGATAGACTCCGAGAAGGGCACCGTATTGGGGAATGCCTGAGCAAACTTCTCATAGCCTGGGAACTCGACAATACGTAACTGGCGATATTGGTAGGGGCTGAAAGCCTTACTGAAGTATTCCAGGGACTTTTTCACCCCTTCAACCATTCGGTCCACATTGTAGTCGTGAGGCTTGTGGTGGTAGACCTCGATCGCCACGTCCTGCCACTGATCTTTGACCACGGTGTAGTCCGCGGAAAGGTAGGAGAAGAAGTTGTGAATCGGAACATCCATTTTGTAATGGAAGTAATGGCGCTCCCCCTCTTGCCAGTCTTTTTGCCGGTAGCCCGGTGCCAGCGCCACTTGCCCCACCGAGGTGCTGACGGTGGTTTCAAAATTGATCCAGTCGGAGTCGCTGCGCAGATAGGATTCCCGATAGTGATTCTTGTCCTCCAGTTTGGGCATACGCTGCGGCGGGGGCAGGTTGTGCTTCTTGCGCAGGTGGCGGTCGGTTAACTCAATATTGTTGTTGTAACCGATAAAGGGCAAGGCTTCATAGTTGTTAAAGAAAGTACCATTCCCTACAAGTGTGGTGGAGGAACCGGAATTCATAAAACCGCGATTGATCCTGTTCAGATCAAATTCCAGCGAGAGAGAATCACCGGGTTGCAGAGGCTGATCCAGATCGAAGAAGTAGTGGCCGAAGCGTTCATCCTTTTCGCGCAATTTGGCCTGACTCAGAGACAATTGGTTCACCCTCAAAGCGCGATCCAGTCCGATGACTACTTCATTGATAGCTTCATCGCGTTTATTAACCAGGAAATAACGGCCGCGCACTTGGTAGCGACGCTCATCGGGGAAGATATCCACATCCACTTTGACATCAGTAATATGCGGTGCTGGATTGCCTTCCAGGGCTTTGTACTTTTTTTCGTAGTCTGCGGCCAGTTGCTCGCGATCTTTACTGGTTTCATAGTCGTTGAGAATATTGGTGTTGTAGAAAATAAAGGCCCCGCTAGTAACAAACAGCAGTAAGGCTGTGGCACTGACCAAACGGCTAGGTAGCCCAAGCTGGAAGTGCAGCGCCTTGAACCTGCCCACTAGTGGGGCCAGGGTGCCGCGCTGCCAGAGTCCATAACTCAATATCACCAAAATCAGACTGAAGCTGGTCCAATAAAATGCGAACCAGGTTCTGCCCTGGTCAAAATGGCCGTAGCCATTCATATCTGAATAAGGGGCCGCATTCCAGCCTGCAAATTGATAGAGATTGTGCTCGAAGCCCAGGCTGCCGAGCACAATAGTGCTGATCAGGTAGCCCACCATCAGTAACATACCGAGGAATTTATTACGGGTTAGAACCTGGGCAAAGATGGAGAGGATCGCCATCAGATAGAAGGGCATCGCGAATTGATACCAGAGACCGTAAAAATAGAGCCCTGGCTCCAGGGTTGTATATCCCTTGCCCAGCTGTACAGCGATAGTGGTGAGCATGCTGGCAATCAATATACCGGCAAGAACCACCAGCATTGCAAGAAACTTACTTGCCACAAAAACCCAACTCGGGGTGGGCACTGCATCCATGATTTCGTGGCAGCCTGCCTGCCGTTCGCGCCACACCAATTCAGCGCCGTAGTAGATTAGGATAATCATCATAATCAGGCTAAAAGCACCCTGTATCAGGCTCACCATTGAGCGGGTCACAGGATATACCGAGGTACCGAAGATCGCTTCCAGGTTTAGGGATGCGCCCAGTACGTTGAGCACACCAATTGCCAGGATGACCCAAAAGGCCAGACTTTTCACCACGGCTTTTACTTCAAAACCGCAGCGTACCCGGAACTGTTGCCAAATAGTGGCTGTGCCAAAAGTGGGAGAGATTCGCGGCAAGGGTTTGTGGGTGCGAGGCTCTTCTTCAGGCTGGATTTTAGCGGAGCGACGGCGCGACCAAAGTGGTTTACGCTCGGTAAAGGAAAAGCGTTTATAGCCAAGGCCTATGATTAACAAGCTGGCACTAAGCCATATTATGCGATTGGTCAGGTACTCCCCCTCCAGGGCAATCATGGAAGTATTGCGGTCGAAGGCAGTCCAATAGCGAGTGACACTTTCGAAGGCAGCGAGACCGAAGGGGTCTGCCAGTGCCGCGACATTGCGATAGGCGGGCTCATCCATCATGCCCTGACTGGTGAAATAGAGTACCAGGAAGGCGATCAACCCCAGATAAGTCGCCATCATACTGCGAGTTACGGCAGCCAGGCTGAAAAACAAGGCGCTGCAAAACAACATACTGGGAAGGACGAGAATAAATAGCGTTTGCAGGTAGTGAGATATTTGGGTTGGGCCCAGGCGTTCCGGGTCCAGCCAGGGCATCCAGGAGCCGAATAGCATACCCAGGGCAGATGCTGAAAATCCCAGAAAGGCGACTGCGAATGACCCACTGAAGCGTCCCAATAAATAGTCACGCTTATTGATTGGGGTGCTAAAAACAATACCATCCATTTTCATATCGCGATCGCGCAGCACCGGATTGGCTGCGAATGCGGCAGTAATAAAAATACTGAACACGCACATTACCAACAGGGTTAGCATGATTGCGAAAGGGGAGTTGATCAGGGTGCTGCCGCCGGCACCGCCAATCTGAATATTGTCGACAGTTATGGCGCCGAAAGTCAGCAGAAAAAATACCAGGCTGGTGACATAAAAAACTGGCTGGCGCAGTTGATAATTAAATTCAAACTTAGCAACAGATAAAAACATATCGATACCCTCCCCCGCTTCAGGCGGCGCTAGCTATTCGAGATTCTTTAATACCGAACAGAGTGGAGAAGTAGACATCTTCCAGGTCGGGTTGCAGCTGCTCGAATGCTTCATTCGGCTGGGCGTCTGCCAGGACATGGATTACATGGCGGCCGGCTAGTAGGCGGGTAGAAATCACATCAAATTTATTTCGACACAGTTCCAGCTCCGATTTATTGATGATACGCCGCCACACTCGTCCTCGCAGGTTGGAGGTTAGTGTCTCCGGCTTGCCTTGGGCGACAATTTTCCCGGCGGCGAGAATTGCCATATTGGGACAGAGATCGGCAACATCCTCAACGATGTGGGTGGACAGTATCACCACCACGTTTTCACCGATTTCGCTGAGCAGATTATGGAAGCGATTGCGTTCTTGAGGATCGAGGCCTGCTGTGGGCTCGTCGACAATAATGAGGCGTGGATCGCCGATCAGGGCCTGAGCAATACCAAATCGCTGGCGCATGCCACCGGAATAGCCGCTCAGATTTTTCTTGCGATCGTTAAATAAATTAGTTTGGTGCAGTAATTCCGCCACCAGCTCGTGGCGTTCCTTGCGATCGCCAATACCTTTGAGCACGGCCATATGATCCAGCATATTTTCGGCACTGATTCTCGGGTAGACGCCGAAATCTTGCGGCAGGTAACCCAGGGTGCTGCGGATTCTTTGTGGATTAGAGGCTATATCGATTCCATCAAAAGTGATGGAGCCACTATCGGCAAATTGCAGGGTGGCGATGGTACGCATCAATGAAGATTTACCTGCGCCATTGGGGCCGAGCAGCCCAAACATGCCTTTGGGGATATCCAGATTGACGTTATTTAGTGCGTGCACGCCATTATCATAAGTCTTGGAAAGATTAGAAATTTTCAGCATTTTTAATTCCCTTTACTGTTTTTTTATCCGTTTATGATATCGATAGTCCGGCAGCGCTGTTGATGGAGTAGCGATTACGCCCAATTTTTCAGCTGCTAATGTAACAGGAGCTAGTGATTGATAGGGGGAGATCGAGATGCGTCGATAAATTTAAGGGGCGAAAGGTTTAATAGATATCCATGTTGGTACGGTAGTCTTAGTGAGAGGTTAAGCAGAAGCCGGTATTGGTTCAGAATGGCGTCACTACCGGTCTGTCTGCTTTAGGTGGCTATTGCTGAATGACTCCCGGCAGCCAGGTGGCCAGCGCTGGCCATATTGCCAGCAGGCAAAGCAGCAAAAGTTGAATAGCAATAAAGGGGGCTACCCCGCGATAGATGGCTGATGTGGCCACCGAGCTGGGCGCTACTCCGCGCAGATAAAAGAGCGCAAACCCAAATGGCGGTGTCAGGAAGGAAGTTTGTAAATTGATGGCGATCATAATACCCAGCCATACCGGATCGACGCCCATGGCCAACAAGACTGGGCCTACTATAGGCACTACCACAAAAGTAATCTCAATAAAATCGAGAATAAAGCCGAGTAGGAAGATAACCAGCATCACCAGCAAGGTTGCGCCGATAACCCCTCCGGGCAGGCTGTGGAAAAATCCTGTAACCAGCTCCTCACCGTTGTAGCCGCGAAACACCAGGGAGAACAGCGAGGCGCCGATCAATATGGCAAAGACCATCGCTGAGACCTGTAGTGTGCTTCGGCCGATTTCTCCGGCGCGGTCCCAGCTCAAGGCCTTGCGGCTAAAGGCCAATAACGCTGCACCCATAGCACCGACAGCGGCGGCTTCAGTGGGGGTGGCTGCACCGATAATAATGGACCCGAGCACTATCAACATTAAGGCGATGGGTGGTAAGAGACTTTGCAGTAACTGGGTCTTGCTGGTTTGATTGGGCTGCTCAGCAGGTGCTTGTACAGGGCGGTGGCGGGCTACCCACAACAAGTAAACGATGTAAGCGGCAACCAAGAGTAGACCGGGGATAATGGCCCCGACAAACAGATCTCCCACACTCACCGGCTTGGGGTTAAAAACCCCCGCCGATAGCTGAGCCTGCTGGTATGCATTGGAAAGTGTATCCCCCAGCAAAACTAGGGCAATAGAAGGGGGGATAATTTGTCCGAGAGTGCCAGTGGCACAGATAGTCCCGGTAGCAAGTGTGGGCGAGTAGCCATTTTTCAACATCGTAGGTAGGGACATCAGGCCCATGGTCACCACGGTTGCTCCGACGATACCGGTGCTGGCGGCAAGTAGTGCTCCTACCACGATTACTGAGATTGCTAATCCCGACGGCGCCCAGACAAAAGCTTTGCTCAGGTTAACCAGTAGGTCTTCGGCGATTTTGGCTCGCTCGAGTATGACGCCCATTAAGACAAAAAGCGGCACGGCGACCAGAGTACCGTTTTGCATAATGCCAAAGAGTCTGTTGGGGAAGGCACGTAATAAATCGGCATCAAAGGCACCGTAAACGATGCCCAAGCCCGCCGACAGCAATGCTGTACCTGCGAGAGTGAAGGCTACGGGGTAGCCGAACATCAATAATGCGCAGACAGCCGCAAACATCAGCAGCGGGATCAACTCAATCACGCCTCGACCCCCTCCGCCTGCTTGAGTACGGCTTTTGCCGATGACAAAGGCGTAAGCTCTAGCCGTTCAGACGCCATCAATTGCATTAGCGCACGTAGAAACTGAGCCAGCCCCGCGAGCGCCAGGGTGAGGGAGGACAGGGGGATTAGGCTTTTCAGCAGGAATACTCCAGGCAGGCCACCAGCGTTAGCGCTGCCCTCATAGACAGACCAGCTACTCACGGCAAACGGCCAGCTGCTGATCAGTAGAAAAGCACAGATAGGCAAGAGGAAAACAAGGTACCCGGTTGTATTGACCCATGCCTTGCCGCGGAGACTCATTCTGCGATAGAACACATCCACCCGTACATGGGCATCAGTTTGCAGTGCATAAGCCAAACCCAGCATAAAGGCCGCTCCGTGGAGATAAACCACGGATTCTTGCAGGGCAATTGAACCACTATTGAAGCCGTGACGCAGTACGACGACACCACTTTGTAACAGGACCATGGCCCAGGTAAACCAGGATAGCAGGCGACCTGTCTGGTTGGTCAGGCGCTCGAGTGCCTGCGCACTGCACAGCAGAAAACGCATGGGGGCTTCTCTCTTCACATCTTATTGTTATCTAATCTGCCAGAAGGTTAACGCTTTGCCTGCTCTCATGCCAGCGGGGTGAAAAGCCACTGTAACCTTTTTGTAATCTTTTATTCATAGAATCGTCACCCGTTGTTCCTAGCATCGCCGTGTGAAATATAAATACTCATCGGACTTACACAATGAATAAGCAAATTCTGGCGACTTCCCTGGCGGCTCTGACCTTAGCTACTTCCCAAGTGGCCATGGCAGCTCGTGACTACATTAGTATTGTCGGTTCCTCTACTGTTTACCCCTTCACGACTACGGTGGCAGAGCGTTTTAGCCGTGCTACTCAGTTCAAAACTCCGGTAGTTGAGTCAACAGGTACCGGCGGTGGTATGAAGCTGTTCTGCCAGGGCGTTGGTGAAAGCACTGCAGATATTACCGGTGCTTCCCGTCGCATCAAGCAGTCTGAACTAGAGATGTGTAATCGCAACGGCGTTGACGTTGTTGAAGTACAGATCGGTTACGACGGAATCGTTCTTGCTAATTCCAAGGCGGCCACGCCTTTCAAGCTGACTCGTAAGGATATCTTCCTGGCCCTGGCCAAAGAAGTACCAAACCCCAACGGTTCCGAAACCCTGGTGGCCAATCCTTATAAAACCTGGAAAGACGTAAATCCTGCGCTTCCCAATACCAAAATTGAAGTTTTGGGCCCGCCCCCTACTTCTGGTACCCGCGATGCCTTTGCTGAGTTGGCTATGGAGGGTGGCTGTAAGAAGTTTGGCTGGATCAAAGCCATGAAGAAAAAAGACAAGAGCGCTTACAAAGCGATCTGTCACAACGTTCGTGAAGATGGCGCTTATATTGAAGCAGGCGAAAACGACAACCTGATTGTAAACAAGCTGGTTGCCAACCCGAATGCTCTGGGTATTTTCGGCTTTAGCTTCCTCGATCAGAATACTGACAAGGTACAGGGTTCCTTGATCGAAGCCCAGGCACCGACTTTTGACTCCATTGCTGATCAGAGCTACCCGGTTTCCCGTCCATTGTTCATTTATGTGAAGAAGCAGCATGCTGATGTAGTTCCCGGTATCAAGCAATTCCTGGCCGAGTTCACCAACGAGCGCGCCTGGGGTGAAGAGGGCTACCTGACTGACAAAGGTATGATTCCGCTGCCCACAATGAAGCGCCAACAGGTTGCTAACGATGTGCGTAAGCTGAATGCACTGGGTAACCTAGCAGCCAAATAAATAACCCTGACGCAGTACTGTCAAAGGGAATTGGCGGCCAAGCTCGAGAGGGCTTGGCCGTTCCTTATAAATAGACACTCAAATTGTCGCTACCCCGGCGATGGAAACCGGGGGAAAAGTCTGGATAATGCCGGCGACGATATTTTAGTACGGTAACTCGATGCAAACCCCCACACTGTTCGCTCTTTTACTGCTCTTGATTTTGGTGGCCTACGGCACTGGCTTTCGCCGTGCAGTGAGTACTGCTCGCAGTCTTGGCGGCGTGCGCAATCTGGCTGCCTTGCCCAGTTACTATGGACTGTATACCGCTCTTTGGTGTGGCTTGCCTGCGCTAATATTACTCGGTGCCTGGCTGGTGTTTGACGATGCGATTATTCGTGCAATGGTCTTAAACAGTATTGCCGATAAGCCAGAGATGATTTCTGGGCAAAACCTGCTCTATGCACAGATTCAAAATCTTGCAGCGGGTCACCTGATTGGTGAGAAATCCCCAGAGCTGCAAAGTGCGGCTGATTACTTCAGCTTGTTGCGCAGCCGTTCGAATAACTTGCAAGCTTTCCTGAGCCTGGTACTGGCCAGTGGCTTGGCCGCCTTTGCGCTGTTGCGCCTCTCGCCCAAGCTGCGTGCGCGTGAGAAGGTTGAAAAAGTGCTACGCATTGCGCTGATTGCCTGCGCCTGTGCGGCCATTTTGACCACTGTCGGTATTTTGCTGTCAGTACTGTTTGAGTCCCTGCGTTTCTTCCAGTCGGTCCCCGTGACAGAATTCCTTTTTGGTTTGCACTGGAGCCCGCAAATGGCACTGCGTGCCGACCAAGTGGGGTCCAGTGGAGCCTTTGGTGCTGTACCTCTATTCACCGGTACCTTGATGGTTTCTGCGATCGCCATGTTTGTGGCGGTACCAGTGGGCTTGATGGCTGCAATCTATCTAGCCGAGTATGCCAGCAAACGCGTGCGCTCCCTAGCCAAGCCGATCCTCGAAATTCTTGCCGGTGTGCCCACTGTGGTATACGGCTTTTTCGCCGCATTGACCGTTGCCCCCTTTATTCGCGATTTAGCGACTTCAGTGGGCTTAGAGGCCTCTAGTGAAAGTGCGTTGGCGGCGGGCCTGGTGATGGGAATCATGATTATTCCCTTTGTCTCCTCCCTTTCGGATGATGTTATTAACGCGGTGCCTCAATCTCTGCGCGATGGCGCGCTGGGGCTTGGCTCCACCAAATCTGAGACGGTGCGTAAGGTCGTCATTCCAGCGGCTCTGCCGGGTATTGTCGGAGGCGTATTGCTGGCGGTTTCCCGCGCTATCGGTGAAACCATGATTGTGGTGATGGCAGCAGGGCTTGCTGCCAACCTTACTGCCAACCCGCTGGAGTCAGTCACTACCGTAACGGTACAAATCGTGACCCTGTTGGTTGGCGATCAGGAATTTGACAGTCCCAAGACGCTTGCCGCATTTGCCTTGGGCTTGATGTTGTTTATTTCCACTTTGGTGCTGAACTTTATTGCCTTGCATGTAGTGAAAAAATACCGGGAGCAGTATGACTGATCTTACTCAAGCGCAAGTTCGCGAGCGCATAGAAAAAGGCCTGGCCAGTCGCCATCGCAAAGAAAAGCTGTTTCGTGGGCTGGGAATTGGCAGTATTGCTTTTGGTATACTCGCCGTAGTGATTTTGTTCACCGACATCATCAGTAAAGGTAGTGGCGCATTCGTTCAGACCGCGATACAGCTGGAGGTCCACTACGACCAACAAGTGCTGGGAATTGACAAGGTTGATGATGAAAGCCTGACCTGGGCCAATTTCACCGGGGTAATTCGCCAGTCCTTGCGCGATCGATTTCCATCGGTTGCCGGCCGCAGTGATAAACGTGAACTCTACACGCTGATTTCTTCCGGTGCGCCGTTTACTCTGCGTGACCGCTTGGCTGAAAATCCAGATTTACTTGGCAAGTCAGAAAGAGTATGGCTGTCGGCAGACGACGATGTGGATACTTTCGTCAAGAGCCTGAAGGACTCCAAGGAGGGCTTTCGCGGTCGCACCTCCGACCAGAAGGCCGGGTGGATTGAGCAGCTGCTGGAAAGTGGTGAGCTGAAAAAGCGCTTCAATACTACTTTCTTTACCAATGGTGACTCTCGCGAACCTGAACAAGCCGGTATTCGCGCGGCTTTAATGGGGTCTCTGTTCACTCTGCTGGTAACTTTGGCACTGTCCTTCCCTATTGGAGTGGCGGCAGCCATTTACCTGGAAGAATATGCACCTAAGAATCGCTGGACTGACCTCATTGAAGTCAATATCAATAATCTCGCGGCGGTTCCATCCATTGTATTCGGCTTGCTGGGCCTTGCGATATTTATCAACTTCTTTGAGCTGCCACGTTCGGCGCCACTTGTTGGCGGTTTGGTTCTGACACTGATGACTCTGCCGACCATTATTATTTCTAGTCGTGCAGCTCTGAAGGCGGTACCGCCGTCGATCCGCCAAGCGGCCATGGGGATGGGGGCTTCACGGATGCAGGTGGTTTTTCACCATGTCCTGCCGCTGGCAATGCCGGGCATGCTCACCGGTGCAATTATTGGTATGGCTCAGGCCCTCGGGGAAACAGCCCCTCTGTTGATGATTGGTATGGTTGCATTTATTGTCGATGTACCGACCGGAGTGACTGACCCGGCTACCGTACTGCCCGTGCAGATCTTCCTATGGGCGGACAGCCCAGAACGCGCGTTTATGGAGCGCACCTCTGCGGCGATTATGGTGCTATTGAGCGTGTTGATCGTAATGAATACCAGCGCGGTATTGCTGCGCAAGAAACTTGAGCGCCGCTGGTAACAGAGCGCGGACTATCAGATAGCGGGATAATTTATGAGTACCATGACCCTGGATGCCGCCGGCCGTACTGATACGGCGCAATCCGAAGTAGCGGGTGGGCAGTTAATGACTAACCGGGCTGCGGTAAGAGAAACCGTTGGCCAGCCGTTCTGTGACACCGCCAAGTTGCGTATGCGCAATGTGAATGTTTTCTATGGTGAGACCCAGGCGATTCACTCTGTTGGCCTCGATATTGGCCAAAATGAAGTGGTTGCCATGATCGGTCCTTCTGGCTGTGGTAAGTCCACCTTTTTACGATGCCTCAACCGTATGAATGACACGATTGAAGGCTGTCGCGTGGAAGGTGAACTGAGTCTGGATGGCGATCCAATTTACGGTCCGAAAGTGGATGTAGTGCCTCTGCGTGCTCGTGTGGGTATGGTATTCCAAAAGCCAAACCCCTTTCCCAAATCCATCTACGAGAATGTTGCCTACGGCCCCAAAATTCACGGTATTGCCAGCCGTCGCGCCGACCTGGATGAAATTGTGGAAAACAGCCTGCGCCGCGCGGGTCTGTGGAATGAAGTCAAAGACCGTCTGGATAAACCCGGTACCGGTTTATCCGGTGGCCAGCAACAACGTCTGTGTATCGCCCGCGCTATTGCGGTGAGTCCAGAGGTGATTCTGATGGATGAACCCTGCTCGGCTCTGGACCCAATCGCGACAGCGCGAATTGAAGAGCTGATCGATGAGCTGCGAGAGAACTACACTATCGCTATCGTCACTCACTCGATGCAGCAAGCCGCACGTGTGAGTCAGCGTACTGCCTACTTCCATCTGGGGCATTTGGTGGAAGTTAATGATACTGAAACGGTGTTCACCAACCCCGAGCACGAACTCACAGAAGCCTACATTACCGGCCGCTTCGGCTAAGGTTCCTGCCCGGAGGGAAAACAATGGAAATGCACTTCGATCAACATATCTCACGTCAATTTAATGAAGACCTTGAAAGTTTAAAGACAGAAATGTTGGAAATGGGCGGCATGGTCGCCCGCCAAGTCGCTGATGCAGTCGACGCGTTGGCCAATGCCGACAGTGAACTGGCAGATGAAGTTCTGCGCATAGAAGAAGTAATCGACAAAACAGAAATGGCGTTGGATGAACACGCCACACTGATCATCGCCAAACGCCAACCGGCTGCATCAGATCTGCGTATGGTGCTGTCTGTGATCCGCATTGCTCGCGACCTGGAACGAATTGGTGATGAAGCGAGCAAGATTGCCAAGATGGCAATAGCACTCACGGAAGAGGGTACGTCACCGCGTGGTTACACCGAGATTCGCCATATCGCCAATGCCGTACGAAAAATGCTCAACGATGCGCTGGATGCCTATACCCGCTTCGATGTGCAATCGGCCCTGCAAACCCTGGCTGAGGATGAGCAGGTGGATATGGACTACCGCACGGCAGTGCGTGAGCTGGTGACCTATATGATGGAAGACCCGCGCAGCATTTCCCGGGTTATCAATGTGCTGTGGACCTTGCGTTCACTGGAGCGGATTGGTGATCATGCGAAGAATATTTGTGAGCAGGTAGTGTATTTAGTGGAAGGGGCAGATATTCGACATGGACACCAGGAAAATTTACGGAGATCCTGAGAGATTCCGCTAATCAAGAAAGGTCGCCTAGTGCGGCCTTTTTTTTGCTGTTATCAGCCTCTGGATCGTTAGGTGAAAAGCAGATGAAATATATTTTTGAGATCCATCTACAAGAAGGCTATGAGGCTGAAGACTATGCTGATGCCTGGAGACGCGCCTCAGAAATTATTCAGCGGGCGCCGGGCGCGCTGGGAACAGAGCTTCATCGAAAAATAGATGATCCACGGATACTTATTGCCATAGCAAGCTGGCGGAGCAAGAGGGATAGAGATGCTATGCGGGCTGAGGACCGTATAGAGGTTGACAGAATCATCGGCAGTGTAGCGCCCTTTGTAAAAATTAAACTAATTGGGGAATTTTATGATCCGCAATGGGTCGTAAGCTGTAGCAATAAGCAAGTTTACTGAATTGATCCTGAACGAATGCTGAATAGAGTTTGATTCGGCAATTTTTTTTAAACTCACTATTTTATTTCTTTTCTTGAGTTGAAGTTTTCTCAATTTATTACACTTTATTACAGGCTATTTTTAATCAATAAATTTAACCAATAAAATAATTCATCGAATAAATCCATTCGTTTTACCGCAAATTTGGCCCAAATTGCTTTTGTTGTAATTGGCTGTTGTTGCGTCCCAGAAAACTTTTGTTACAATCCGCAGCCCAATTTGGATCGCCACGTTAACGAAGGATTTTTGAAATGAGATTCAAGCTTGCCGCTCTTCCCCTGATGCTCCTCGCTGCAACAGCAGGTGCTGAAGAATACAACTCAATTACCACTGCCGGTTATTCCAATCTGGATTTCGATGGCGCTGATGGTAATCAGTTTACTGCTGAAACCACCTACTACTTTGGTGGCAAAGAGGCCCTCGGTCCTCTGAAAGAATTTGAATATATCAATAAAGTTAGCAATGTATCTGCAGCTTACTCGCACTACGATGTGTCTAACTACGATACTGATAACTTTGCTGTAGCCGGTGAATATTTTGCCGGCAACGGCTTTATGTTCGGCGCCAACTTAACTGAAGTTGCCGATGACAACGTCAATACCGTTGCCCTGGGTTACCTGTTTACCCCGAACTTCTTGGTAAAACTCTCCCATACAGATTTCGATTCTGATGACGAGACTTTTGTAGAATTTCGCTACAATCACCAGCTGAGTGGTTCTGACTACATCGGTTTCGATTTCGTCACTGATGACGATTTCGATGCGAGCGTTCTCTCTTCCAAGTACTTCACTAACTTGGGTGGAGACCAATACCTGACTGCAGAATTCTCCTACGCCGATTACGATGGTGGCGACGATTACTGGCAGATTGGTGCGGACTACTTCTTTACTCAAAATACTTCTGTTGGTCTGAAGTTGGATGAAAATGAAGATATGAAGCTGGCCTTCTCTCACTTCTTCAACCGCAATGTTGCTGTAGAAGCGGCGTACAGCACTATGCTGGGAGACGGTATGAATATCCGTAGCTTTGGTAACGAAGCTTATGGAGCAGGCAGTGCCGATATTGAAGTAGATAAGTTTGAGCTGGGCTTAACAGTACAGCTGTAAGCGATCTTAAAAAAGGGCTATCAGTGATAGCCCTTTTTACTTTATCGCTTTATTAAAAAGTCACTTTTGAAAGTCTATTTTTACCCTTTATCGGTTATCGCCTTTATCCTACCTTGCGCCATAGTACCAATTTCGCCGCCCGCTCCAGCCGCTGTTTGATAGTGCTTATAGGCACTTTGTTGGTTGCCCTGCTTTTCGTAAGTCTCACCCAAATAATAATGCGCGTAGGCTGTGTCCAGAAAACGCAATGAACGGGTTAGGTCTCTTTCCGCTGCTACATAGTCCTTTAATTGTAGATTGATAAGCCCGCGTTTTAGCCAGTTGGAAAAAAGCGAAGGGTTTTTTTGGATGGCATGATCGTACGCCTTGTAGGCGTTTTTAAACTGCTTGGTCTCCCCGAGTAAATCCCCCTCTAAAGTAAAGAAAGCAGCCTCTTTGGGTTGTTGCTTTTGAGCTTTTCTTACCAACGTCAGCGCGGAGTCAAATTTTTTGTTATTGGCTGCCGCTACTGCTTCATCGTAATTGTCGTAGGCGCTGGCATCGCGTTTTAGTTGTGCTATGGCTTTTTGGTAGACAGCTCGATGGGTGACTCCACCCTTTGGGAGAGATTCACTGTGTTTGATATTGGCGCTGACCCGGGATTGGGAAGGGGGGTGGCTGGCGAAGAGCGCTTCCAGACCTCCAGTTTGTCGATCCTTCGACAGTTCAACAAACTTTCTCTGCAGGCGCACTGCACCCTGGAGGTCATAGCCAGCGGCGGCCATATATTTCATGCCATATTGATCTGACTCTAACTCATTTCCCCGGCTGTAGCGGGCGATATAGGCAGAGCCCCCCAACTGGCTTCCGCTAGCAATCAAGTCAGAGTATCCAGTGTTCTGTGTGGCGGCCCCAACAATAGCCAGCCCCGCACCCAACAATTGCTGCTGTGACATGGCGGTAGCAGAGTGGCGCGCAGCGGCATGGACTATCTCGTGGCTCAGTACCGCAGCGAGTTCCGCTTCGTCGTCCAACAGTATCAGCAGGCCGCGATTGACGGCGATTTTTCCCCCAGGTAAGGCCCAGGCATTCGGGATTGAATTATTGAGTACGACAAATTCATAAGGCAGCTGGGGTTGGTCTGATACCCGTGCCAATTTATGGCCAACGGCGCTGACATAGTCTTGCAAGGCTGGGTCAATGGTGTACTGGCCGCCCTGCTGTTGCTGATTCGCACTGTAGTGCTGTTGCCCCAGTTGCAGTTCCTGCTGTGTAGAGATTAATGACACCTGCTTCTCACCGGTGACCGGGTTAACCACACAGCCATTGAGAATGGATGTCGTTAGTAGGGCCGCGCTTGCGGCTAAAGCCTGGGTACGCGAGATCATTGCCTCCCTCCCTGTATAATGTCGAACAGTTTAAATGGTTACTCATTGTACACAGTACGGGAATCGAGGTTTATGACGGCACTTCAGGTCATTGAGTTATTTGCGGGCAACAACCCGGATGGCGAGCCGGTGGTAGAGCGGCTGCAGGTGAGTGTTAACGAGGATAACAGCTGCCAGCTGGTGCGTTCCCCGGTCTTTATCAAGGGGATCGCCAGCGGGGATTATATTAAGGTAGATAAAGAGACCCAGCAGTTTGAGTTGGTTAAGCGCTCAGGAAATTTGGCGGTTCGTATTTTTTGTCGGGAAGACAGTACAGGATTGTCGGACAAGCTGACCCCTCGTTTGGAAAAGCTCGGTGGAGAGCTGGATCTCGAGACAGCCAGGGTTTTGGTATACAGCATCCATGTCAGCTGTGGTTTTGATAAGATCGAAGAGATCCTTAACAGTGTTTGTGATGGAGCCAATAGCGTCTGGTATTACGGTAATGTTTACGATCCCAAGGATGGCCAGACACCGCTTAACTGGTGGCAGGATGTTTTAAAGCCTGAGTAGTGCCTGCGACTATCAGTAATAGATTGCTACCGTGTGTCTTAGGCGATAGCGAAGCGAGAAGAACACCCGATGTTAATAGTTATTTCACCGGCAAAAACGCTGGACTATGACAGTGATATTCCCTCACTGGAAACAACCCAGCCGGATTTCCTGAAAGAATCTGCAACCTTGATCCGGGAGTTGCGCGGGCTGAGCCCGCAACAGGTCTCCAGTTTGATGAAAATTTCAGACAAGCTCGGGGTCCTGAATTACGACCGTTTCCACGCATGGAAGCGCCCTTTTACCGATAATAATGCACGCCCTGCTCTGTTTGCTTTTAAGGGCGACGTTTACACAGGCCTGGAAGCTGAGAGTATGGGCAAACGGGATTTTGCCTATGCCCAAAAGCACTTGCGGATGTTATCCGGTCTATACGGATTGTTGCGCCCCCTGGATTTGATGCAGCCCTATCGTCTCGAAATGGGCACCAAGTTTGAAAATGCTAGGGGTAAAAATCTGTATGAATTCTGGGGAGATAAGATAACCGGGTCAGTTAATGAGCAACTACAAACCATAAAAAGTCGCGAGTTGATAAACCTGGCATCTAATGAGTATTTTAAATCAATAAAAGCAAAGCAACTCAATGCTCAGATCATCACGCCGCATTTCAAGGAATTAAAAAATGGTCAATATAAGATGATCAGTTTCTTTGCTAAAAAGGCGCGGGGCATGATGAGTCGTTGGGCCATTGACCAGAGGGTGAAAAAGGCAGAGGAACTCAAAAGGTTTGATGTTTCGGGCTATCGCTATAACCCGAGTATGTCCACTGAATGGGACTGGGTATTTACCCGGGATGAACCACAATGAGCCGTGCCGAACTGCCTGATGCCCCTGCCTGTGCGCGTAACCGCGACTCAATCCTCATGCACCTGGCTCGCTTGCTTTGCGGTAGTTCCAGGGTGTTGGAGGTGGGTAGTGGCACCGGCCAACATGCAGTGTATTTTGCTCCGCGCTTGCCACATCTGCAGTGGCAAACTTCAGAGAGGGCGCAGGAACTTACGGGGGTTGAGTCCTGGCTGGTAAAGCGGCCCTCGGAGAATTTACCTGCTCCTCTGCAGCTGGATGTTGATGGGGCTTGGCCAGGTATTAGGGCAGATGCTATTTTCACGGCCAATACCCTGCATATTCTGTCTATGCGGTCGGTACAGCACTTTTTCTGCCGTGTTGCCGATATCCTCGAGCCTGATGGACTGCTTATTGTTTATGGCCCCATGAAAATCAAAGGGGAGTTTGTCGGCTCCACTAACGCTGATTTTGATCTCGAGCTGAAAACACGTGACCCCGAAAGAGGAATCCGTGACCTCGAATGGCTCGATCAGTTAGCCACTGATGCGCGGCTGAGTCGTGAAGAATTAAACTACCTGCCAGCCAATAACCAATTGGTGGTCTGGCGTAAAAACGATAACAAGGAGTAACTATGCCCGAGTGGTTTGAAGTGGCGGTGATCGTGGCATTTGCGATCGGAGCTGTGTTCTTTTTTGCCAAGTACCGCGAAACGGCTGCGGCCTTACACGAAAGTGAGCGGATGAAAGTGCGCTTGTCCAATGATTTGAATCGTTACCGGGATGTTCCCAGGCTGCGCGCTCTGCGCGATGCCCTGGTCGGTGTAAAGCCCCTGCCTACCGACGATGAAGGCAATGAGCACCTGCTGTTACGCGATGCCGATTTGCAGTTGCATCACTTGGTATTGCGGCGGGAGAGTAGTGCTCTCGGCAAGGAGGAAGCTGCCAGTTACACCAGAGATGGCAAATCGGTTGCGCTACAAGAGCTCGAGTAGCCCCAAAGTGGTCCTGGCATCGCTATAAACCAGCCGCCTCAGAGTTGACGGCTGGGGTCGCCTTGCTGGTCAGCTTGCCCACCGGGAAGTGCAGGGTGAAGAGACTGCCTTGTCCGGGTGTGCTTTCCACGCCCATTTCCGCATTGTGTCGCAGCAGAACATGTTTCACGATCGCAAGTCCCAAGCCAGTACCGCCGCTGTCTCGGGAGCGGCCGGGGTCAACGCGATAGAAACGCTCGGTCAAGCGGGGTATATGGATAAGGTCGATACCAATACCGTTATCCTCCACCGAAAAGTGGCCCCCTTGATTATCCTGCCGCCAGCGCAAGTGGATCTCACCCTTTTCAGGTGTGTATTTCACGGCATTTAAAACGAGATTGGCGAAGGCACTGTGTAATTCGCCGGGATCGCCACTGATAGAGGTGTTGGTATCGCACTGGACTTCGATATGGTGGCGGCCGCCGCTGAAGCTGCGTGCCTCTTGCGCTACCCGCTCTATCAGCTCGGTCACCGCTACCGCCATATCCCCGTTTTTGCGCTCCGAAGTTTCCAGGCGGGCGAGAAGCAGAAGGTCGTTGACCAAGCTGGTCATACGGGCAGCTTGCTCCTCCATCTGTGTCAGGGGCCTTTTCCAGGCTGGCGGCGCCATATCACTGCTCTGTAATGTCTCCAGGTAGCCGGCAATGACGGTCAGCGGAGTGCGTAATTCGTGAGAGACATTGGCGACAAAGTCCCTGCGCATTTGTTCGAGATTGTGCAGTCGGGTGATGTCTCGAACAATGACCAGTGCTTCATCCTGGCCGTATCGGGTCACCTCAAGCTGGAGCATGCAGGCTTCGTTACCCGGTGCAGGGAGTGTCAGAGGTTCGCGGGAGTTGCCATTTTCACTGTGCATGTAGTCAACAAAGACAGGATCTCGGACAAAATTAACCAGTGATTGACCGGAATCACTGGCTTGTAAGCCGAGTAATTCTCCAGCAGCGGGGTTCCACCAGGCCAGGTTATCCCCGTCCTCCAAAGCGATAATACCTTCGCGAAGTGCGCTGGTGCTGTCTTGAACCCGGCGCAGCATCGCGTGCAGTTTTTGTTTTTCGCGGCGGTGGCGGCGCTGCATGCGATAAAAATCGTCGTAGATTTCTCCCCAGATACCAAAGGCAGTAGGAGCTGGGCCACGCCTGCCGTTGGTGAGCCAGCGATTGAAACGATGCTGTTGCCACAGCACGGAAAATAAGTAGCAGGAGAGGGCTGCAATCAAGGCGAGAGGCCAGTTATCCGAGGTGAAGCCGAGAATCGTGCAGCCCAAGGCAATAATTACAAAGCGTGAAAACTCGCCAATACTGCGATCCAACATAGAGTTGCCGTGTTGCCTGATAGACGGCGGGAGCGGCTAACTCGCACCCCCGCATTCAATACCTCATGGAATCAGGCCCGCACTATAAGTGCGGAGATTTGATTCTGCAGGAGTCAGTAAAGATCCAGGTGAATTGTCACACTTTTTCGACAGTTTGCACAGAAAATCGATACCCGGTGCCACGAACAGTCTGGATATAGCGGTCGTGATTGTCGATTGCCAGGGCTTTTCGCAGGCGGCGGATATGCACATCGACGGTGCGTTCTTCTACGTATACATTGCCGCCCCAGACATGGTCGAGAAGCTGGGTGCGAGTGTAAGCGCGCTCCTGATGAGATAGAAAGAAGGTGAGGAGCCGGAATTCGGTGGGCCCCATGTCCACCGGCTGCCCAGTGATAGTGACGCGGTGACTGAGTGGATCCAAAATCAGGGCGCCCGCACTGAGTGGTTCCTCGGGGGTTGCCGGTCCCGCCCGGCGCAGCACGGCCTTGAGGCGTGCGACCAGTTCACGGGGGGAGAAAGGCTTGGTGATGTAATCGTCCGCTCCGGTCTCTAACCCTTTGATTTTATTATCTTCTTCACCTTTGGCGGTGAGCATGATGATAGGCAGAGAGGTGGTGAGTTCATCGCGTTTGAGTCGACGAGCCAGTTCTACGCCAGAGACATCCGGCAGCATCCAGTCGAGTAGCACTAAGTCGGGCTTCTCATCGATGATCAGTGCATGTGCCTCTTGGGCGTTTTCCGCCTCAAGACAGCGATACTCTGCCATCTCCAGTGCTACCCGCAGCATATCGCGCACCGCGGCTTCGTCATCGACAATCAGGATCGTTTTACTGTGCATTTGCCTGCCATACCCGCTCTGTTGTCAGGATTTCCCCAGTTATGGCTGGGGATTAAACGGGATTTTCATGACAAATATATGACGGATTGGCCCGGGTGCCCAATCAGGTTTCAATTCAGCAGAAAATGCAGTGATATGCCCAGAAAAATGGCAAATCCTACCCAATTATTGTTGATAAAAGCCTGAAAGCAGGCCTCTCTCTCCCTGTCCCGAATCAGCCACTGCTGATAGGCAAACAGGCCGCCAACTGCCAGTAACCCCAGATAGTAAAAAATACCCAGGGAAAAGCGCGATCCAATAAGAAGCAGTGCCAGCACGACCAGGGCCTGCAGGGTGGCGGTTAGCGCCTTATCCATATCGCCAAATAAAATGGCAGTGGATTTGACCCCAATTTGGAGGTCATCATCACGATCCACCATTGCGTAGAAAGTGTCGTAACAGAGTGTCCAGAGTAAATTGGCGGTAAAGAGCAGCCAAGCTTGTGGCGGCACTTCGCCGGATACGGCGGCAAAGGCCATGGGGATTCCCATACTGAAGGCGGTGCCCAATACTACCTGCGGTAGGTGGGTGTGACGTTTTGCAAATGGGTAAGCAAAAGCCAGTACCAGCGCCACTAGGGAGAGCAGGATCGCGAGCTTATTGGTGGTGAGCACTAGCAAGAACGCGACGATACTCAATCCCATAAACAGTGCCAGTGCCGATTTTGGCGTCAGTGCCCCGGTAGCCAGAGGGCGCGCTGCAGTGCGCTCCACATAGGCATCTATTTTGCGGTCGGCATAGTCGTTAACTGCACATCCGGCTGCCCGCATCAGGATCACACCGGCAGTAAACACAATAAACAAATGGAATCCGGGCCATCCTTCTGCAGCCAGCCACAGCGCACACCAAGTGGGCCAGAGTAACAACAGTGAGCCGATAGGTTTGTCCATCCGCGTCAGTTGCCAGTAGGGTAGTGCGCTTGGCCAGCGTTGAGCGATCTGTTGGCTGATCACGGTGAATCCTCTGTCAGAGTCGGTTTGGCTAATTCTTGCAAATATGGGGCGCCTGTTGGCTGGAATAGGGGTAGAAACGCTTCCGCTACTAATAACGGCTTGTCCCGCAGCCAGAAAACGGAGCGTCGTCCCCAAGCGGTAGAGGCGTTATCGCCGAGTTCCACACACTGGCAAGCGGGTGAGCGCTCCAGCAGGTTGAGAGTAATTTCTCCGCGCCGAATTCCCGGCTCACAAAATAGCAATTCCCCCAGTGGGCGCGAGTCCAGACTGCGCAGGTTACGGGATTTTCCCTGGAGACTGCGTTCGGGCAAGACGCTGCGGGCATATACCCAAGGCTGGCCGCAGCCGTGGAGTAACACCTCTCGTATCAGGGCTCGGCTGCCGTCGCGCAAGCCGAGTGCGCGGCACTCTTCCGGGTGAGGTGACTGCCAGCCCTGGTGAAGAACCTGCACATAAAAGTCGCCACCACTTTGTCGCTTGAGCGCGGCAGTCAGTGAATCGGAATAGCAAAGCCAGGGGATCAGGGCTTTGGGGGGTTGTTGCTGGGTTTCTAGCGGCAAACTCTGCCAATCGCCAGAGGGCACAAACGGTGATTGGTGCAACGTTAACTCCGCAGTCTGAATAAAGGGTGCATTGTATCCCGGTCAGTGGCGACGGGTCTCCCCTGTTGCATTTTTGCTCCTCAGCAACGCAATGGATATAGTGCTCACTGCAACGAAAACAACGAATCATAAAGAGAAGCTTGTTATGGGGCTTACAACCAAAATTTTAGTGGGGATGCTTGCGGGTATTGCCGTGGGATGCTTATTCAATTTCCTCAATATGAGCCAGCTGTTCGGTGCTGGCGTGAACAATTTTATTAACCTTTACCTGACCGAAGGCCTGTTCGATATTATCGGCCGTATCTTTATCGCCTCACTGAAGTTGATGGTGGTGCCTTTAGTTCTGGTATCTCTGATCAGCGGTGCTTGCGCCTTGTCAGAAGGTAGCCGAATTGGGCCACTGGCAGGTAAAACTATCCTTCTTTACATGGTGACAACGGCCATTGCGATTACTTTGGCATTGTGTCTGGCATTGATATTCCAACCTGGAGTTGGTGTAAATGAAGCTGCCGCAGCCGCAGCTTCAGCTTTTGAGCCTAAAGAGTCCCCACCGCTTTCCGAAGTGTTGGTGAATATATTCCCCACCAACCCGGTGGCGGCCATGGTCGAAGGTAATATGTTGCAGATCATCGTATTTGCCTTGCTGATGGGCTATGCAATTTCCCGCTGTGGGGAGCCGGGCCAGCGTATTGCCGCCTTCTTCAATGACCTCAACACGGTGGTTCTGCGTATGGTGGGCGTGTTGATGGTATTTGCGCCTTACGGTGTATTTGCCCTGCTCGCGAAGACTTTTGCTGACCTTGGACTTGCTGGTTTGGTCCAACTTGGAAAGTATTTCCTGGTCGTACTCTGCGCTCTGCTTCTGCATGCATTGGGTACTTATTCCGTGATTTTGAAGCTGTTGAGTGGTCTCAACCCTCTTGAATTACTCAAGAAGATGCGCCCAACAATGATATTCGCATTCAGTACGGCCTCTTCCGCAGCTACCATTCCAGTTACCCTGGCAACGGTAGAGAAACGCCTCGGTGTGGATAATAAAATTGCTGCATTCACTGTTCCCCTCGGCGCCACCATCAATATGGATGGCACCGCGATTATGCAGGGGGTGGCTACGGTCTTTATTGCTCAGTTCTTCGGTATTGAGATCGGCTTAACTGGATTCCTGACGGTGATCTTGACAGCGACCCTGGCTTCTATCGGCACTGCCGGAGTTCCGGGTGTCGGCCTGATTATGCTTGGTATGGTGTTGCAGCAGGTGGGCCTGCCACTTGAAGGCATCGGTATAGTGATCGGCGTTGACCGCCTGCTGGATATGGTGCGCACTGCGGTCAATATTACTGGCGATGCGGTGGTGAGTAGTGTGGTGGCCAAGAGTGAAGGCGCTCTGGATGAGGAGACCTACTATGACGCCAATTACAAGAGTGTCAGTATCAACGATAATACCAATACGGTTGGCGCCCACTAAGACGCCTCTATCAAGCCTCGGCGAAGCGGGGCTTGTTTTGTAACCAGCGTCTGATCAACCGTTGTCGCATCCCTGCTGAGAGCTTTGCAGAGGCCGCAATTTTCTGCACATACGGCAGCAGCTCTGCATCCCTTTGCAAGTCTGCGATACGGTGCTGAATCTCTCCCGTCTGACGGGTCCCCAGTATTTCGCCGGGCCCGCGCAGGCGCAGGTCCTCCTCGGCAATGGCGAAACCATCGCTGTATTGTCTCAGGGCCTGCAGGCGCGCACGGCCATTTTGCGACAGCGGTGTGCCGTACAGCAGCACGCAGTGACTGGCAATAGAACCCCGTCCTACCCGGCCGCGTAACTGGTGTAACTGGGCGAGTCCCAGCCGCTCTGGGTTTTCAATAATCATCAGGCTGGCATTGGGCACATCGACCCCAACTTCGATCACTGTAGTGGCCACCAATAGATCCACGTCCCCCGCTTTGAAGGCGCTCATAACCTGCTCTTTTTGCTCGGGTTTGAGACGGCCATGAACCAGGGCCACGCGCATACCTTCCAACATTTCGGCGAGTTCTTCGGCTGTCGATTCAGCAGCCTGGGCTTGCAGGCTTTCAGATTCTTCAATCAGGGTGCAGACCCAATAGGCTTGGCGTCCTTGGCCAATGGCACTCTGTACCCGCTCCATTACCTGGTCGCGGCGATCATCCGAAATAGCCACGGTGTTGATAGGCTGTCGTCCTGGCGGTAGCTCGTCGATGATGGAACAGTCCAGATCGGCGAAGGCGGACATGGCCAGGGTGCGCGGTATAGGTGTCGCCGTCATGATAAGTTGGTGGGGCTGCAGCCTACCGGTAGTGCCACTGGCTGAGCCCTTTTCTCTTAGCTCTAAGCGTTGACGTACACCGAAGCGGTGCTGCTCATCAATAATGACCAATACCAGATTGTGGAAAACCACCTCGTCCTGGAAAAGTGCATGGGTGCCCACCACCAGTAATGCTTCACCGCTGGAAATTTTGGCCAGCTGTTTACGTCGTTCGGCGGCTTTTAAGCTGCCTGTTAATTGGGCGACTTCAAACCCGAGAGGTTCGAGCCAATGACAAAAGTTAATTCGGTGCTGCTCGGCGAGGATCTCCGTCGGCGCCATCACCGCCACTTGAGCACCGGCGCCAATACCTTTTAACGCTGCCAGTGCCGCGACCAGAGTCTTTCCGGCCCCTACATCCCCTTGCAGAAGGCGCATCATTGGGGTTTGTTGTGCCAAGTCTTCAGAGATTTCCTCACATACTCGCTGCTGCGCACCGGTCAGGGAAAATGGTAGACGCGATAGAAAATCCCTCTCCAGGGATCGATTGACTGGCAGAGGGGGGGCGGCAATTCTTGCGCTGTTGCTTCGCAGCTCCAATAAACTGAGGTGGTGGGCGAGTAATTCCTCCAGGGCCAGGCGCTGTTGTGCGGGGTGGATTCCCGCTGCCAGTTGATCGAGCTGGGTGCCGGCTGGGGGAGAGTGCAAATACAGCAGGGCATCCCCGAGTGGATAGCGCAATGCTTTTGGCAGCAATTCAGCCGGTAGCAATTCGGTGACAGCCCCGCCTTTGAGTAGTGTCAGGGCTTGTTCAAGCAGGCCGCGCATGCGGGTCTGGCTCACACCTTCTGTGAGTGGGTAGACGGGTGTCAGGGTGTCAGCGGTTACCGCATTTTCACTGCCGACCACTTCGGTTTCCGGGTGGTAGAGCTCCAGGCCGTTGGCGCCGCGGCGGGCCTCTCCAAAGCAGCGTATCCGCACACCAGGGGTAAAGCGGCTTTTCTGGGCGGCAGAAAAATGAAAGAAACGCAGTGTTAGGGTGCCGCTGTTGTCCTGTATACGCACTATGAGACTGCGACGCCGGCCAAAGACGATATCTGCCGCGCTGACTTCCCCTTCAATCACGACATCCATACCTGCGGTGAGGCCTGCGATCGGCACTACTCGAGTACGATCCTGGTAGCGCAAAGGCAAGTGGAACAGCAGGTCCTGCAGGGAGTGGATATGGAGCTTGGCCAATACCTGGACAAATTTGTCCCCTACCCCTTTCAGGGTGATGATAGGTAGTTCAGCCAGATTGTTACTTATGCCTCTTTCAAGTGACACTGGCTTATGGCCTCGCGAAGAATATCGATTGCGCGGTGTCGGGGAAAGCTCGCACGCCAGGCCAGTGCAATTGTCCGGCGTGGGCCGGGTGCAGTAAAGGGGCGGGTTTCCAGCAGGCCGCTGGCGTATTGCGATGCTGTGGCGGCAGACAAGGGGAGTACGGTGATGCCTAGGCCCGATGCAACCATATGTCTAAGCGTTTCCAGAGAGCTGCCATCGGCCGCAGTGCGGATGCTGCCACCACCAGCCTCTTTCTCCATAGTCAGTTGCAAGTCCGGGCAGGCTTCTAATACCTGATCGCGAAAGCAGTGGCCCTCTCCGAGCAGCAGAACATTGTCATCGGTGAGTTGATTCGGGGAGATAATCTCCTGTTGTGACAATGGGTGGCCAGCTGGCATCAGAACGACAAAGGGTTCGTCATACAGGGGCTGGGTAACTACGTCCGGCTCAGTAAACGGCAGAGCGATAATAATGGCATCCAGCTCGCCTTTGCGGAGTCTCTGGCGCAGAGTGGCGGTATAGCCCTCTTCTACATAGAGAGGCATACCGGGTGCCAAGTGTTGTAGCTGAGGAATAAAGTGTGGAAACAGGTAGGGGCCAATAGTGAAGATAGCGCCAACTGACAGAGGGCTTGCCAGTTGATCCTTACCGGCGCTGGCAATATCTTTGATTGCCGCTGATTGCTCGAGGACCAGTTGCGACTGGGCAACGATTTTCTCCCCAAGAGGCGTTGCCTGTACCCGGGTTTTTGAGCGTTCAAACAAGGCGACGCCGAGCTCCTTCTCCAGCTTTTTCACGGCGATAGACAGTGTTGGTTGGCTGACGTAACAGCGCTCGGCGGCACGGCCAAAATGCTGTTCCTGGGCGAGGGTGACGATGTAGCGCAATTCATTAAGGGTCATGGTCAAGGCAATTAGGTGTCCGCTAGTAATAGTTATTATTCATAAATAATCGCCGCTGGCCAATATCCTGTCTCAATCTGTAATTTGAAGCCAATTATTGGGGTAATTTACTAGTTTTGGGAATTCATGTGGGATTGAGGCGCAAAATTTTGCTATATCTGTAAGGGGCACACCGAACGGAGGTACGTCATGGGAGTTCTATCCTGGGTCATTCTCGGATTGATTGCCGGCGCATTGGCGAAGTGGATCATGCCGGGGAGAGATCCTGGTGGTTGGATAGTCACTATGGTGATCGGTATCGTTGGTGCCTTCATTGGGGGGTGGCTCGGAGCACTGGTCGGTTTGGGTGGGCCAGTGACTGGTTTCGGAATTGGCGACATAATAACGGCAACGATTGGTGCGGTTATCTTTCTCGCTATCTACCGCATGTTCAAACGGCGGGGTAACTAGTTCAGTTTTCAACAGGATTTGAACCGCGAGTCGCACATTCCGGTTTCGATATAGGTTTTCGAGGCCTGCAATCTTTTGTGGGATGTTTTGAGGTGCCCGTATAACTAGCACCTTCACTAGGATTAAACAGCACTGAACCAAGGGAATAAGGCGAATAGCATGACTATTTGCCGGGAACTTTATGACACAACAAGAAAAGCTATGGATCCTAGGGTGTGGTGACCTCGGAGCGAGATTGGCATTGCATATAGATCGTAAGCAATATGCGATTTACGGAATGCGGCGCAACCCACTGGTGGCTCTCGCGAGTAAGCGACGAGCTGATGTGGTTAAGTGGCGCAGGGGGGATGCCACCAAGAAAGAAGATATTGAGGGCTTGCTGTCGACCGGAGCGGATGTTGTTCTCGCCACTTTTACGCCCAGTGAGCATACCCAGGCGGGTTATCACCGCGCTTATGTGGAAACTGCCAAAGTGCTTGCGGAAGTGATTCCGAATCTACCCAAAGCGCCGCGCTTGGTAATTTGGGTTTCCTCCACTCGCGTCTATGGTCAGAGTGGAGATGACTTTATCGATGAGCAGACGCCGCCGCTACCCAGTGGGTTTCAGGGTGACAGTCTGCTGGCGGCAGAAGAAATCATCCGTCATGCGATACCGGATAGCTGTATTGTGCGTTTTGCCGGCATTTATGGTCCGGGGCGTGATCGCCTGCTGTCTCAGGTGCGTGCAGGGCGCTGTGCGCCGCCACAGCCGCCGCAATACAGTAATCGTATTCATGTGGATGATTGCATCGGCTTTTTGCTGCACTTAATTGAAAAGCACAAGCAGGGCCAGGCGCTGGAGCCGCTTTATATCGGTGCGGATAGCTTACCGGTGCCCATGTATGAGCTGCAGCAATGGCTGGTAAAAGCCATGGGTTATACCAGTGCGCACCTGCGTGAAATAGTACAAACCAGTGAGCGTCGCTCAAAGAAACTCAGTAATAGGCATATGCTCGCCAGTGGCTACGAACTAAAATATCCCGATTACAAAGTGGGCTACAGCGCGCTGCTGGAGGCAGAGGGTTAGGCCGGGCCCCTTTGTTATCCCCCCATAAATTCCAGTGGGAAGGTCTCCCGCTGGAATCGTCTATATCAGGTCACCATAACTGCTTCGGCTTCAAATAGGGCTCCTCGCGGTAATTCCTTCACCGCCACGGTTGCTCGCGCGGGATAAGGTTCTTCAAAGAATTCCGGCATTACCTCATTAACTGCGGCGAAGTGATTGCTGTCGGTCAGGTAAAGATTGAGCTTTACGATATGCTGGAGTGATCCATCTGCGGCTTCACACACTGCGCTGAGATTGCGAAACACTTGGCGAACCTGGTCAACAAAGTCCCCGACTATCATTTTTTGCGTCAGTGGGTCCATGGCGATTTGCCCGGACAAGTAGACGGTGTTGTCTACTTTGACTGCCTGGGAATAGGTACCGGCTGCAGCGGGTGCCCTGTCGGTTTTAATAACGGCTCGATTGGGCATTAGGTACTCCATTACGTATCAATATTTATTGGAAAGGAAGACCGCTAAATATATCGCGCTTTGCGGGCGAATGGCAGCCGTATCCGGTTTCCCACCCAGACCTTTTAGGGGCGGGCGATTCGGATAACTGAAGGTAGGTTGCGGAGTCGCTTCATCACGCGTGCCAGGTGGATACGGCCACTGACTTCGAGAGTCAGGGAGATGACACTGTTATGTGCATCTTTTTCATCCACATTGATTTGCTCGATACTGGCGCCTTCTTCTGTAATACGAGTGGCCAGGCGGGCAATGATGCCTCTCTCGGACTCGACTTCAACGCGTACATCGCCAAGGAATTCCCCGGTTACATCCGGTGACCAGTTCACCAGCATGATATTTTCCGGGTGCTCGCGAAAATCATTGGTATTGCGGCAGGTGTCGCGGTGTACCACTACGCCTTTGCCAGAGCTGATATGACCGATGATGGTATCTCCGGGAATCGGACGACAACAGCGGGCAAAGCTGATCATCATGCCCTCCTGGGCATCGATAGTCAGCGGCGAGGAGATATTGCTGGCCTCGGTCTCTTCACTGGTAACAGGCGCTAGCAGTTTAGCGGCGGAGAAGGCGACTTTGTTGCCCATGCCTATTTCTTCCAGCAGTTTGTCCAGGGTTGCGCATTTAGCTTCTTTTAAGGCGCCTTCCAATTGCTCCGGCAGCAGAGCATCGAGATTTGTATCGAATTTACCCAGGGCTTTTTCCAGCAAGCGCCGCCCCAAGGTAATTGAATCGTGGTGGCGCTGGTGTTTGAGGAAGTGGCGAATAGCGCTGCGGGCTTTAGCGGTAACGACAAAGTTGAGCCAGTTGGGGTTTGGCTGTGCGCTTTTGCGTGTGAGTATTTCTACCTTCTGTCCACTTTCCAGGGGTTGTGATAGGGGCGCAAGGCGGTGATTGATACGTACTGCCACACAGGAATTGCCGATATCGGTATGTACGGAGTAGGCAAAATCCACCGCAGTGGCGCCGGCGGGGAGGTCGACAATTTGTCCTTTGGGGGTGAAAACGTAAACTTCGTCCGGGAATAGGTCGATCTTTACGTTTTCAATAAATTCCAGCGAGTCCCCGGCGTGCTGCTGCATCTCCAGAAGCCCCTGTACCCAGCGCCGCGCGCGCACCTGGCTAGTGCCGCCGGTGTTGATCACTTCGTCGCCGGAGGCTTTGTACAGCCAGTGAGCGGCAATACCGCTATTGGCCATTTCATCCATTTCCTTGGTGCGGATCTGTACTTCGATCGGCACCCCGTGCATTCCCAGCAGGACCGTGTGCAGCGACTGATAGCCATTCGACTTGGGAATCGCCACATAGTCTTTAAATTCTGAGATTACCGGTTTGTATAAGCTGTGCATTACGCCGAGGACCCGATAACAGGTGTCTACGCTGTCCACAATAATGCGAAAGGCGTAAACATCCATAATCTCCTTAAAGGATTTCTTTTTGGCGCGCATTTTTTGGTAAATGCTGAACAGGTGTTTCTCGCGGCCGATCACCAGTGAGCTGATACCTTCGCTTTGCAAGCGCAGCTCTATCGCATTTTGGATTTGCTCCAGCAGTTCCTTACGGTTACCGCGTGCGGCAACCAGCGCGGCGCGCAGACGGCTGGCACGTAGTGGAAAGATGGCGAAAAAGGCACGGTCCTCGAATTCAATACGAACGTCATTCATGCCCAGGCGGTGGGCGATCGGTGCGTAGATTTCCAGAGTCTCACGGGCGATACGGGCGCGCTTTTGTGGCTTCAGTGCGCCGAGGGTGCGCATGTTGTGCAGACGGTCGGCCAGCTTGACCAGAATGACACGGATATCGCGAGCCATAGCCAGCGCCATCTTCTGGAAGTTTTCTGCCTGTTTCTCTGCCGGGCTATCGGTCTCGAACTGGGTCAGTTTGGATACGCCATCGACAAGATCGGCAACCTCACCCCCAAATTGTTCGGCCAACGCCGCTTTGGGAATACCAGTGTCCTCAATCACGTCGTGCAACATGGCGGCGGCCAGGCTCTCGTGATCCATATGCATGCCCGCGAGTATGGTGGCGACTGCCAGCGGGTGGGTTACATAGGGTTCACCGGAACGGCGCTGCTGACCATCGTGAGCCTGCTCCGCGTAGAAATAGGCGCGGCGGACTATTTGAATCTGGTCGGGGGGAAGGTATGAAGAGAGGCGGTGGGCCAGACTATCTATGGTGTGCAATGCCGCGCGTGCCTCTCATAAAACTCACAAATTATTCAGCTCAAACAAACCGGAATCAGATTTCCTGATCGGAAAGATAGGCCGGTACTGACATTGCCGATGGTGCTTCATCGCGCTCAGGTTCGTCCAGAATACCGGCGTCTACCAGACCCTCTTCGATTTCGCGCAGGGCGATTACCGTCGGCTTGTCGTTCTCCTCTGGAACCAGAGGTTCCCTGCCGCCTGTAGCGATCTGACGGGCGCGTTTGCTGCCGACGATAACGAGTTCGAAGCGGTTGTCTACATGATCAAGGCAATCTTCAACGGTAATACGTGCCATAAACTTTCGATTCCAATTTCTCTGCCCGAAGGCAAATTCTGTACAGGGGACCGGCTATTTTACCGGACCGGGGAATGTATGCAATTCGATCAATGAGTTCAGTGGCGCAACAGTGCTTTAAGTAGCACCCCATGGCGCAACTGTTGTTGTTCCAGACGCAGCCGTTGGGCGGTAATTATCGCACGGAGTTCAGTAAGCGCCTGGTCAAAATTGTCGTTGATGACCAGATAATCCGCTTCTACGTAGTGGGTCATCTCGTCGATAGCCTGATCCATACGGCGATCGATCACCGCCAAATCATCCTGGCCACGGCCTGTCAGTCGCTCGCGCAGGGCTTCTTGAGATGGGGGCAGAATAAAGATGCCGATCGCATCGGGGCACAGGCGGCGCACTTGCTCGGCCCCCTGCCAGTCAATTTCCAGAATAACATCGCGGCCACTGGAGAGAACTTCTTCAATGCCCGCTTTGGCAGTGCCGTAATAGTTATCGCCGTAGACTTGTGCATGTTCAAAAAAGGCATCGCGCTCCAGCATCGACACAAATTTATCGCGCTCGACAAAGTGATAGTCAACGCCATGGGTTTCGCCTGGGCGTTTGGCGCGAGTCGTGTGGGAAACGGATACGGTAACCTGGTTATCGCTGTCCACCAGCATTTTAACCAAGCTGGTTTTCCCCGCGCCAGAGGGGGCGGACACGGTGTAGAGGGTTCCTATATGCACAACTAATCCTGTTCGCGAGCAAAGCGACCATTATAACCGAAGCTGTCGTCTTGTCGGCGATCGATGGTGGCGAGGTGTCGTGAAGGGACAAGGCTAGCCCCCGACCGGAGTGGGGGTATGTGTTGGGAGATTCAGGGTACGTGACTAGCCGTACACCTGAGCCCGGTCGGGATAGCCTCGCGGGAGTTTTTCTCAATCACCACCAACCTCCTGAGATTGAGGGTTACCCCCTGTTGCTAATCGCTAACGAAAGTGACTTTATCCTCTTTACGCTTGCTTGCCAACCACCACCATACCAAAGCGCTTGCGATGAGGTAGGATACGAATAGTGGTACAAACATGTTGCTTAGTAGGGGGATAGCGCAAGCCAGGGCTGCGAGCCGAGCGCTTTCCAGATAATAAGACTTAGGATGACCATCCAGTATCCTTCCATTGATAGCTAGGCAGAAAATCAAGGTTGTCACGGTCCCGAGTAGTTGCCAAAAGCTCAGCTGGCTGTTCAGCCACAACAGAGAAAGCGTCGCGGCGGAGTAGCAAAAGTGTTGGATAAAAGCGTAGTTACGCAAGCCACGACTGATTTCCGGGTTGAAGCGTTTAAAGTTGGCGAGGTTAGTGGAGGTCACAGGCATGGCGCTTTCTGCATCTGCGGGCCTGTAGCCGGTAGGTCGGAACCACAGTGTAAATTTGTCCCACCAATTTTTAGTATGCCAGGCATCTAGAGCCATGCGTTTCAGATGCTGGAAGTTGGCCGCGACAGGATCAAAGGTATTCAGGGGTTTGCGCACACCATAAAGGCAGGGTTCATCCTCCAGCTCTGGCTGATAAGTGCCAAATAAGCGGTCCCAAATAATCAATATTCCGCCGTAGTTTTTATCCACATAGACGCGATTCTGGGCGTGGTGCACTCGGTGATTGGAGGGGGTAATCAGAAACCATTCCAACCAGCGTATCTTGGGTATTTTTTGGGTGTGAACCCAAAACTGGTAAATGAGATCAATGGCTCCGGCTGCAATCACAATCTCTGCTGGCAGACCAATCAACAGCAGCGGCAGATAGAAAATCCAATTCAGTTGCAGGCCTCCCGATGACTGACGCAACGCCGTGGTGAGGTTGTAATCCTCGCTCTGGTGGTGCACCAGGTGCTCCGCCCAAAAGATATTGACCTCGTGGCAAATACGATGCTTCCAGTAGTAACAGAAGTCGTATGCGAGAACTGCCAGGGCCAAGTGCCAGCCATTGTCGATAGACCAATGGAAGCCAACCAGTTGATAGTAGGGTTGTAGCAGTGCAAAAAGAGGGATGTAGATAACGAGAAACAGGCTTTTGTAAGTCAGCCCGATAATGCGGCTGAGAATTCCTGTGCTGAGGTTTCCGATAGCATCATTCAATCGATAGAGTCCCCAGCCCTTCCAGCGGTCCAGGATGACTTCCAGTAATATAGCGAAGAGGAAAAAGGGAATAGCGAGAGTAATCAGGTTCACAGCAACCCCAAATTTTTATTATTGAATAGCTTATCCCATGGACTCTGCCACATAGGCATGAGATCGCAAACGCCTGTAAAGCTTGGATTATGAAATCAGTCAGTATTCACTGGGGCGTAGGGTATTAATCGCAAGGATAAAAAAGATCAGGGATCTGTGCGGCAGTTATGCTGGGTTCGAACGAGTAAGAATGGCAGTGAGTGCCTGGGTTTCGTCCAAAGGGGAATGAACCTCATGAGGCTCTACCCAAAGAAAAAGACCGGCATATGCCGGTCCTAATTCACTCTAGAAGGTTGTTATTTAAGGTGCGGCTTCCGCTTGCAGAGTGACACCACTGTAGGCTTCGTAGCCGTAGATACTGATATACCAAGTGCCGGAATCTGGGTTGCTAATGGCACAGCTTTCTTCATTGCCCCAAAGATAAGGTCTGCAGTCATATCGACGTAGAGTTGGGTAGTTGCCATGGCGCACATAGAGGTCGACCTCACCAGAGCCACCGGACATCTCTATGTTAAGGCTGGAAGTTCCCGCCTCGACTTCGATAGTGAAATCGCTCCAACTGCCCTGGCTATCTGAGAGGTTACTCTCTGTCCAGCTAACGCCACTGCTATCTCCATCTCCATCACCGTTGCCGCTATCGTCACCGCTGGCCATTGCTACAGCCGCTGCCGCATCGACAATACCGGCACCACAGCTGCTGCATGAAGAGGGGAAGCTACGCGCGGTGCTGGTGAGTATAGACTCGACTTCATCCGGGGTTACATCGGGGTTAACGGCATAGATCAATGCAGCAGCGCCGGCGACATGGGGTGCCGCCATACTGGTGCCCTGGCTGTAGTAGTAGCTATCGCTGCCGGCATTTGTAGAACCACTGTTATGGGTGGAGAGAATACCATTGGGATCGTTGGCAAAGCTCTGCGCTCCGCCCGGTGCAGCAACGTCCACCACATTGCCGTAGTTAGAGTAGTAAGAGCGGCCGCCACTGCGGTCAGTCGCAGCGACGGTAACAACACCATCACAGCTGGCGGGAGAGTATTGGCTTGCGTTAGCGCCATCGTTACCAGCAGCTACAACAACTGTTGCGCCGAGGCTGCGAGCGGTATCGACGGCGTTTTGCGTGGTGGTGTCACAGCTACCGTTACCGCCGAGACTCAGGTTCAATACTTGGGCTGGGTTTTCATTGGCCGGCAGACCGCTGACGGAACCACCTGCGCCCCAGATGATGCCGTCGGCAATGTCTGAGGTGTAGCCACCACAACGCCCAAGTACACGTACGGGTACGATCTTGGCCTTATAGGCAACACCGGCAATGCCCATGTTGTTGTTGGTAACCCCGGCGATGGTGCCGGCTACGTGGGTACCGTGCCAGCTGCTGTCACTTTCAGAGGGAATATTTGGGGCATCACCACAGGCAGAGTCGGTATGCCAATCACCTGGATCTGTGGGATCGTCATCGCGCTCGTCGCCATCCACAGAGACAAAGGTGTCGGAGATCATGTCATAGCCCGGCAGAATATTGCCTACCAGATCTGCGTGGGGGAGGTAACCAGTATCGAGTACCGCCACTACCACCCCATCGCCCTGGGTGACATCCCAGGCTGATGGCAGATTCAAGCCACCGGTGGACTCGTAGTAGTGCCATTGATTGAGGTAGCTGGAATCATTAGGTTCAGCCATCGCTTGCATGATCAGGTCCGGTTCTGCGTATTCTACGTCCGGGTCCTGTTTCAGGCGGTCAATAATCGCGTTCACTTCGGCTCTGTTTTTACGGCCTTCCAGGCGCATTACCTGGGCACCAGTGGCCATACGGCGTAGGTGACGCATCTTGTGGCCGGCGCGCCGGGAGGCTTTTTCTACCGTCTCCTTGGCCATGGTGGTAGCTCGTCCGACCTTGGCGTTTTCCTTGTATTTCACGATGATACGATCGGTTAGTAGTGTGTTGTCAGCTTCTTGTGCATGGGCAGTGAAAGGTGTTGTGCACAGTAACGAAAAAGTACTTGCCAGAGCTGTCTTTTGTAAAAGACTTTTCAATGTTAATTTCATTATTGTTATTTCTCCGAGATTATTTATATCCGGTTATCAGTATCCTGGTAGACCGGTTACTCCTGAATTGCTCCGAGCTGGCGAAATAAATTTGCCAAACGGACAGTCCAAAAAACTGCCAAATTCGAGATCAATTAGTCAGTTTGATCAAAATTGGTACCAAAGTTTCAATTCGGTACAGTTATGTGACGATCTTAAAATTATTGTCCTCAGTGGAGGTGTGGAGGATTGCGTGGCTTATGACGACAATTTTATGTATTTTGAAAAAAATTTTTGCTAATGAGATTTTGTTACGGAGGCAATGTGTCGTGGTTCACAAGGTGAGAGGAATAGTGTTTCCGAATATTTTCAAATAAAGATGGTGAGAAATCTATGTCTGTTAGGAAGTCACATTATGACTTTGAAAATTGTTATGCAGCTTTGATCATGCCGGTTTTTGATATCCTGTCATAGCCAAGTCATACACCATCCATAGGGCCTTTGGGGGACGTTAGCCCAGCACCTGCGACTAAATCAGCAACCTATTACTCCCAGGATATATCTCCGCTGAGCGTACACTCAGATGATCATCCAGCGCCAAAAAATATCTTTATTATTTGAAAAACACAGGCTGGATTAATTTATGCTTTTTATGAAAGTTACACTTAATTCTATCTACCAGCAGAGTGGGGGTAGCGGCTCTACCTCCACTCTGCTCCAAGGGATAGATGCTTAACGGCTTATATTGTAGCTGGGCACTCGTGCCCATATCTTTGCAGCCAAGAGGCCGAAAATAAAACCAAATAAGTGTGATTCCCAGGAAATATATCTTCCATGTGGTAAAACACCAAAGATAAGCCCTCCGTAAAGCAGGCCAACCACAATAGATATCAGTAAACGGCTAAATTGCTTGCTGATAAAACCGGCCAGCAGCAAAAAACCGAAATAACCATAGATCACTGAGCTTGCCCCTAGGTGATTGCCTCTTCCAGCAAAAAGCCAAACGGCTAGGCCTGTAGTGATAATGATGGTCAAAGTCACTTTCAGGTAAGTATTAACTCCGTACTGCAACAATAAAAAGCTGAAGATGCACAGGGTTAATATATTTGAAAAGAAATGCCAGGTGTTTGCATGGAGCAGTGGCGCAGAGAAAATATGAGGCAGGTGATTGATTGAGCGGGGAACAATACCAAATTGATTTAGTGAGCGGCCGGTTATTATGTTAATAATTTCAATTACGGCTAATGCTAAAAATATAGCCCCAACCCATTTCAGGTTTTGTCGCATAGGTTTTGCTCAGTGAAATAAAGCGGAAAATTCTCTCGGTTGGGATCGCGTTGGGCATTCACAAGGGATGGTGAGAATGCCCCTATCGATTACTCGATATTCTGGATTTGTTCGCGCATTTGTTCTATCAGGACTTTGAGCTCTACTGCAGCCTGGGTTGTATCGGTTACAACGGACTTGGAGGACAAGGTATTGGCCTCGCGGTTAAACTCCTGCATCAGAAAATCCAAACGCCGGCCGATTGAACCGCCGCCGGCCAATACTCGACGGGTCTCGGAAGTGTGGGCACTAAGGCGGTCGAGCTCTTCATCCACATCGGCTTTTTGGGCCAACAGGACAATCTCCTGCTCTAACCGGTCTTTGTCCAGCTCAACCTGTAACTCCTCGAGGCGACTGCGTAACTTCTCTCTCTGCGCCTCAAGGATTTGCGGAAGCAGCTCGCGAACATTCGCCACTTGCTCCTCAATTCCCATTAGCCGGGCCTCGATAAATTTGGCCAGCTCAGCGCCCTCTCGTTCACGGTTTGCACACAGCTGTCCCAGGGCTTCACGAAAAGCTGCCAGTATGGTCGAGGATTGTTGATCCGGATCGGCTTCAGGCTCGCTGATAACGCCGGGCCATTGAAGCACCTGCAGAGGGTTGAGCGGTTGCATTTCAGCGCCGCTTGCCACTTGCTTTGCCGCTTGAATAAGCGCTTGAGCAAGGGGCTGGTTGATTTCAAGTCCGGTATTTTCGGCACTGATGGGTTTTAGGGTAAGGGCTAACTCAATTTTGCCGCGAGAGAGTGTTTTGCGAAGTATGTCACGCAGCTGTGTTTCCAGGGAGCGTGCGGCTTCCGGCAGACGGAAATGCGGTTCAAGGTAGCGATGGTTAACCGAGCGCAGTTCCCAGATAGCGGTGCCGCTTGCGTAATTAGCTTCGGCGCGTCCGAAAGCCGTCATGCTCCGCACTTTGTTCTGTTCCCGTTGATTGGCCATAGCTGATCCCCTGCAGGCGTATTAATCGGCCCGGGATAATAACACAGCGTTTGGATTGCGATGCTGGGGTATATAATGCGGGGCTTTCATTCAATATTTGAGGTGAACTATGCAGCGTCCTAGTGGCCGCGCACTGGCGCAACTGCGCTCTGTAAAAATTACCCGCAACTATACCCGACATGCAGAGGGCTCCGTGCTGGTTGAGTTTGGCGATACTAAAGTTTTGTGTAATGCCTCCCTGTCGAGTGAAGTTCCGCGGTTTCTACGTGGTCAGGGCAGTGGATGGATCACTGCGGAGTACGGCATGCTGCCGCGCTCAACCGGCTCGCGTATGCCGAGGGAGGCTGCCAAGGGCAAGCAGAGTGGCCGTACGGTGGAAATTCAGCGTTTGATTGGGCGTTCCCTGCGGGCGTCGGTAGATCTTAAAAAGTTGGGTGAGAACCAGATCACGATCGACTGTGATGTCATTCAGGCCGATGGCGGCACGCGGACGGCCGCAATTACTGGTGCTTGTGTGGCATTGGTAGATACTTTACGCCATATGCAGCGGGAAAAAATTATCAGTGAAGACCCACTTAAAAATATGGTGGCCGCTGTGTCTGTGGGAATTTATAAAGGGGAGCCACTTTTGGATTTGGATTACCCCGAGGATAGTGCAGCCGATACAGATATGAATCTGGTGATGGCTGAAGATGGCGGCATGATTGAAGTTCAGGGTACTGCTGAAGGCGAGCCGTTTTCCGAGAAGCAGTTTGCACAAATGCTAGGGCTTGGCAAGGCAGGAATCAGTGAATTGATCGGGTTGCAAAAGAGGGCGTTGGAGGAGTAGCTCCAGTAGTTACTCACCCCCGGTCCTGCCCTAGGTGGGCGGGATCGGGAGTGGGCGCTATTTAGACTTCGATGTCGTAGTCCATGATAACGGGCAGGTGGCTGGAGAAGTTCACATTCTTATTAATTGCGCCGTATTCGATACGATTTTTTAATCCGTGTGAGACGATCTGCATATCAGTCCGCCAGCCGTCGCCTTCACCTATGGCGCCGCTCGGCCACCAACTAAATTCGTCGGTGTCTTTTACCACGCGCCGGAAAGCGTCGACATAACCGACATCGTTGAAGAGCTGATCCAGCCAGCGCTGTTCGTGACGCATAAAACCGGGAGAATCCTGATGGTCCTGCCAGTTTTGTACATCGGCACGGCGGTGTGCCATGCCCCAGTTCCCACAGAAAATAAAGTCACGCCGCTTGCGGCTGATTTTAAGCAGGTGCGCCTGCATATCTTCAAAGAATTGCACCTTTTTCTCTAAAGACGACTCATCAGAAGCCACAGGCGCAAGCAGCGAGCCAATACTTAATCGCTCAAAGTCCGCCTGCAAATAACGGCCGTACATATCCTCGCCATTGGCAAAGCCCATGCCAAAAATAATGGCCTTGGGCTGACTTCGGGTGTAGATAGCCACTCCATTTTCATGGGGTGTACCCGAGTCGAAGAAATAACTGTAATAACCGTCGGGGTGGAATATAGGGTGGTCCAATTCGGGCTCGAGAGAGCACAGGTCCTGGAGGCAGATGATGTCTGCATCCTGTTCCGCCAACCAATCGTAGAGACCGCGTTGTGCAGCCTGATGAACGCCGTCTACCGACAAACTCACTATTCGCATTATTAGCCCCTTACCAGCGGACTGTGTATCATTAGAAACATTATTTGCATGCCTATCCCCGGGAATGCTACGGGGAGGTCTCCCTTCACCTTAGCCAATAGTTAACAATTTTTCATGCAGCAATATCAGCGCGACTTTATCCACCTTGCCCTGAATCATCAGGTCTTGTGTTTCGGCGACTTCACTTTGAAATCAGGCCGTCAGAGTCCTTATTTCTTTAATGCCGGTCGATTCCATTCCGGTGCAGCACTGGCCGCACTGGGACAGGCCTACGCCGAGGCGATTATCGCTTCTGGAGTGGAGTTCGATGTCATTTTTGGACCGGCCTACAAGGGTATCCCGCTGGGTGCGGTGACTGCCGTGGCACTGGCCCAGAAAGGTGTCGACAAGCCTTTCTGTTACAACCGAAAAGAAGCCAAGGATCACGGTGAAGGCGGAACCTTAGTGGGTGCGCCGCTTAATGGCAAGGTTTTGATTATCGATGATGTAATTACCGCGGGCACTGCCGTGCGCGAAGTAATGCAAATTATCGATGCGCATGGCGCTGAAGCCGCGGGCGTCGTGATTGGTTTAAACCGCCAGGAAAAAGCGAGCGAAGATTGTGAATTCTCCGCTATCCAACAAGTTGAGAGACAGTACAATATCCCGGTGGTCAGCATTGTGCAGTTGGACAATGTGATCAGCTTTCTCGAGCAGGAGTCGAAGGATAGTGAAATCCTGCAAAAAATCGTGGACTACCGGCAGCGCTATGGTGTGACGGGTCAATAAATCTTGATCTTATGCCCAGTGGGCCGGGCTATTCAGAGAGAAGAGCGATGCGAATCGCCCCTGTGGCACTTCTATTGATTACTTCCCTCCTTTGGGTATCGGCCAAGTCTCATGCTGCGGCGGACACCCAGGACAGGGTTCTCTATCGATATACCGATGACCAGGGCATCCTGGTGATCAACGATGCAATTCCGCCCAAATTTGTTGCTAACGGCTATGAAATTCTGGCGCTCACCGGTCGTGTTGTTGAGGTAGTTGCACCGCAGTTGAGCCCGGCAGAGTACGAGGCGCAACGCCAACTCGAGGTCCAGCAGGACGCGGACCGCAAGCTGCTCAAGCGCTACAACAGTATCGCGGATATCGAGAGCGCGCGATCGCGCAAATTGGCGATAGTCGAGCAGGACATGGCGATTATGCGTTCAAATGTTGGCAGTTTACGCCGTCAAATTGCTCAGGAAGAGGCCTCTGCGGCGCGCACCCAAAGGGGGGGCCGCGAGGTGGCGCCAGAGCTACTGCAGCGCATTGTTGATCTGAAAACAGAGGTGACGGTACTGCAGGAGCGCCTCAGCCAGCGTGTTGCAGAGTCTGATGCTATCGGCACAGATTTCGATAAAGCGGCAGCCCGCTACACCGAACTTGGCGCTGGGGATTAGTCAGCAACGGGTCACTTACCCAGGGTACCCTTTCCCACTGCTGACCTTTTTGCGCAAGCCTCTATCTGGCGGTGGCGACCGTTTCGCGAAAAAATCCTGCGGTCAGCACAGGCCATTGTTCGGCCCAATACTCTGTGGGCTTCCGTTTAAAGCCGCTGCGCACATACTGCACGATACGTCCTTCGGCACTGGCCAATAAGAGATTGGCAGCTCCGCCGAGAGGCAGGGTTGGACGCAGGTGCTCGCGCAGCTCAGCCTCGCGCAGGATCTGCCTGATCTGGGTTTCCAGGCGATCGAACAACTGTAGGATGCGCCCGTGTAATCTCTCGGTTTCTCCGGTAAGGGCATCGCCAGTGAGTAGGCGGGTAATCCCGGGATTGCGCTCACAAAAGCCGAGCAGGAGCTGCAAAATTTTCTGGCAGCGGTTGAGGGCTGAAGGCTCTTCTTGCAGAATTATGGCGATACGGCTGAAGATGGTCTCTTCGATAAATTCGATCAGTCCCTCAAACATTTTCGACTTGCTGGGGAAGTGGCGATATAGCGCGGCTTCAGAGAAGCCGACCTCCTTGGCCAGTGCTGCTGTGGTAATACGTGCGCCGGGGCTGACTTCCAGCATATGTGCCAGAGCTTCCAGGATTTGTTGACGCCGATTGATTTTTTCGCTGCTCATTGACTGCCTTTGGTCCGCTTGGGAGACGGAATTTAGTTTTGCTCTTGTCGCCTTAATTTGGCGGCGGCGGAATCCTACCGATTCGCCGGGCTGTCTTCAATTGCCAAGGGCCTACCGGGGCACAGATTACACCTCATTGTTGGTAATCAAAGTGCCAACCCCTCTATTTGTAAAAATTTCGAGCAATATTGCATGGGGTACACGGCCGTCGATAATGTGAGCAGAAATAACACTTGCCTGTACGGCATCCAGAGCGCAGGTGATTTTCGGCAGCATGCCGCCATAGATAGTGCCATCCTTGATCAGGCCTTCGACCTGGCTTGTACTTAAACCGGTGAGCACTTTCCCTTCTTTGTCTTGTAGGCCCGCAACATTGGTTAGCAGCATGAGCTTTTCGGCTCTCAGCCGCTCTGCAATTTTGCCAGCAACAAGGTCTGCATTGATGTTGTAGGAAACCCCGTTACTGTCGACCCCGATAGGGGCGATCACCGGGATAAAATCACTGTGGATCAGCATATCGATCACATCGATATTAACCTTTTCCACTTCACCCACCTGGCCGATGTCAATAATTTCAGAGGCATGCAGCCCTGCGTTCTCGTTTTTTCTGGCCAACTTACGCGCTTTGATCAGAAGGCCATCCTTGCCGGTAACGCCAACAGCGCGGCCCCCGTTTTTGTTAATCAGGTTGACGATCTGCTTATTGACGGTACCTCCCAGTACCATTTCAACAACATCCATGGTTTCGCTATCGGTAACTCGCATCCCGTCCACGAAACGGGATTCAATATTGAGTTTTTCCAGTAGCTGCCCGATTTGTGGGCCGCCGCCATGCACAACCACTGGGTTCATCCCGACCAGTTTCATCAGGATGATGTCTCGCGCAAAACTATTTTGCAGCTGCTCATCGATCATGGCGTTACCACCGAACTTGACCACAATGGTTTTGCCTGTAAAGCACTGGATATAAGGCAGTGCCTCGTTGAGAACCTGGGCGATACGCAGTGCGGAGTTTTGATCTAGGGACATGGACAATTCCTTATACTATGCGACGGGGAAGCAGGTGTTCCGCCCTGTTAGGGGTCGCCAGAGATTCTATGCAAATCGAGGATTCTTTTGATTGAAAGACCGCAGCTGGACGTCAAGCTGCGGCACTTTTATCCTAATCGAGCAATTGCCAGTCGGGTACTGCAATTTTTGGGGCTATTAACTTGAGCTGTCCCATGACTTCTGCGCGAATGCGCTCAAGGGCTTGCTCATTTTCCGCCTCAAAGCGCAGGGTCAGAGCGCTGGTGGTGTTGGAGGCTCGTATCAGGCCCCAGCCATCAGGAAATTCAATACGCAAACCATCGATGGTATTGATGTCAGCATTGCCGAAGCTCCCTTTACTGCGCAGTTGTTCAATCAGTGAAAATTTCTCAGTTTCTTCTACCGGTAGCAGGATTTCCGGAGTGCTGTGCATTTTGGGCAGAGTGTCGAGAAGTTCGTCCAGGCTTTGCTCGCGCAGGGCCATAATTTCCAAAATTCGCGCGGCCGCATAGATGCCGTCGTCGAAACCAAACCAGCGGTCTTTAATAAAAATATGCCCCGATAGCTCGCCACCCAAAATAGCGTTGGTCTCCAGCATCTTGGCCTTCATGGGAGAGTGACCGGTTTTCCACATCACCGGTCGACCACCATACTGACCGATCAATTCGGACAGGCTGCGGCTGCTCTTAACATCGAAGACGATATTTTCTCCGGGATTTCGAGCGAGGATATCTCTTGCCAAGAGCATAACCAGCTGATCGGCCCAGGCAATGCGACCACTGCTTGAGATCAGGGTTACGCGATCACCGTCGCCATCCAGGGCCACCCCCAGGTCTGCTCCGGTCTCCAATACCTTGTCAGTCAGTGCTTCGAGGTTCTCAGGTCTGGAGGGGTCGGGCGCATGATTGGGAAAGTTGCCATCCACTTCGCAAAAAATCGGCGTCACGGCACAACCCAGCTGCTCGAATAGGCGGGGAGCCAAGGTAGAGGTGGCCCCGTTACCTGCATCTACAACCAGGTGAGGCTGACCGGCCAATGCAATATTGTTGAAAACTTCATCAATATATTTGCTGGTGATCTCTTGCTCTCTGTTGCTGCCCTCTCCCTTTTTGAATGGGCCCTTTTGCATCAGCCGGTAGAGACCCTGCAATTTTTCTTCCGCCATGGCACGGCCTTTCAGTACTATTTTAAAGCCATTGTACTCAGCGGGGTTATGGCTTGCGGTAACAATCACGCCGCTGCTGGTATTCTTCCCTTTTGCACAGGCGTAATAGAGCAGTGGTGAAGGCACGAGGCCGAGATTTATAGAGTGACACCCGCTGTCGAGAATACCCTCGATCAGGCATTGGCTAAGTTGTTCACTACTGTTGCGACCGTCCCTGCCGACCAGCAGTAGATGCTCGCCAGCGTGCTGTGCCAGCGTGCCGAGGGCTCTTCCCAGCTGATAGGCAAAAGGCTCGTTAATTTCTCGACCGGCTATACCGCGGATATCGTAAGCGCGGAAAACAGCTTGTGAAAATTCAGTACTCAGTGATAGCTCGGTCTTATTGACAGCTTTACCCTCTGAACGCTTCGTAACCGCTTTCTTTTCGCTGTTATCCGTAGAGCTGGTGGCACTGGGTGCGGAGGCCAGGCCTTGTGGCAGAAAGTCTCTGCTCGGCACCTTCTCCGAGCTCTCATCAGTAGTCTCCGAGTGGGCTTTATTCAGTTCGTTGCCCGTCTCTTCCTTGTTTCTTTCCCAGGGTGCTCGGGAGTCCCGTGGCAGGAATTTGATCAGTAGGAGTAGCGTAATCCCAATCCCAATCCCGGCGCCGGCATAAAACCAAACTGTCGGTAGGCTGTGTTCTTTTACAAAAGTGCTGGAGGGACTGAAATTAAGGCTCAGGTAGCTCCCCTTTAACGCTACAGATGCCTGATGGCCATTGCCGTCACCGCCGCGCCACAGCGTCTGACTGTGGGCATCGGGAAATTTCTGCAGTAATTGAATCTGTCCGCTAGCAGTATCGAGTTTTGCTAGCGTGTTTTCGAGTACCGCAAAGGGCTGGGTCACCAGCAGTTGTTCACTTTGTCGACTGACGATACTGTGTAATTGCCAGTTGTTTTCATTGCCGGTGCGCAATATTTCTACAGGCAGCTCAGCGACCTGCTGGCCGCGCTTTAATAAATCGACCAGTGCAAAATTAAGTGAAGGGGACTGCCCCGAGCCGACCAGAATTTGCTCGGGAGAAAAAACCTGGACTGAGGTTTGGTCGGGTAAGTCGCCGGATGTAATCAGCGCGGTCACTGGAGTTTTGGCTGATGCCAATGCTCGCAGCTTGGTTGAACGGTTCGTAAGATAGGCCTGTAGGGGATCGGCAAACTTTCGTACTTTTTGTTCCCCGGCTTGCTCTACCTGGGTGTGATTGTGCGGCGTCACCATGTGCTCGACGATCAGGTAGGCGCCGCCTAGCCAGGCAACGATAGCCAAAAGTGACGGCAGGATCAGTCCTTTATACATGGTAACGCTCGGTTTTTCTCGTTGTTGGAGACCACAGGTATCCCCGTTTTATAGATAAATATTGTCACAGAGCCTTGGAGGCAATGAGGTCGATAAGTTGTCGGGCCAGATTGGTTTTCAGAGCCGGGGCCAGTCGCTCACAGCCGTCGGAATCTATGACCAGGACCGCATTGTGATCGCTGTTAAAGCCCGAGTCAGGCAGGCTTACGTCATTGGCAATAATCATGTCGAGATTTTTTCGCTGTAGTTTATTCTGCGCGTGAGCTTGCAGTTGCTCTGTTTCAGCGGCAAATCCGACTGTGAATGGCCGCAGCTCGGTGCGTGCAGCAATGGCGGCGACGATATCAGGATTCTTGATCAGAGCGATCGCGGCATCATCCTGCCCGTTTTTCTTTTTGATCTTTTGCTCGGCGGCCTGGACCGGGCGAAAGTCAGCGACAGCTGCGGCACTGATGAAAATATCGCAATGGTCTGCGGCACGCTCTGCAGCTTCGTACATGTCTTGTGCGCTAATAACATTGATCCGCTCCACCTGAGGCGGCGTATCCAGATTGACCGGGCCGGCGATCAGAGTGACGTTTGCGCCGGCACTTTGGGCTGCCGCAGCCAAGGCAAACCCCATTTTGCCAGAGCTGTGATTGCTGAGAAATCGCACGGGATCAATCGCTTCTCTGGTCGGCCCAGCAGTGATCACGACTTTGCGCCCTTGCAGCGCGGAGCTGTAAGTGAATAGCGCCTCGGTTTGTTCCGCCAGCAGTTCCGGCTCCAGCATTCTTCCAGGGCCTACATCGCCACAAGCCTGACTGCCGGCTCCGGGTCCCCAAAACAGCACTCCGCGACCTTTCAGGGTTCTCGCATTAGCTGCCGTGGCGCCGTGGCGCCACATAGCTTGGTTCATCGCAGGGGCCAAAGCCAGGGGTGCCTCGCTGGCCAGGCACAGGGTTGTCAGCAGATCGTCAGCCATACCACAGGCCAGCTTTGCCATAACCTGGGCGCTCGCCGGGGCGATAAGGATCAAATTGGCCCATTTGGCCAGTTCAATATGCCCCATGGCTGCTTCGGCTGAGGGGTCCAGCAAATCAGTGTGTACCGGGTTGCCGGATAGGGCTTGGTAGGTCAGCGGCTGCACAAACTCTCGTGCACCGGCGCTCATCACCACCCTGACGTCTGCACCGCGCTCCTTGAGGCGGCGGACCAAGTCGGCACTTTTATAGGCGGCAATACCACCGCTAATACCTAAAAGTATGCGTTTGTCAGCCAGAGAGGACATAGGGATTGTTTCCGAATTGGTGCGAACGGGTAAGATTAGCATTTATGTGTCGCTTCTTATAAGGCGGCGCTATCGCTTCACCGATACAGCATGGAAAAGAGGTTGCGTGGACCCATGCCGGAAACGGGTGAGTCACAAACAGACTGGGCTGAAAAATGAAAATAAAGGACTGGCCTGCGGGCGAGAGACCGCGGGAGAAGTTGTTAGAGCGGGGCGCCGATGCTCTGTCGGATGCAGAGTTATTAGCAATTTTTTTACGGGTTGGGTTACCGGGGGTCTCTGCGGTGGATCTGGCCAGGGGCCTACTTAATGACTTTGGTGGCTTGCGGGCGCTGTTGGAGGCAGATCGAGAGTGTTTTTGCCGTGCCCGCGGCCTTGGAGACGCCAAGTTTGCCCAGCTGCAGGCGACTCTGGAGATGGCGAAGAGACACCTAGCGGAAACCATACAGCACGGTAGCGCGCTGTGTAGCCCGGGTGCGGTCAGGGACTATCTGGCGATCCAATTGCGGCATCGCCGCAGGGAGGTGTTCTGTTGTCTCTACCTGGACAACCAGCACCGTGTGATCGCTTTCGAGGAGTTGTTTGAAGGGACTTTAAACGCAGCGAATGTCTATCCCCGCGAAGTGGTGCAACAGGCACTGTTAAAAGGGGCCGCTGCAGTTATTCTTGCACATAACCACCCATCTGGAGTCAGTGAGCCCAGTCAGGCAGATATCTGGATTACCGAACGACTGACACAGGCGCTTGAGTTGGTGGATATCAAGATATTGGACCATCTGATCGTCGGTGAGGGCAGGGCATTATCCTTTGCTGAGCAGGGATTGCTGTAAAGGTGCCATTCTTGGCGATGAAATGTTGTACAAAACTTGCTCCCCAGGGGCTCTTTTGGTATAAAACGCCGCTCTTTGCGGCCGGGCCAGATTCTGAACAGGTTCCGCCGCCATCCAGGAACCGGATTAGAATCCCGATTTATATGTTCCCGCGCCGTCCTTTCTCAGAAATAGAGGGCCGGTGTGAGAACAAGCGTTTTGAAGAGGCCAACAGATGTCTAAGGTATGTCAGGTAACCGGTAAGCGTCCGGTCACCGGAAACAATGTATCCCACGCTAAAAACCGCACCAAGCGTCGCTTTGTGCCGAATCTGCACAGCCACCGCTTCTGGGTTGAGTCCGAGAAGCGTTTCGTGAAGCTGCGTGTATCCGCCAAAGGAATGCGCGTGATCGATAAGAAAGGTATTGATACCGTTCTGAGTGAGCTGCGCGCGCGCGGCGAAAAAGTGTAACTGGCTGTACCCAGCTAACAGATTGGAGATAGAGCAATGCGTGAGAAGATTCGTCTGAATTCCAGCGCTGGTACTGGTCATTTCTACACCACTACCAAGAACAAGCGTAATATGCCCGAAAAAATGGAGATCAAAAAATACGATCCCGTTGTTCGTAAGCATGTAATGTACAAGGAAGGCAAAATTAAGTAATTGCCAACCGTTACTGTACAAAAAAGCCCGGCTTATTGCCGGGCTTTTTTGTGTATCGTAGAAAGTTAGCTGTCAGTTTCCATGTGGTAACAACAGAAGATGCCTGAGCTCCCGGAAGTAGAAACCACCCTTCGCGGCCTGCGACCTCACCTGGAAGGCCGTAAAGTACGCGCCGCTCAAGTGCGCCAGCATCAGTTGCGCTGGCCGGTAGAGCCGGGTTTTACACGGTACATCCGAAATGCCCGGATATTGAAACTGGAGCGCCGGGCAAAATATCTTCTAGTACATACTGATAAGGGCTGCGCGATTTGGCATCTGGGGATGTCTGGCAGCTTGCGTTTGGTCGAGACTGGGGTGGCACCGGAAAAACATGACCACATTGACTGGCGATTGGACAGTGGCCTCAAGCTGCGCTACCGAGACCCACGTCGCTTCGGTGCCTTGTTATGGACAGTGGCCGACCCCCTAGCTCACGAACTGCTCAGTCATTTGGGTCCGGAACCACTTTCGGAAGCGTTCGATGGTGACTACCTCTTCGCTAGCTCACGCAAGCGCAAGCTGTCGGTAAAAACCTTTATTATGGATGGCCGTATCGTCGTTGGGGTAGGCAATATCTACGCGAGTGAATCTCTGTTCCAGGCTGGTATCCGTCCAGATCGGGAAGCGGGATCCATTTCTCGCGCCCGCTATCAGCGTCTGGCGGTGGCCATCAAACAAATTTTACAACAGGCAATTGCCCAGGGCGGGACCACATTGCGAGATTTTATCGGCGGTGATGGCAAGCCGGGTTACTTTGCTCAGCAACTGAGTGTCTATGGGCGTACGGGTGAGGCCTGCCCCTCCTGCGGACGCGCAGTGCGAGATATGGTACTGGGACAGAGAAATACCTTCTTCTGCTCTAGCTGCCAGCGTTAAATCATTCCTGGGGAATACTTTCAGGCAATACTAATATCACCGTATTGTCGATAAGGAGTTCACCAGTGGTCATGATATTGCCCTTTCTCACGGCTGCCCTGACGGTTTGGGCCGTATGGAATGGTCGGCGCCGCGCCGCGATGGGTTGGTGGTTGGTAACGGTGCTGATCTACATCGCTTGGTATGGCTATCATATGACAAGGGAGCTGAACCTTTCTTTCTAGGGGGCGATGTCACTATGGTGTTCACGGTGCGGAAGCTCGACAGCTTAGCGCTACTGGCAATTACTGTTATTCTCTGGATAGCCTTTCTGGTGGAGTTGGTTGAACATCAGATTCCCTGCCCATTGTGCCTTTTACAGCGCGTCGCTTTTACAATGGCGGGCGTGGGCTTGATGATGAATTTACGTTTCAATCTGCGCCCGGAACACTACGGTATTGTGACTCTTTCCAGTCTCTCTGGCTTAGTGGTATCCGTCAGGCAGATACTTCTACACATAATGCCGGACAATCCAGGCTACGGAAATCCAGTATTCGGATTGCATTTATATACCTGGTCTGCACTAATTTTCTTTGCTCTGCTCATTTATTCTGGTGTCATATTAGTACTGGGATTTAGGTGGCGTAACTTCGTTACTCGGGATTTCAGTTTTCCAGAAAAGTGCATTGTGTATATCTTTTTCACGATAGTGCTGGCTAACTTAATAGCGGTAGTCATTGAGTGTGGCGTGGGTCCATGTAGCAGTGGGGCATTCAGTTACCACTGGCTGTGGAATTGAATTTAACCCGCGAGGTATCAAGGTTTCCTATGCTTTACCTGCTAATAGCTAATTCATTAATAACCCCGGTTCTCTCAGAAGCAATTTTTCGAACAATTGTGAGGTGACACTATGCGGTTGGTCTGCACCCTAATCTGTCTGTTGCTGATGGCTTGTAGTCAGGGTGAAAACTCTCAGGATAAAGTTTTTTCCCATAGTACCCCAGCTCAGCTTGTATTAAAAAATGCCTTTATATACACCGTTGACCCATCCAGAAATATTGCTTCAGCAATGGCTATCTGTAATGGGCGTATTGTCTCTATTGGTACAGACCGTGAAATCAATGCATTTGTGGGGCCGCAAACACAGGTTAAAGATCTAAATGGGAAAATGGTACTACCAGGTTTTATCCAGCAAACGCCTGATGCGAGTATCCATGGCGCCCTGGATTTATCATCGGGTAGGTCAGTCGAAGCTTACCAAGCTAAGATCCGTGATTACATACAGAGTAATCCCGATCAACAAGTAATTGCTGGTACCGGGTGGCGGCATCAAGTGTTTAAGCCAAGTAGCCCTCATAAAGCGATCCTGGATCAAATTAGTGATTTGATACCCATTATTTTATTCTCTGCTGACAGTACTAGTGTGTGGACTAATTCTGAGGGGGTTGCGGCAGCGGGGATCAATATGAATTCCAATTTCACGTCTGGAGGAATAATTGAAAAAGATGAAGATGGACTGCCTATCGGCGTGTTCCATGGCGGAGAAACAGTAGATATTTTTTCCCGGTTGATACCGAATAAAAATTCCGATAGTCCCTCCGCTAGTATTTCAGCGATCAGAGATCTCGCTGCAGAAAGAGGGGTAACCACATTTTATCAGGCCATTATGCCGACCCAAAATCTGGCTAAATACATTTTGGGTTATGGCTCAGTTGCCCCAGCAGAAAATTTAAATCTACGTATTCGTGGTTCATTTAAGGTAACCCTGAATGTAACTGCTGAAAAAATAGATGAATTAAAAAAGATCGCGGAAAAATATTCTGGAGATGATTTTAAAATAAACTCAATCAGGCTGAGTCCGAATAAATTCATGTCAGAAAACCAACAGGAATTGAAAGGGGGAGGGACACTACTATCCCAAGTAGTTACGCAAGCCAATATGCATAATTTCCAGGTTCATTTGGATGCAGGCAGTAATACGGATTTTAAACCCCTTTTAGCTGCATTACAGGACTCCACCGGCATCGAACCGGTTGTACTCCTTTCGATGCAGGTGGGTTCGGTTAACTCATTAAAAAGAGCGTTTATAGAGAAATGGAAAACCTTAAAAGAGATGTTTCTCGATAAGAGTATAAAGCTTCACTTTCCACAAATGACCGGCGTTATGGATGCCGTATTTATTGCTGGGAGACAGGTTGCACCTCTTCAAAATATTCATAACGGTGTCGCGAACAAGATACCACTGGCGGTAATGATTGAGATGTTCACCTTAGCTGGTGCTGTTACGAATCATTTGGAGGGGGATACCGGTAGCCTAGAAGTGGGCAAATGGGCAGATTTTATTGTATTGGATAAAAACTTATTCGAGATCCCGCAGCGGGATATTGGTTCGACCCGAGTACTACAGACTTACTATAAGGGCAGGCAGGTATTCGATCGCAACCACTGAAGGATGGAACCCGAGGCACTTTTGAGTCTCTCGGGTTCCAAATTTAGCGACCCTGAGCACTGCCTTCACGGCGGGGGTCAGCACCACCGTAGAGTTTGTTGTGCTGCAAGGCGATCGCATGAATACCACTGTTGAGGCCTCGCTCAACGACCTGGTGTCCGCGCCCCTCAAGTTTTTCGATAGTATCGCGACTGAAGAAACCTGGCTCCAATTCAACGCTTCTACCGATAGCACCGATATTGCCGGCAGAGATAGCTTCGGCAATCGGCATATTTAAGCCGAGGTGGTAGAGAATGGTGCGAGCAGTGTAATCAATAATGCGGGAGCCACCCGGAGACCCCACTAGAAGGCGCATACTGCCATCTTTGTTGAACACGATAGTGGGAGACATGGAAGAGCGCGGTCGCTTGCCCGCTTGAATGCGGTTGGCGACACGTTCACCATTGTCGTTCTTTGGTGTGAAGGAGAAATCGGTGAGTTGGTTGTTGAGCAGGAACCCCTTCACCATAAGGCGAGAACCAAACCCGGTTTCGATACTGCTGGTCATGCTGATACCATTGCCGTAGCGATCAACAATCACAAGGTGGCTGGTATTAGGCAATTCCGGCGACTGGGCCATTACCCGCTCGGCGGCGAATTCAGTGGGTCTGCCTGGAGTGGCCTCGGTGGCGACATCGGGGTCAATCAACTGGGCGCGCTCAGCCAAATAATCCTTTGATATCAATGACTTACTGGGAACTCTAACAAAGTCCGCATCGCCGGAATAAGTATTGCGATCAGCAAATGCGAGTTCAGAGGCCTCGACAAATAAGTGAGTTAGCAGATCGCTGCCGGGTTCAAAGCGATCCAGAGGGAACTGTTGCAGCATTCCTAAGATGCCGCCGACTGTGGTGCCGCCTGAAGAGGGGGCGTCGGCACCGCACACGCGATATTCCAGGAAGGCGGAACACAGAGGGTCGCGCTCTTTGGCGCGGTAACCGGCCATATCTTCCAGGCTGAGTTGGCCTGGATTGGCATTATCGTAGCGGACGGCTTTGACAATCGCCTTGGCGATATCGCCGTGATAGAAGGCATCTGCGCCCCCTTTGGCGATGGCGTTCAGGGTCTCTGCATAGGCGGGGTTCTTTAAGCGGTGCCCTATTGCCAGTGGCTCGCCGTTACTGTTGAAAAAGTAGCTGGCGATGGTCGGCCGGGCAGCGACCTTTGGCATACGCAGCAGGAGCTGGTGCAGGCGAGGAGATATTTCAAAACCGGATTCAGCCAGGTGAATTGCCGGCTGAAACAGCTGTTCCCAGGGCAGCTTGCCGTCGCGCTGATGTGCCATTTCCAGCATTCGAATAACACCGGGGACACCCACCGAGTAGCCGCCAATCACCGCCTCGACAAACGAGCGCGGCTTGTTGTCGCGAATAAAGTAATTTTCATCGACTTGAGCGGGGGCAGTTTCACGGCCATCGTAATAGCGGAGCTTCTCTTGGGTGGCGTCATAGCTCAGCATAAATGCGCCACCGCCAATCCCGGATGACTGGGGCTCTACCAGCCCAAGTACCATCTGCGCGGCGATCGCGGCATCGACGGCAGTGCCTCCTCTGGCGAGGATCTGCTCGGCGGTGCGGCTGGCGTGGGGATTGGCAGTGACTGCCATGTAGAAGCTGGCCGTCGAAGACTTGACAGCACTGCGCCCAGTGTCAATTTCCGGTTGCGGCTCGTCGGCAAAGACGGGGCTCAGAATAAGTGCAAAGGCGAAGAGAAAATGGCGCACGTAACACCCGCGGATTGTGGAAAAAACCGCTCGAGTGTATCAGAAATAACCAAATTCCGGTTTAGCGGAATTTCTCTTCCAGTGCACTTTGCACTTCAGCTGGAACAAACTTAGCCACATCACCGCCAAGAGAAGCGATTTCACGCACTAATGAAGAGGAAATGTAGGACAGATGTTCTGCCGGTGTCAGAAACAGGCTTTCCATATTCGGGGCTAACTGGCGATTCATATTGGCCAGTTGGAACTCGTACTCGAAGTCAGATACTGCGCGCAGACCACGCAGTACGCCATAGGCGTCCACCTGGCGCACCAGATCGGCGAGCAGTATGTCGAAGCCAATGACCTCGACATTGGGCAAGTGGCCGAGAACTTTTTGCGACAGTTCCACCCGCTCATCCAAGGTGAACAGGGGGTTTTTGCGGTTGCTGGCCGCCACAGCCACGATAACGTGGTCAAACAGGCGACATGCCCGTTGTACCAAGTCCAAGTGGCCATTGGTGATGGGATCGAAGGTTCCGGGATAGACGACTTTTTTCATACGCCAAGGCTTAATGCGGGCCGAATGGGATGCGAATGGTAAACAATTTACGGCTAAGGTCAAAACCGAATCTGCTCAGTAACCTATTTCCCGCGACCGTTGCAGGTTTACTCGGCATGGCGGTAGAGCCGCATGCACACCCGACCCGCCCCCTTTTCTTTCTCCAAATACCAGCTGGTTAGCACTGATGGCACCGTGTTCCGCGGTGTCTCTACGTAAATCAGTGCCCCCGGTGCAAGGCGGGCGCTCAATGTGTCCAGGCTCTCCTGCCAGAGATCGTCGGCAAAGGGAGGGTCGACAAATACAATGTCATATTTTTTATCACCGCTTCCGAGAAAGTCGTAGGCCTTGGTATTGTGCACCAGAGCCCCTTCAGCACCGAGAAATTTCAGTTGCTCTGTCAGAGTTCGGGCTGCGTGGGTATTCAGCTCCACAAAATCGACAGAACGTGCCCCGCGAGATAAGGCCTCCAGGCCCAGGGCACCGGAGCCGGCAAAGAGATCCAGGCAATGGGCGCCGTGCAGATCAAACTGCAGCCAATTGAATAGGGTCTCCCGCAGTCGATCACCAGTGGGTCTCAATCCCTCCACGGGAGCAAACTGTAATTTGCGTCCACGCCATTGCCCGCCAATGATGCGCAACTGTGAAAGGATTTGCGGGGTATGCTTTCGCGATAAACTTCTGGCCAAGGTTACTCTCTACTGGGGGCTTAGCGATGCTAAGATTAGCGTCTTTCTGCTAGCGGTACATCCGGATAAACGAATGATTTTTGACTTTCTGCGCAAAAAAAAGAAACGTAAGCCCGAACAAAGTGAGCCCCAGCACCCACCGGCCGAGGCCACAACTGCACCTGAAGAGGAATCATCGGCGCAGAGTTTAGAGCCCTCAACTTTTGGTCAAGCCACGCTCACTGAGGACAAAAACCTGTCCGTTCTGGTGAATGAACCAGCGGTATTGGATCGTGAGCTAAGTCGCCAAGCACCAGAGACCGCCGGGGAGAGTCGCGATTGGGCACAGCACGCTGGCCTCGCTGGTGAGGTCGAGCCAGCGGTTACAGAGCCTGAGGTCCCAGTGGTTCTCGTTGAGCGCGAGCAACAAACGGCAGCTGAGCCCGCGATTGTACAGCCTGAGCCGGCACCAAAACCCTCTGCGTTAGAGCAAGATAAGCCGACGAAAAAAAAGAAAGAAGGTTTCTTCGCGCGTATTCGACGTGGCCTGAGCCGGACCAGTAACCAATTTGCCGAGGGTATGGGCAACCTATTCTTGGGCGCCAAGGAAATTGATGAGGACTTGCTGGAAGAGCTGGAAACACAGCTGTTGATGGCAGATGTCGGAGTTGAAGCTACCAGTGAGATCGTCGAGCGGCTGACAGAGCGAGTATCGCGTCGCGAACTTGCCAATGGTGATGCACTTTACAAAGCGCTGCAACAGGAGTTGGCTGACCTGCTCACCAGCGTCGATTCCTCCTTGGAAATTGATATCAGCAAAAAGCCTTATGTCATTCTCGTGGTTGGGGTTAACGGCGTGGGCAAAACCACCACGATCGGCAAGCTGGCCCATCGCTTCCTGGGTGAGGGCAAATCGATCATGCTGGCTGCGGGTGATACTTTCCGTGCAGCGGCGGTGGAGCAATTGCAAGTTTGGGGGCAGCGTCACGAGGTCCCAGTCGTAGCCCAGCATACGGGTGCCGATAGTGCCTCGGTGATTTTTGATGCGGTTCAATCCGCCCAGGCGCGCGGTATCGATGTGGTGATCGCCGATACTGCCGGGCGTCTGCATACCAAGTCGAATTTGATGGAGGAGTTGACTAAGGTGCGTCGGGTTATGGGTAAGCTCGACCCTAGCGCCCCGCACGAGGTGCTGTTGGTGCTAGATGCAGGTACAGGCCAAAATGCTATCAACCAGACTTCCCAGTTTCGCGAGTCGGCGGGTGTTACCGGCTTGGTACTCACCAAGTTGGACGGCACTGCTAAAGGCGGAGTGATCTTCGCCCTGGCGCGACGTTTCGGTATTCCCGTGCGGTTTATCGGTGTGGGAGAGCAGGCGGAAGACCTTCAGCCATTTAGCGCCCGAGAGTTCGTATCGGCTCTGTTTGGCCGCGATATTGCCTGACAGCCAGTCCAAGAAATAACAACAAGAAAAAAACAGTGATCACTTTCGATAATGTGAATAAGCGTTACGCATCGGGGCAGGATGCCCTGGTGCGGGTCAGCCTGGAAATTCCCAGCGGTGATATGGTATTCCTCACCGGGCACTCCGGTGCTGGAAAAAGTACCCTGCTAAGACTGCTTACTGCCATTGAGCGCCCTACTAAAGGCAGTATTCTTGTCGCAGGTCAAAACCTCAATCGCCTGCGCAACGGCCAGGTCCCCTATTATCGCCGCAACCTGGGAATCGTTTTCCAAAACCATCAATTGCTGTTTGACCGAAGTGTCTATGACAATATTGCCCTGCCTTTGTCTGTGGCGGGGTGCAATAAGCGCGAGGTGGGACGCCGGGTACGCGCCGCACTGGATAAAGTCGGTTTGCTGAACAAAGAAAAGCAGAATCCCATTATGTTGTCTGGTGGCGAACAGCAGCGGGTGGGGATTGCCCGTGCCGTTGTGAACAAGCCAGCGATATTGGTAGCGGATGAACCGACGGGTAATCTGGACCCGAAGCTCTCCCAGGAGATTATGGAGTTGTTCACAGATTTCAATGCTGTGGGTGTTACTGTGCTGGTGGCGAGCCACGATCTGGAATTGGTTGCGCGAATGCGCCGCCGGGTACTAACGCTACAGAGTGGTCAGTTGATTTACGATGGAGTCCCAAGTCGTGAAGTACTCCCAAGCTAAGGTGCGGCGGCAGTCCAACCCCGCCGCCGACAAGCGTGCGCGCAGTACCGGCGCGGTAATCGCGCGCACAGGGTTTGCCGATAGATCGCACAGTTGGTTGGGGCACCACCGCGAAGTGGCTGCAGATTCTGTACGCCGTTTTTTTGCCACGCCGATGGCGAGTGTGATGACGGCTCTGGTTATTGCCATTGCACTGGCCCTGCCGGCTGCACTGCAGTTGGGGCTGCTGAATTTTCAACGCGCGGTGGCGGGTTGGGACGGGCAACCGCAAATTTCTGTATTCCTGCACAAGGAAGCAACGGATACGGCGGTTAGCGCTCTTGCCGAAAGATTGCGCAGTGACTCGGCAATTGCGGAGGTAACCTACGTTTCGCCCGAGGATGCCTTGGCGGAGTTTGAGCAGGCTTCCGGCCTTGGCGATGTTCTGGTTGGCCTCGGAGCCAATCCTCTACCGGCCGTATTACTGCTGCGCCCACGGGATGCGAAAAACGGGGAGAAATTACAGCAATTGGTGGAGAGCCTGAGGGCTCAGGCTCTGACAGATTCCGTGGTATTGGATCTGGCCTGGGTCCAGCGACTGGCCCAGCTCACTGAACTAGGTCAGCGTTTTTCTGCGGGCTTGGCCCTGCTGTTGGCATTGGGCGTGGTATTAGTGGTGATCAATACCATACGTCTGCATATCGAAAGCCGCCGGGAGGAAATTCTGGTGGTGAAGCTTGTGGGGGGGACTAATGCATTTGTGCGTCGACCATTCCTCTACAGCGGTATTTGTTATGGCCTGTTCGGCGGGTTTCTCGCCTGGGTACTCTTGGCGAGTGGCGTGGCGATGCTGTCCGGGCCGATAGAGGCGCTGTCGTCGAGCTATGGCAGCAGCTTTGAATTGAGCAGCCCAGGGGCGCGCTATTTGCTGCAGTTGAGCTTGGGAGCTTCTCTGTTGGGGCTTTTGGGTGCCTGGCTTGCGGTAGCACGCCATACCCATGAGATAGAACCGCGCTGACCGAGCGGTCTGGTGAAGAAGAGTAAAGAGTGTCTGAATAGGGAACCCGAGGTGCCGATAAGCCCTCTAATTCCGCGAAATACAACAGAATACGGCAGTTGTTGGCGGGCTTTCTCATCTGCTCGCGCAAGTGCTACACTGAGTCCAGCTTGTCGTCGGATACTGTATTCGGCGATTGCGGCCGGTAGGACCGGCCGACTAATAATGACAGGAGAGACCTGAATGGGAACCAGCCTACAGCCAGTGCACACGCTGTCTCCGGGCGCCAACCTGGGGGCTTATATCCAAACCGTTAGCGGCTTCGATGTGCTGACTGCGGAAGAGGAAAAACGCCTGGCAGAAGACCTCTATTACCGCGAAAATCTCGATGCTGCACGCCAGCTGGTTATGTCACACCTGCGCTTTGTAGTACATATTGCCAAGTCATACTCTGGCTATGGCCTCAATGAGGCCGACCTGATTCAGGAGGGTAATGTGGGCCTGATGAAGGCCGCCAAGCGATTTAACCCTGAAAAAGGCGTGCGCCTGGTATCCTTTGCGGTGCACTGGATCAAAGCCGAAATTCACGAATTTATCCTACGTAATTGGCGTATTGTTAAAATTGCCACTACCAAGGCGCAACGCAAGTTGTTTTTCAACTTGCGTGGGCAGAAAAAGAAGCTCGCATGGTTGAGTCACGCTGAGGCTAAGGCTGTAGCCAAAGACCTGAATGTGGATGTTACCCATGTCCAGGAAATGGAGGGTCGCCTGGCCGCCCACGATGCTGCCTTTGATGCGGGTGTCGATGACGATGACGATACCGCCTGGCAGGCGCCGGCCCACTATCTGGAAGACCGCAGTTTTGACCCGGCCGCTCAGCTCGAGCGCGACAACTGGCAGGAAACCAACCTGACCAGTTTGACCAGTGCGTTGGCACTGCTGGATGATCGCAGCCGCGATATCATTCAAGCTCGCTGGCTCAGTGAGGAAAAATCTACACTGCATGAGCTTGCCGACAAATATGGTGTTTCCGCTGAGCGTATTCGCCAGCTGGAAAAAAATGCCATGAAGAAAGTACGTGTCGCTATGGAAGCCTGAACCGGCTAATTAGCAGATAGGTAAAAAACCGCGCTACAGCGCGGTTTTTTTTGTCCCGATTGTTGCTGGTATACCATGTCACAATTAAGGGGAACATTAAGGGAAGCTGATGGCAAAATTCTATCTTCTGCTCTCTGCACTTTTCGGTGCGAGTGGCGTTGCACTCGGTGCATTTGGCGCTCACGGTCTGCGCGGTCAGGTGGCGGAACATCTATTAGAGGCATACAAGACGGGGGTTCTGTATCAAATATTCCACAGCCTGGCCCTTCTGGGGATAGCGCTGTTAATGCAAACTTGGGGGAGTCGCCTGTCGTTGTCGGTGAGTGGCGCCCTTTTTGTTTCCGGCATTGTACTTTTCTCTGGCAGCCTCTATGCCCTGGCACTGGGTGGTCCTCGCTGGCTGGGACCAATAACACCTATCGGTGGATCTTTGATGATTGCCGGGTGGATTGCGCTGTTTATTGCCGCATTAAATTTTTCCAAATAGGCGCCATCAAACTGGATAGCACAAGTTGTGTCGACAAGCGACACGTACAGCATGATACCAACCGTTTCGCATAAGAGGTCGCGAAAAATGCAAGACGAATCTGCGGAAGATTTTCCCTACCGCACAGAATTTAAGAAAAAGTCTATCCGTAGCTATGTTATTCGAGCCGGACGGATGACAGAGGGACAGCGCCGAGCTTTTGATAACTATTGGGGGGAATACGGCCTCTCTCTGTTTGATGGGTCGATGGATCGTCAGAAAGTATTTGGGAGGCAAGCTCCGCTGGCCCTGGAAATTGGCTTTGGAATGGGAGACTCGCTATTGGCGATGGCTGAAGCTGAGCCAGACAAAGATTTTATTGGCATTGAAGTTCATCCTCCAGGTGTTGGACGGCTAATCAACGGTGCTGCTAAGGCCGGCGTAAAGAATTTACGTGTTTATATGGCTGATGCGGTGGATGTTTTAAATGATTGTATCGGCAATGGATGTTTGGACCGTTTTCAGTTGTATTTCCCCGACCCTTGGCATAAGAAAAAACACCACAAGCGCCGAATTGTGCAATCGGAATTTGTACATTTGCTTTGCAGCAAATTAAAAACCGGTGGGCTGATGCATATGGCCACAGACTGGGAGAACTATGCCGAGTATATGCAGGAAGTATTACAGAAAGAAAAGCTGCTGGAGAATACCGCCACTGATGGCCAGTATGTGGCACGCCCGGAATGGCGCCCTGAAACCAAGTTTGAGCGGCGCGGTCAGAAGCTCGGACATGGTGTTTGGGACCTGGTGTATCGCAGGTTGCCTGGCGAGGTTCAGCCTCAGGTACTGACGCCTCCTGAAAATGATACTGCCTAAGCGGAAGAACCACGCGCTGAATAGGCGCTCCGTTTAATCGTAGGTGATGGCCATTGGCACCGGGAAAGGGGGGCCAATGGTAAAGCCAATTCAAAGCACTATCTAAAACCTCATCGCCCAGTACTTCTAGGCCGCTTCCCCTCGATCATATTCAGGTGACGGATAGTATTGTTTTCGTAAGTTATCTGGTCAAGCAATTCGATATTGTCCTGTGTAACAGCGTAGTAGCGCATACAGAAACGTCGAATGAATTGACGGGGTATTGCCATAGCTGCCACTTCGCGGCCCTGAGGTGTTGTAGTAATTTCGATACATTGGTGGTTTCTTTTATCGAGTTCATAGATAGGCCAGGTTGTCGTTAAGATAACCTGTTTGGAAGTACTACTGTCGAGGCGGGGGTCAAAGTGGCCATTTTATTCATTCAGAGAAATATGCCCCCGGCCTGCCACAGTTTTGTGGTGGGCGGGTATCCCCTTGGTATAGTAGTGAGGGGATATTATGCAGATTGAAGCCGGTGCGGCTGAAACGATAGTTATAGAGTGAAAAGGGGACGTCGCTATGGTCCTCAATGATTGGATTAAGTTATTCGTTCTGAGCTGACGGCCTCGCTGGCTTGTGATACCAGTTACTCCTGCTATTGAAATTTAGTGCGTACCTTCTGATCCTTTTTGGCAGGTAACAAGTGGTCTGAATGTTTTCCGGGTGAACTAGATTTCTTACATCGCTATCTATATCTGGCGCCAGTATTGGTTATCTCTTCTGTCTTTATTGATAACTTTTTCGGTTTCCAGTCTATGATGCTAATACCAGCCTACGATCGAAATTCAATATTAGATTGAATGAGAAGAGTACAAGAATCACGAAAATAAATCGGTTAAGTTTTAGTTTTTTGCAATTTAAGTTAATAAAAATCTGGGGGGCTGGTTCGAAAAGGAATTTCGGTGTTTCTAATGAGAAAGCGTCGCTCATTGCTTTCAATTTCCTATGGCATATTATTTTTCTTTATCTTTGTGGCCTTGGAGGCCAGTGCAGATTTTGTTGGGACCTTAAACCTGTACGTTAATGGAGGAAAACACTGGTTTGATGGTGATCGTCTAAAAGGCACGCCATTTCGCGGTTTTGAAATGCGAGATTCATCAGGTGTCGGTACCGGTTTCGGATTCAATATGACGAATTACTGGGCGATGGAAGGCGTTGTTGACTATTTCGTCGTTAATATTGCCGACACCCCTGAAAAAGTGGATGTGTACAACTATCATCTGGATCTACTCTATCAATTTGGCGGTCAATTTTGCGGTAATTTTTGTTGGCAACCCTATATTGCTTTTGGCATCGGGGAGATTCGTATTAATTACGACAGGCGTCGGCATAAAAAATACTGGGACCCCGATGATCCTGAATATTCTTATGATCCAGATCACCCATACGATCCGGACTATCCCTATCCTTACGACTGCCGCAAAAAATTCTATGTCCAGAAGAATGGACCCTATTACCCCTACCCGCCTTATCATTGTGACTGGCATGATCGACAAACGATGGTTAATTTGGGTGTCGGCATAAAATATAGTCTGGGTCCCCGCTGGCAAGCCCGCGCAGATATACGTCTTTTTCAGGGCGTTGAAGAGGGCGGTGTTGATGGGTTTGCCAGTCTGGCTGTCGGCTATCAGTGGATTGAATACCCGGATTTTTGGTATGACGAAGACGCCGATGGAATTATTGATGCGACAGATCAGTGCCCGCAAACTCCAGTAGGTGTCGATGTGCAGTTAGATGGCTGTCCTTTGGATACAGACTTTGATGGCGTGCCCAGTTATTTGGATCAATGTCCCAATACGCCGATAGGAATTGCTGTGGATGAATACGGGTGTATTCGCTAGTAGTGTGACGGATGTGTGGTTGCAGGTCTTAATGCAAGCGGCACATTGGCGGTGCCGCTTGCATAAAATTGAATTGCTGGTGAAAGTAAAAACTGGCAGCAGAGCTAGTTACTCCCCGCGTATTTCCTCAAGCTTCTCAGAAATCTCCAGCCATTCCAACTCAAGCTCTTCCATTTTTTCCCGCTGCGCTGCCTGTTCTTTGTTGAGTCGAGCAATTTCATCCTGCTGGCCGCCACTATACAGTTTCTCGTCAGAGAGTTTTTCCTGTATTTCGGTTAACTGCCCTTCGGAGGCTGACATCTGACGCTCAATATTTTTGAGCTTATTGGTCAGGGGCTTCAATTGCTCGCGCAATGCGGCAGCAGCCCGTCGCTGAGCTTTTTTATCCTCGGAAGGTGTCTCATCCAAATCAGCAGGCTCTGATACTTTTTCTTCGCTACGTTTTTTTTCCCGGTTAAAGCCCAGTAACCACTGTTTGTAGTCATCGAGATCACCGCTATAGGGCTCGGCGCGGCCATCGGCCACCAGGATAAACTCATCTACCGTATTTGCGAGCAGGTGGCGGTCATGGGAAACCAATATGACAGCACCGGGAAACTCCGCCAGTGCCAGTGTCAAAGAGTGCCTCATTTCCAAATCCAGGTGGTTTGTCGGTTCATCAAGCAGCAGCAGATTGGGCTTCTGCCAAGCCAGCAATGCCAGGGCCAAGCGGGCTTTCTCACCACCGGAAAAACCGCCCACCATTTCAAAAATACGGTCGCCAATAAAACCGTAGCCACCGAGAAAATCACGCAGCGACTGTTCTGAAGCATTTGGGCTGAGCCTTTGCAGATGCAGTATTGCAGAGCCGTTGCTGTCGAGAGCCTCCAACTGGTGCTGTGCAAAATAGCCAATGGCGAGATGTTCGCCACACTGTCGCTCGCCACTAAGAGGTGCGAGAGTGCCGGCCAAGGTTTTAATCAGGGAAGACTTGCCAGCCCCGTTAGGGCCGAGCAAACCGATTCGGCGCCCTGGTTGAATCCCCAGCTGAACTTTCTTCACGATCACTTTATCGGCATAGCCAATAGCGGCCTCGCGCAGATCAATCAGTGGATTGGAAGTTTTCTCGGATGAAGGCAGAGTAAAGTGGAAGGGGGAGTCCACATGTGCAGGGGCAATTTGGGCCATGCGGTCCAGTGCTTTCATGCGGCTTTGCGCTTGCTTTGCCTTGCTGGCTTTAGCGCGAAAGCGCCGCACAAAATCCTCCATATGTGAGCGCTCGGCCTGCTGTTTCTCGAACTCAATTTGCTGCTGTGCGAGACGCTCGGCACGGGCGCGTTCAAATGCACTGTAGTTACCGCTGTACAGTACCAATTTTTGCTGTTCAAAACTGACAATGCCACTGACCACTGCATCGAGGAAATCGCGATCGTGGGAAATAATTAGCAAGGTACCAGCGAACCGCTGTAGCCATTGCTCCAACCATAGGGTGGCATCCAGGTCCAAATGGTTGGTTGGCTCATCCAGTAATAGAAGATCTGCGGGGCACATCAGTGCGCGCCCCAGATTGAGTCGAATCCGCCATCCACCGGAGAAACTGCGCACTGGGCGCTGTTGATCGGCGTGGGAGAAACCCAGCCCATCGAGAAGCTGTGCAGCCCGCGCAGGACCACTGTAGCCATCGATATTGGCCATGTGCTCGTGGAGTTCCGCGAGTTTGTGGCCATTGGTGGCACCGCAGTTTTCGGCCTGTACTAGTTGTTTTTGTAAAAGGCGCAGCTCATTATCGCCGTCCAATACGTAGTCCAGGGCCGATTGCTCGTTCGCATTAACTTCTTGAGCCATATGCGAGATACGCCAAGTGCCCGGAAGGTCTACCTGCCCGGCATCGCTTTCCAGTTGGCCCAACAATAGCTTGAACAGAGTTGATTTGCCGCAGCCGTTGGCACCGATAATCCCCACTTTGTGGCCTGGAAAGATCCTGCAATCTGCTCTGTCCAGTAAGTCGCGCTCACCCCGGTGCAGAGAAACCCCTTGTAAATTGATCACTGGAAAAACCTCTTATGAACAGGCCGATGAATGCTAGGCTATTCGACATACCCAGGCTCGACCGAGGCCTGGGTATTTTGCCGATCAACAAAGGGTCGGGATTCTAACGTGACAAATACTTCACCTCCATCTTCCTGCAAGGAAAACCCACTCTGGCAGTTCAGTCTGGATTTTTATGCACACAGTGAAGTCGAACAGTTCCTACTCGACTGCCAGGACAGGAAAGGCGCCGATGTCTGCCTAATGTTGTGGGCGAGCTATACCTCTGTGTGTGGTCGACAGATCAGTGAGGAGGGCTGGAGGGTCGCCGATCGCGGTGTTGCTCCGCGAAGGCGTATGATAAGCAGCGTACGACATCTACGTCGTTGGCTGGGGCATCTGCGGCCTCACAGCCAGCGCGCTTATGATTTGTGTAAACGTTACGAATTGAATCTGGAGCAGCTGCAGCTGGCGGCTTTATGGAAAATATACGCAGAGGGGTGGCTGGGGGATCGCTCTGCACTGGAGCTTGCTTCGCAGCAATATGGCCTGTTGCAAAAAGATCAGGCTCGTTGGTCGGGCTTGATCGAAAGCTATTTAGCGGATTCCGGAGCTGCGGGTTAGCCAGATGCCCCTCGTCATTGAGCCCTTCGTGGCACACTGGGGAGTCGCCAGTAATACAGTGTTGAATGTTGGCTTCAAAACAATTCCAAGCGATGGGCTTCCTTGGGCCGCTGTTTTTTTGACCACGGCCAGTCTTACGCAATGTTTTGTTGGAACTTGGGGAGGCCGCAAGGACCTCGCCATGGGTGCTTTTAACTATTCGCCGCTGCGATGCTCAGTGGAAAATAGGCTGTTTGCAGGAGTACTTGGCGTTATTGTTGGTGCTGAGCGAGGAGTCTCCTGAGATTTTTCCTGTTCAGTCTGGGCAAGCATTTCAGTGTCGTCTGCCTTGGGCTTTTCAGGAGCTTCAGCTTTACTGGAGGCTTCAAGCTTGGGCGTTGCGTCGGCGGGTTTTGCCTTTGCCTGGGGGGTGGGTTTGGCCGTGTCTGGCTTCTTGGCGATTACCGATTTCGCCGGAGTTTTCTTGAGGGAGCTGGCCGCCTTTTTCACGGGAGTTTTCTTCACCGCTTTGGAGGCAGTCTTTGCCGGAGTCTTTGTGGCACTGGTTTTCTTTTCCGCAACTTTCTTCCCACCGGCTTTCTTTGCTGTGGTTTTCTTCACGGGTTTGTCAGTGGTGGCTGGGTTTACCTTACTGCGATTTTTTGTTGCGACTGTAGTTTTAACGACTGTAGTTTTACGGGCTTTGGGTTGCGTTTTGGCCAGGAGCTTTTCCATTTTTGCAGCGGCCTTACGAACCGTTGCAGCCGCCTTCAATTGAGCTTTTGCCTGAGACTCGATGCTTTTGGCTTCGGTCTGTGCGGCTTTGGCGAGCTGCAGGACTTCATTTTGTTTTTCTAAATTAGTCTTGGCAGTCTCGACTCGCTTTTTAGCTGCAGCTGTCTTACTTGTCTTGGCTGCAGTTCTAGCGTCCACGAGTTTGGCTTTGGCCTTGTTTGATTTCTCTTTCGCGGAAGTTAGTGCCTTGCCAGTTTTTAAAACAGCCTTGCCGGCATCGGTGACTTTTTTGTGGCGGGCTTTATCCAGTTTTAGGGTTAGCTTGGAAATTTGTGTTTCCAGTTCTGCGACCGGATTGACAGCTTTTCGTTTGGCAGCCATGAGTAAATGTCCTGACGTTTATTATCGATTGGAACATCCGGACAGTGTGTGTAATCCGATTTATAGGCAACAGGCGCATTTAAACCAGGGATCTACACACTGTACATTGTCCCAAAACTGAAAAGCACCTCAAACAGTCCGGAACAATAACCGGCGACTGGTCGATAATAGCGCTGTTTTTAAAAAAAAAGTATGCCGTCAGCGGTGAAAAAAGTGCAACGCTTGTATTTTTATTGTTTCCTCCGCAGGAACTAGAAGGGGGAATGTGGTGTCCTGCACAGTGTGCGCGTCACCGGTATGCACATACTGTCGCCTTGGGTTAGACTTGGGCGCACTGGCGGAAAAGGTGTGCCTGGTGGCGAATGGCCGAAATCAGGATAGCTAGAGAAGCCGCCCAAGGCGTTGGACCAAGGTCAAGCGCGAATCATTAAACGCAATACGGACAAAGAGACAACACCCATGAATAAATACCCTTTGGCTGCAGCAATTGCCCTTGGCCTGGTGCTGACCGGCTGTAACGAACAGGGAACCGAGCAAGAGAAAGAAGTTTCCCTGGACACTCAGGAGAAGAAGGTCAGCTACATCATTGCCGAAGATATGGCCAAGCGCCTTGAGGCTCAGGATGTGAAGCTGGACCCCCAAGTGGTGTTAATGGCTCTCAACGATGTATCCAGTGGCCGCGATCCGCGCTTGTCTGAAGAGGAAAAGCAAAAGACCATTGCCTCCTTCCAGGAGCAGATGCAGAAGAAGCAACAGGAGATGCTGGCGCAACAGGAGCAGGAATTTAAGGTAAATGCGGATAAAAACCTGCAGGAAGGTAAAACTTTCCTCGAAGGGAACGCTAAGAAAGACGGTGTAGTTACCACTGACTCCGGCCTGCAGTACAAGGTGATTACTGAAGGTTCAGGAAGTAAGCCCAGTGAAAATAGCACAGTAGAGGTGGACTACAAAGGCACCCTGATTAATGGTGAAGAGTTCGATAGCTCCTACGCCCGTGGCGAGCCGGTTCAGTTTCCGGTCAATGGTGTTATTAAGGGCTGGACAGAAGCTTTAAAGCTGATGAAAGAAGGCTCTAAATGGGAATTGTATATCCCCTCTGAACTTGCTTATGGCCCCGGTGGTGCTGGCGGCAAGATCGGCCCTAATGCGACTTTGATTTTTGAAGTGGAACTGCACAAAGCCAACGTTGGAGATGGTGATGACTCCGACAAAAAAGAAGACAAGAAAGAAGACAAGAAAGAAGACAAGAAAGAAGAGCCCAAGACCGAGTAATTTAAATTACCGTTTTTGATAAAAAAGGCGCCTGTAGGCGCCTTTTTTATGAGCGGCTAAATATCAGAGATGTTCAATGGTGAAAAGATATTGAATAAAGGCCGCAGGGCTTTCTCTGGAATAGCCGGAAGTCGCGCTCAGGCTCACTAATTTTTATGTGCAGTGTGTAAAAGTGCGATCATCCGATCCTCGGAGCTAAAGCGAGATTCCAGTGCTTCCCCCAGTTGCGAGAGATCTGGATTGAGGCTGGCGAGATCATCGGTTTCCTGATACTTGTCATTAAAGTCGACAGCGACATCAGTTGTCACATCGATATTTCGATAGAGTTCCCGAGCTTTTTGCAGGCCTTGTTTGTCATCGAATGCCTGACCTTCAAGTATGAGCTGCTGGTATACCTCAAAGTGGCCCGCAGAGACATAGTCGACCAGCAACTGGCATAAATGGCGAACACGGTTTTCGGTTTCCGTGTCGCCTTCACTAAATGCCTTTTTCTCCGACAGGTGGTAATAGCTCACGAGTAGGATTTGTCGGGACTGTAGCCACCGGTCAATGATCTCGCTGACTCCACCCCAGCGCTCGCGCGCAGATTTACAATTTTCCAGCATCTCCAAGATGTCCTTTGGTTACTGTTGCCGCGATGGGCAGCTTTATTGCTGATCCCGAAGGCCCTATGGAAGATAGGAGATTCCCCCGCCGACAGCAAGGTACAGAGCGTGATCTACGCCAGAATACGATGATGCTTGCGGTGATCATCATCAGAGGGCTTTTAGGCGCTTTACCCACTGACGATCAGTGGCAATATCAATGCCGTGAGGGCGCCACATGTACCCATCGCCAGCGCGGCACAGGCACCACATAAAGCGCTGATTTCCAGGGCTCTTGCAGTACCCACAGCATGGGCGTTGATGCCCAGGACAACGCCGATCACTCGCTCATCGCGAATCTTAAGGCGTTGCATCAGTGGCGGGCCAGCGATAGCCCCAAACACTCCTGTGAGCACCACTATACCTGCGGTAAGGCTCAGGGATGCGTGCACTTTTTCTGCCAGTACCAAGGCGATAGGCGTGGTAATGGACTTGCCACTGAGGGCCAATAACACCGATTTTCCTGCGCCTAATAGCAGTGCAATCAATACCGCAATTGCAGGGGCAAGAATTGCACCGACAGAAATCGTGATAATTAGTGGCCAGCCGGCCTTGCGAATGATCGTCAGGTTTTGCTTGAGGGGAACTGCCAGGGCAACCACTGCCGGTCCGAGTAAAGCATACAGCAGCCCACTGGCGTGGTGATAATTCTGGTAGGAGACGCCGGCAATGGTTAACAGTGTTGCCACCACAATACTGGCGGTGATGATGGGGTGTAACAATACCGTCTTAAACCGTCGATATAAGATGACCCCGATCAGAAAGGCGCTGAGGCTTAACGGCAATGCAAATAGTGGGCTCGACAGAAACTCACTCATGCTTGTCAGTTCCGGTTCGTTGCAGCATTTTTTTCAACAGCAATGCACAAATGGCAATGCTTATCAGAGTGCCGGCAATAATAGCGGTGAGCAGGGCAAGCCAGTCAGACAGGGCCAGGCCCCGGAAAAAAAATATACCCACTGCGGCGGGTAGAAAGAGTAGCGGCAACAGATAGAGTAATTGTGCGCTGATCTTGGCCAGGCCTTTGGGTACGCCACCATAGACCACAAGGAATAACAGTAACAATAACATACCCACGACAGAGCCGGGGATGGGAAGTGACAGCGCTATGCTGGCCAGGTTACCCAGCCAGCCGCAGGCCAGCAGCATAGCCGCTCCTCCGAGCCAGTGAAGGGTATTAAACAGGTTGGGTTTCAACATGGAGGAGATGGCGACCGCTACAGCCGCCGTTGCTTATCAAGGTTTACGAAATGCCTGCCAGCCGCCGAAGAGGATTAGTCCAGCAAATCCCAGCGCGGCCCAGCCGGCGATGCTCAAGCCCATCATGGTCCACAGCACTTCAGCACAATTGCCATCGCCACTCAAAAGAGCTTTGAGCACATCGGTCACGGGAAAGACTTCCACCATGTAGCTGACACTGGGGCCGCAAGCGGGCACCTGATCTTCCGGCAGGCTTTGCAGCCAGAGCTGGCGCCCAGCAAAATAGAGCCCCCCCATAGCCCAGAGGGAGATAAACAGGCCGTATACACGGCGCCCGATAGTTGCGGGGTTGTGCAGGAAAGCGATTAGCGATACCAAACCTATCCCGAGCAACATAACCCTTTGTGTAATACACAGTTTGCAGGGCTCCAGGCCGCGCACATATTCGAGATAAAACGCAGACCCGAGTAGAAATGAAACGAAGAGGAAAACCAGCAGAAAGGTGATGCGTGGATTGGGTAAGGTCATGGTAATTCGGATCCTGAATAGTGCTGTCGGAAGCGACTGGCTTCGAGATTCAAGTCGGTTAATAGTGTGTTGAAATTGTTTTCGAGTTTTTTCCGCCCGGCTTTGAGTTCGGGCAGTAATTCCTGCAGGGCGACCGGGCGACCGGGCGGCGCAGACGCTGCCCAACTCGCTTCAGGGTAAATGCGATTACCTGCTCCTCGCGATAGCTCTGCAGCAGTCTAATTTGCTCGGCACGCTCAATAAATACCTTTGCGCGTGGCGGAATATACCGGCTGTCGGAATGAAAGTCTCTCCAACAACCGTTACAAAAATCATCCAGGTCCTCGGAGTGCCATTGTTGCCAGTTCAGAGCCAGCAAGTGATCGAACCAAATGTCCAGTGCTATGCCGGCATAGCGGCGCCAGCTCGGGTCCAGTTGTGTTAGAGCGTCACGATATGCGGGGTGCGCATCCGTGGAGGCGTCGATGCGTCGATGTAGACGAATACCCCGTGCGATATCCATTGGCCAGTTGTCATCCAAAGGGCCTTTGACAAAATCTCCCAACAGGCCGCCCAGTCGCCAGCGAGGGTCGGGACCGGAAAGCAGTAGGTGTGCCAGGTAATTCATACGAATCGCTTTCCAAATTTTTTACATGGCACGCGACTAGCCCGGTAGGCTAGTCCTGGCAGCAAATATACTGGGCATAGTAGCGGCTGAGAAATGCTTCAAAAGTGCCGCTGTCTTCCTTCTCGACTTCTTTTTGCTTGAGCAGCGAGGCCTCGGCCTGGTGAAGGAAGTCCTGTAGCGAGTCGCTGTCGAGAGGCCGCTCAAGGAAATAGCGGCGGTGCTGTTCTGCCTTAGCCATGGCCCACTGAGAAAAATTGACTTTCTGCTCGCGCATCTCGGCCAGTATTTGCTGTGCGGGTGTAAGTATCTCGCCTTTCAGCTTGGCCTTTTGAACACCCACGGCACTGCGGTATTGCTCGCCACCCCAAGTGCTGTCGAGCAAGCCCGCAACTGAATCCACTTCCTCCAACAGCTGCGTGGCCCAGTCGCTGAGCTTGCGTTCGGTGCCATTGTCCAGCAGTGTCAGTTCGGGCTCATGGCCCCGATAGACGATGCGCTGTTGATTCTCCTGGGTACTGCGGTAATCAGAATCGCTGGTTTTGGGACTCTCTGTGAGCAGGCAGTGCAGCAGGAAGCTGTCGAGAAAGCGCATCTGTTGCGCATCGATACCCAGTGGCGAGAAGGGGTTCAAGTCGAGGCAGCGCACTTCGATATATTCGACTCCGCGATTGTCCAGTGCGGCCAGAGCGGTTTCCCCGCGTTTGGCTGGATTTTTCGGCCGTATTGGTGAGTAGAACTCATTTTCAATTTGCAGGATGCCGGTCGATAGTTGCTGGTAGTCCCCGTTGCCATCTTTGACACCCAACTCCCGATAGGGACCAAAAGAACTGCTGATAGCCGAGCAGAGTGTGGATAAATAGCTGCGCAAATCGTTGTAGCAAACCACCAGAGACTGCTGAACGTTGCTGTTGTAACCCAGGTCGCCCATGCGCAGAGAGGTGGCATGGGGCACGTGCAGAGTGTGATCATCGCCGTTAAAGGGCTCGAGGTCGTGCTCGCGGCCATCGACAAAAGAAGAGCAAACCGCAGGGGATGCGCCGAATAAGTAGATTAGCAGCCAGTAGTTGCGGCGGAAATTGCGAATCAGATCGAAGTAACGCCGGGTCTTGAAGCTTTCCAGATCTTCATTGCTGCCTTCAAATTCGTGTAGCCATAGCCAGAAATCGTCTGGGAGTGAGAAGTTGTAATGGATTCCGGCGATGGTCTGCATCGCCCGTCCGTAACGCAGACCCAGACCCAGGCGGTAGATGGTCTTCATGGTGCCGCTATGGGAGTCGCCGTAGCGGGCGACAGGGATATCTTTATCGGCGCCAATTGCGCAGGGCATGCTGTTGACCCACAGCAGTTCATCACCCATCTGGCTGTAGGTATAGCGGTGAATGCGATCCAAAACTCGAAGCGCCTCCTCCGGAGTTGCTACTGGCGGTGTGATGAACTCCAGTAATGCCTCGGAGAAATCTGTAGTAATACTTTCGTGTGTCAGTGCGGACCCCAATGTGGTCGCGTGAGGGGTTTCCGCGAGCGTGCCGTCAGAGGTGACCCGCAGGCTTTCCTTTTCGACGCCGCGAAGTATGCCCTTGAGCAGTTGTGCTGGTTTGGCTTGCGACAGGGCGGCCAGGTGAGAAATAGGCACTCGAATCTCCTTGGTACTACCGGAACGCTATTGTAGGGCCGCTATCTAGGGCGACTTTGTGCCGGTGCTGAATGGTCAGGCGCTCAGGCAGCGGATTCTGATTTTTTTTCGTCGGGTTGTGCGGACGTTTCTGTTGTCGCCTGCTCTGAAGCAACTTCTGGGGTTTCCTCGGGCGCGACTTGGGGGGCCGGGTCCAGATCCGGATCGTCCTGCTCTGGTAGCTCCTCGGGTGTGGAGGGCTCGGCTTCCGGGGTTCCCTGTATATCGTCAACGGGGGACTGGGCGAAAGCTTCCTCGGGAATAAGGGGTTGGCCCTTGGTGCTGAGATCGCATTGCAGTAATTCGATGCGAAGGCTCACATCGCGAGTGTTGGCCTCGAACATCTGATTGATAGCGATATCTTTATGTTCGTTGCGAAACAGTTTGTTTGGCTCGCGGCCGTCAGTCCACTCACCACTTTTACTCAGGAACTGCTGGTGCTGATTGGTCAGCACGTACACATGACTCATTATGTTGGGCAACTTTGATGCTGTGACAAAAAGGCAGTTTAGCGACGGGGGCTGTGCGGCTCAAGAATTCCGTTGAAGCGAAAGCGGTAAACGCATGCTCCAATGGGTTGAAAGGGAAGAAGTGGGACCTTTGGCGGCTATTGAAAGCATTTTTTTGGCCGTCTGCAACCCGCACGGGGAGGTTCGGGTTGCAGATCAAGTAGGTAGTTGTCTGAATTGTCGCGCTGGGACGGGATAAATCTTCATTGACCCCCCCCCCCGGTAGGCTTCATTCAACAAGTTGTTAGAGGGTTTCCAACGGGTAGTGTTCGGGATAGGGCAAGCGTGCGCAGCCACTGTCCACGGCGGCGCGAGCCACTGCGCAAGCCACCTCGGGTAACAGGCGTGGATCAGTCGGTTTGGGCAGGATATAGGTGGACCCGAAACTGAGTTCGATGCCGCCGTAACCGTCGCGTACAGAGTCCGGCACTGGCAGACGAGCGATTTTACGAATCGCCTCAATAGCGGCCAGTTTCATATCTTCATTGATTCGCGCCGCACGCACATCCAAGGCCCCGCGGAAGATAAACGGGAAGCAGAGTACGTTGTTCACCTGGTTCGGGTAGTCGGAGCGGCCCGTGGCCATAATCAGGTCATCGCGGACACTGTGCGCCAGCTCGGGTTTGATTTCCGGATTGGGATTGGAACAGGCGAAGACCACCGGTTTTGGGGCCATCCGCTGCAGCTGCTCCGCAGACAGCAGGTCCGGGCCGGATACACCGAGGAACACATCGGCATCGGTAATGGCGTCGTCGAGTGTGCGCATATCGGTATCTCGCGCCCACTCGCCTTTATAGGCATTAATATCGGTACGCCCGGAGTGAATAACTCCCCGGCTGTCGAGCATAGTGATTTGCTCTTTGCGTGCGCCCGCCGCCAACAGCAGCTTGCAGCACGCGGTAGCGGCGGCACCGGCGCCGAGGCAGACCATATGCACTTCGCTGATTTCCTTACCCTGAATCTCCAGGGCATTGAGCATGCCGGCCACCGTAACAATGGCGGTACCGTGTTGGTCGTCGTGGAAAACTGGTACCGGACAGCGCTCGATCAGGGCCTCTTCGATATGGAAGCACTCGGGCGCTTTAATATCCTCAAGGTTGATACCGCCAAAGGTATTGGCAATCGACGCGACTGTCTGGATAAATTGTTCGGGGCTGCTGGCATCGACTTCGATATCCACCGAGTTGATATCGGCAAAGCGCTTGAATAGTAGCGATTTACCTTCCATCACCGGCTTTGATGCCAGGGGACCCAGGTTACCGAGGCCTAGAATTGCGCTGCCATTGGAAATGACAGCGACCAGGTTGCCTTTGCCGGTATAGCGATAAGCTGCCTCCGGGTCCTTGGCAATTTCTCGCACAGGTTCTGCGACACCTGGGCTATAAGCCAAGGATAGGTCTTCCTGGGTTTCGGCAGAAGTCGTCAGTTCAACTGAAAGTTTGCCGGGACTGGGCAGCGCGTGGTAATCGAGCGCTGCCTGGCGCAATGAATCCGTCATTTGGGGGCTGTTCTCTCGAATACTGTGGGCAACACTTAAGTGTTAACCCGGTTACTGCGGGGGCCAGAGGATAACCGAGGGGAGCTTACAGCCACAAGCGTAAAAATCTGCGATACCTGGTGCGGACTGCTATTTTCATCGAGGTTATCGGCGATATTCAGGATAAGTAGCCGCGAAAACTCGACTTATAAGGATGAAGTTATCGATATTGGCCGAAAGATTAAGCGATTCAAGTCGATTTTGATTTGGGGTACACCAGCTTACAAATTGAGCCTGAGAAGGGCATAAAAAAAGGCACCATCGCAGTGCGAGGTGCCTTTTCGGAGCGGGTGCTGCTATAGAGCAGCGGACCGCGCTCGAGCGAAGAGCCCGGATTACTTGCCGATACGGCTGCCGAAACGCTTCTTGAAACGGTCAACACGGCCACCGGTGGTAGCTTGCTTCTGCTTGCCAGTGTAGAAGGGGTGACACTGGGAGCAAACGTCGATTTGCATGTCTTTGCCCAAGGTAGAGCGGGTTTGGACAACATTACCGCAGGAGCAGGTAGCGGACAGGTCGGTGTACTTAGGATGGATATCTGCTTTCATGATTGCCTCTTTTCGACACCGCCACTCGATCTGTTGCCGGGCACGGTATCGTCGTTGGAGCAGGAACCGGAATGATTCCAGGCTGTTTAAAAAGTCGGCGCATACTATCAGATTAGTGTCGGGGTTCAAGCACAAATAGGCCCCGCTGATAAAGGCATACTTATATGCAGGAAATGATATCAGCTTAGATCTCACCGGGGTTGTGGGCATGAACCCGATGCCCTGTCGAGTGACTTTAAAGTCGCAATTTAGCGGCTAACCCCCAATTCCTTGACGAGACCCTGCAACTTCCCACGTCAGCCAGTACACTAGCGCCTTTTGTCCAAGTGAGTGGGGGTAAGGTGCAGGAGTCAGTCCAACAGAGAGTCATTTTAAGGTTGGCAGTTCCCGTGCCCCTTAGGCGGCTGTTTGACTATTTGCCGCCAGAGGGCCTCTCCCCGGAATTATTGCAACCGGGGCAGCGCCTGTGGGTACCGTTTGCCGGCCGTAAACTGGTAGCAGTGTTGCTGGAAATTGTCCAGGAGTCCCCCCACACAGGGTTAAAGCCGGCGCTGGGGCTTGTGGATTCACAAGTATTGTTCGGTCACGACAGTCGCAAGTTATTGGCCTGGATCGCCGATTACTACCAGGCGCCACTCGGAGAGGTCTACGCAACGGCTTTGCCTGTCGCACTGCGAAAGGGTAAGCCAGCGGATCACTGGGCTGAGCAGTGGCTGCAGCTCACGATAGAAGGCAAGGGTCTACCGGAGTCCGCACTTGCGCGTGCGCCTAAGCAGCAGGCACTGCTGCAGGTGTTGCTGCGCGATGGAAAGCAAAGCCGCACCCATCTTAAAACTCTCGGGCATAACCCCACTGCGATTCGTGCATTGCAGGATCGGGGGCTGGTCGAGTGGGAGTCGGGCCCGACGGTGCCCTCCCCCCTGCCCGCCGCAGAGCGCGCGCCGGTTCCAGAATTGAACAGCGAGCAACAGCAGGTGCTGGAAGCTATTGACGGCAGCTGTTTCTCGGCTTCCCTGCTCGAAGGTACCACCGGTAGTGGCAAGACAGAGGTCTATTTGCGCTTGATCCAGCAGGTGCTGGACAGTGGGCGCCAGGCGCTGCTATTGGTGCCGGAGATTGGACTCACGCCACAAACCTTGAGACGTATAACTTCACGTTTTCCTACACGCAGTATTGCCGCACTGCATTCCGGGTTGGCCGACGGTGAGCGCGCGCAGTCCTGGTTGGCCGCCGCCGGGGGCCAGGCGGATATTGTGATAGGTACTCGCTCGGTGATTATGACACCCCTGCCGCGACTCGGCGTGGTGATTGTCGATGAAGAGCACGACGCCTCCTTTAAGCAGCAGGATGGTGTGCGCTATTCAGCCCGCGATCTGGCCGTGGTTCTGGGCCGCAATGCCAATGTGCCGGTGTTATTGGGTTCTGCCACGCCCTCCCTGGAAACTTTGCACAACGCTTTGAGTGGGCGCTATCAGCACCTGCGTATGCGCCACCGCGCGGGGGATGCCAAGCCGCCGCAAATTCATGTGGTACCGACACTCCGTGAGCCTTTGGAGGAGGGGTTTTCCCCCCAGGTACTGCGCCATATTGGCGATACTCTGATGCGGGGCGAGCAGGCTCTGGTATTTATCAACCGGCGCGGTTTTGCGCCGGCGCTCAGCTGCGACGACTGTGGCTGGCTGGCGGATTGCCCACACTGTTCAAGTAAATTGACCATGCACCGGCGTCAACGCCAGTTGCGCTGTCATCATTGCGATTATCGCCGCCCGCTGGTCGATAGTTGTCCACAGTGTCACAGCCATTCTATCTCGGCCCTCGGCGGCGGAACCGAGCGCAGTGAAGAGCTGTTGGCCCGGCGTTTTGGGGAATACCCGGTTATCCGGGTTGACCGAGATACTACCGCCAGTAAACAAGCTTTGGATAAGTTGCTGGCGCCGGCTCGCGAGGGTAAGCCCTGCCTCTTGTTGGGAACCCAGATGTTGGCCAAGGGGCATCATTTACCACGGGTCACTTTGGTGGTAATTCAGGATGCCGATGGCGGTTTGTTCAGTGCAGATTTTCGAGCGCCCGAGCGCACCGGACAATTGCTGGAGCAGGTGGCGGGCCGCGCCGGGCGCGGCAGCCTGAGTGGACGGGTACTGGTTCAGAGCCGCTTCCCGGAACACCCTTTATTACAACTGCTGCTGGAAAAAGGGTACGGCGCTTTTGCGCGGCAATTGCTGCGCGATCGCGCTGTCGCGCAGTTGCCACCAGTGAATGCCATGGCCCTGCTGAGAGCTGAGTGCGAAGAACCCCGTTGGGCCGAAGAGTTTTTACACAATGCGCGCCTTTTTATGCAGTCTCTGGTACCTCCATCTCCACAGATTCAATATCTGGGGCCGGTGCCAGCGCTGCTGGAGCGCAAGTCGGGCCGCTTTCGCTTTTATTTACAAGTAACAGCGCAGAGCCGTGCGCAGTTACAGCCGCTATTGGCGCGAGTCTGTGCCTGGGCGGAGGGCAATAAAAATCGCCGTCTGCGGTGGGCGGTCGATATGGATGCGCAGGAATTATCGTGAATATGCGCTGGATTGCGCGCCTGGGACTGAATTGACGGTACAATTCTCACATCGCTAAAACCATACAGGGAAGAGATTTTCGATGAGCCGTCGCAACAACAGCCGCCGCAGTAAAAACTCCGCAGGCAAGCCCGCATGGGTGTGGTTTGTCCTGGGGAACTTTGTCGGTGGTTTTGCGGTGACGCTGTTGTTTCTTTATGACATGAATGGAGATGGCCGGGGTATTAGTGGTACTAAACCCCAGACGCTAAAGCAGCAAAAAGAGGCTTCGCCACAGCCGCGCTTTGATTTTTATACCAAGCTGAAGGAAAACGAGGTGACGGTTCCGCCACCCAAAGTAGCGCAACCAGAACGGCGTAGTCACACCGATAACGCCTCTCAAAGTAGCAATTCACAGGATTCCGGGCGCAGCAGCGCGCCCCCCCAAGTCTATATTCTGCAGGCGGCTTCCTTTCGCGATGCGACTGAGGCAGAGCGCCTGCGTGTTGAGCTCACTCTCGCCAACCTCGATGTAAAAGTGGAGTCTGCGACCGATAACCGTGGAACCTGGCACCGGGTTTTGGTCGGGCCTTACAACAATCGTTCTCGCATGGCCAAGGCGCGCCAAGTCTTGGCTGAGCACAGGCTGATGCCGCTGGTATTGAAGCGCCCGGCAGCCCAGTGACCGCAAGTTCGCTGGCGGTGGGCCGGCATCACTGCATGCGGTAATTGTGACCTCTCTTATTGAAATCAGCGTGCACCGTCCTCACTTACCTAATCTGAAGAAAATTCCCCGGCGCGGGCATGCTGATGTCCGCAGCCCGAGTACACGCGCAATCCGAGAGGTCTCCATTGGAACAGTATCGCGGAACTACTATTTTATCCTGCCGCCGTAACGGCAAAGTTGTGATTGGCGGCGACGGTCAGGTGTCCATGGGCAACACCGTTATGAAAGGCAATGCCCGCAAGGTACGCCGCTTGTATAAAGATCAGGTTATCGCTGGTTTTGCCGGTGGTACTGCAGACGCTTTTACTCTTTTTGAACGCTTTGAAGCCAAGTTGGAGGCCCACGGTGGCCAGTTGACTCGCGCAGCGGTGGAATTGGCCAAAGACTGGCGTACCGATCGCGCCCTGCGTCGTCTGGAGGCTTTGCTGGCGGTAGCGGATTCCACCGCCAGTCTGGTAGTGACGGGCAATGGCGATGTCATTCAACCTGAAGACGACCTGATTGCCATTGGCTCTGGTGGCCCCTTCGCCCAGTCTGCGGCGCGTGCGCTGCTCGATAATACCGATATGGATGCCCGCTCCATCGTTGAGCAGGGGCTGAAAATTGCCGGTGATATCTGCGTTTACACCAATCAGAATCACACCATTGAAGAATTGACTTACTGAGTGCCAGGCAAATTTTAGAACGGCTGGCTGAGCGGGCTAATTAAGCCCCCGCAAGAATTTTTTGCAGGAATTTGTATGTCCCAGATGACCCCTAGAGAAATTGTCCACGAACTCGACCGCCATATTGTCGGTCAGCAAGAGGCCAAGCGCGCCGTGGCGATTGCGTTGCGCAACCGCTGGCGTCGTATGCAGGTGAGTGAAGAGTTGCGACCTGAGATCACACCAAAAAATATTTTGATGATCGGTCCAACCGGTGTGGGCAAAACCGAAATTGCGCGCCGCCTGGCCAAGCTGGCGAATGCGCCCTTCATCAAAGTGGAAGCGACAAAATTCACCGAAGTGGGTTATGTCGGTCGTGATGTTGAGTCGATCGTTCGCGATCTTGTTGAAATGGCAGTTAAGCAGGAACGCGAACAGGCCATGGCGGGGGTCAAGCAGCGCGCTATGGACGCCGCAGAGGAGCGCATCCTTGATGCCCTGCTGCCACCGGCGCGTTCGGCTGAGCCCAGCGACAAGGATTCCAGCACTCGCCAGCTGTTCCGCAAGAAGCTTCGCGAGGGCCAACTCGACGACAAGGAAGTGGAACTGGATCTGGTTGCCGCGCCAATGGGTGTCGAGATCATGGCACCTCCGGGCATGGAGGAGATGACCAACCAGCTGCAGGGAATGTTCTCTAACATGTCCCAGGGCAAAACCCACAAGCGCAAGCTGCCCGTTAAGCAGGCTCTAAAGCAACTCACGGATGAGGAAGCGGCCAAGCTGGTGAACGATGAAGAAATTAAAAGTCGAGCGATCCGTGCCGCCGAGCAAAACGGTATCGTCTTTATTGATGAAATTGATAAAGTGGCTAAACGCCAGGAGAGCGGTGGAGCCGATGTATCCCGTGAAGGTGTACAGCGCGACCTGTTACCACTGATTGAAGGCAGTACGGTCAACACCAAATACGGCATGATGAAAACAGATCACATTCTGTTTATCGCCTCGGGTGCTTTCCATTTGTCCAAGCCTTCGGACCTGATCCCCGAGCTGCAGGGGCGTCTGCCGATTCGTGTGGAACTCAGTTCGCTCAGCTCCGCAGATTTCGAGCGTATTCTCACCGAGCCATCGGCGTCGCTCACTGAGCAACAGAGAGCGTTGCTGGCTACCGAGGGCCTGGAACTGCAATTTACCGAAGATGGTATCCGCCGTATTGCGGAAGTGGCTTTCGAAGTGAATGAGCGTACGGAAAATATCGGTGCACGCCGTCTGCACACGGTATTAGAACGCCTGCTGGAAGAAATTTCTTTTGATGCGGGTGATGGCAATACATCATTGAATGTGGATGCTGCCTATGTGGACAGCCACTTGGGTGAACTGAGTCAAAACGAAGACTTATCGCGATTTATCCTGTAAATGAAACCGAAAAAAATCCGCTTAAATCGCGCGGAAAAAAACCTGCAGCTGGTATTTAGCGATGCCGAATTCACTCTGCCGGCAGAGTATCTGCGCGTCTACTCGCCCAGTGCCGAAGTTCGCGGCCACGGCGCCAGCGAGCGGGTGCTGGTCAGTGGCAAAATGCAGGTAAGCATCGATGCACTGGAAGCGGCTGGTCGCTATGCGTTGAAGATCAATTTCGATGACGGCCATGATACGGGTATTTTCACTTGGGAATATCTGCGCGAGCTGGCGGAAAATTATGCGACTAACTGGGAAGCGTACCTGCAGCGCCTGCGTGCTGCCGGTCAAGGTCGCGACCCGGATGAAAGCGTGGTGAAACTGATCGGTTGAGCCTTGCATTGCGCGATACGGATGATGATTGATATTCGAGGGCCTGTCGTATTTGCGTCCTCGAATATTCCCTTTTTTAGCCCTTCTCTCCTCCCCACCTAGCCAAGTAGTGGTCGAGTTGATCAGAATTTTATTGGTACATTGGGGGTAAATATTGTCAATTTTCAGTATTTTATGGCTCTTAGGTAACGTTGCCGTTAAAGGACCTCAGAACTTAACCGGCGCGTAATTCTTTTGTCATATTTCGGGACTCTAATACTCGTTCAAATTTATGAGTTCTGGAGGCCCCCGTGGCACAAAAGTTTGTCCGCGCGCTTAGCGCCTTTTGTTTGATTCCTCTCGCTTCTGCTGTTTCAGCGGCGACCTTGCCCGACTATCAAACCGGTAGTGATTGGTACACGGAAAGTGCCGATAGATTGGAAGAGCGCGCTGCGCTCTCCCGCGAGGCAAAAACCGCGAAGAATGTCATCCTATTCGTCGGCGATGGCATGGGGATCTCCACTCTCACCGCTGCCCGTATCCTTGAGGGGCAGCTGGTGGGCGAGAGCGGTGAAGAAAATGCACTTTCTTTTGAAGAGTTCCCGCATACCGCACTGATCAAGACCTACAACACGAATCAGCAGACCCCGGATTCTGCCGGCACCATGACTGCGATGATGACTGGTGTTAAAACCCGCGCCGGTGTAATCAATATTGATGGCGACGCACAGCGAGCCGACTGTGCCAGCAGCGAAGGTAAAGAATTAAACAGCTTCCTGGAAATGGTTGAGAGCCGCGGCAAAGCCACTGGCATTATTTCCACTGCACGCCTGACACACGCCACCCCCGCAGCTACCTACTCGCGCAGCCCGGAGCGCAACTGGGAATATTCCGCCGAGGGGGATTGTTCCGATATTGCCTCGCAGATGGTCGAACTGTCTGCCGGTGATGGTATTGACGTGATGCTCGGTGGCGGCCGCCGTAACTTTGTGACTACTGATGCTGATGGCAAGCGTGAAGACGGGCGCGACCTGACCAATGAGTGGTTAGAGCGCTATGAGGGTGAACAAACTGCCGTCTATGTCGAGAGTGGCTCCGACTTGGCAGGTGTTGATCTCTCTAACACCGATAAACTGCTGGGGCTCTTTACCAGCAGCCATATGAGCTACGATGCGGACCGCATCAACAAAGAGAGCGATGAACCGAGCATCGCCGAGATGACCGATACCGCAATTGAGTTGCTGGAAAAAGACAGTGATGGCTATTTCCTAATGGTAGAGTCCGGTCGTATCGACCATGGCCATCACGCCGGCAATGCCTACAACGCACTGCACGATACCATCGCCTTTGCCGATGCGGTACAGGTGGCACTGGATAAAGTGAGCTTGGAAGACACTCTGATTCTGGTAACTGCCGACCACAGTCATGTGATGACCATTGCCGGTTACCCGACCCGAGGCAATCCGATTCTTGGTAAAGTGGTTGAGAACGACAGCAGCGGTGCCGCTGAAGCGGAAGTAGATACAGCATCGGACGGAATGCCTTACACCACACTGAGCTATGCCAATGGGTTGGGCTTTGCCGACCTGGGTGAAAATACTGATGCGGACGAGCGCTACGATATCGCCGCTGATACTGGGCGCAAGGATCTCTCCGATGTGGATACTGAAGTTCCGGGCTTTCACCAGGAAGCACTGGTACATCTGGAGTCAGAGAGCCATGCCGGTGAGGATATCAGCCTGCACGCGATTGGTGCCGGCGCCGAACTGGTGCAGGGTAGTCTGGAGCAAAATGCGGTTTTCCACGTGATGACTGCTGCGACTGACCTGTCGCTGACAGAAGATTAACTGGGGGTAATTCACCATGAGACATTTTAAAAAAACTGTGCTGGCACTTTCTGTAGCATTACTGGCGAGTGCTTGTAGCGACAACAACTCGGGCTCTGACGACGTCGTGGAATTACCCGGAGAGGAAGAGTATGTTGGCGTTTCCACCGCGCAAAATAGCAGCAGTTGGTTCCAGGAAGCTCAGCAGGCTATCGAAGCGGCGAGCGCCGAGGAAATTAACAACAGTCCCGGTGCTGCCAAAAATATTATCCTGTTTGTTGGCGACGGTATGGGTATCTCCACGGTAACTGCCGCGCGTATTCTCGCAGGCCAACAGCAGGGACTCGATGGTGAGGAATACCAGCTGAGCTTTGAAACGATGCCGTTTGCCGGTCTGGTGAAAACCTACAACACCAACCAGCAGACACCGGATTCCGCCGGCACGATGACCGCGCTGATGACTGGGGTGAAAACGAAAGCTGGCGTGTTGAGCGTTGCGGAAAATGTCGCGCGCGGTGACTGTGCTGCCAGCCTGGACTACCCGTTGACAACCGCCGTTGAGCTGGCGGAAGACCAAGGCAAGAGTACCGGTATTATCAGTACCGCGCGTATCACCCACGCCACCCCGGCGGCCACTTATGCCAAGGTACCTGAGCGCGGTTGGGAAGAGGAAGCACCGGATGGTTGCACCGATATCGCAGTCCAGCTAATTGAGCTGGAAGCCGGTGATGGTATTGATGTTGTCATGGGCGGTGGACGTCGCAACTTCCTGCCCAGCGACGTGACCGATCTTGAAGGTAAAGAGGGGCGCCGTGAAGATGGGCGCAACTTGGTTGACGAATGGAAGACCCGTTACAACGACGGTGTGAATAATATCGCTTATGTTGAAGAAACGATCGCCTTTGAGGCAGTAGATGCCTCCGCAACCGATAAGTTATTTGGCCTGTTTAATTCCTCTCATATGGAATTTGAAGCGGATCGGGAAGACGATACTGCTGGCGAACCCTCCCTGACTGAGATGACCGCTAAAGGTCTCGAAGTATTGCAAAAAAATGATGACGGATACTTCTTGATGGTGGAATCCGGTCGTATCGACCACGGTCATCACGCTGGCAATGCACACCGCGCCCTGACCGATGCGGTGGAGTTTGCCGAAGCAATCCAATACGCCATGGATAACACCAACGCAGAAGATACTTTGATTGTTGTCACTGCAGATCACAGCCATGTGATGACGATCGCCGGCTATCCCACTCGCGGTAATCCGATTCTTGGCAAAGTGATTGGCAATGACAGCAGCGGTGAAGCGGAAACTTCTCACTCCCTTGCCGAAGACGGCCTGCCCTACACCACCCTGACTTACGCTAATGGACCGGGTTACAGTGCCGGGGATAGTGGCGCGCGTCTGGACTTGACCAGCATAGACACCGCCTCATTGGACTACCAGCAGGATGCTATGATTCCCATGAGCAGTGAATCTCACGCGGGTGAAGATGTGGGTGTTTGGGCGAGAGGACCGGGTGCGCATTTGGTGAGTGGCACCAACGAACAGAATTTCCTCTTTCATGTGATGGCTCGCGCCGGCGGCTTACTGGAACAGTAATCGCTGCACTGATAACCGGTGTGGATGGCATCGTCCACCCACACCGTATCTCCCTCTCGGTCAAAAGTTGAAGTGCTGCCTGGAGAAAAGCTTTTTACAGAACTCTTCAATTTTTTTCAGGAGTAATACTTGTCGGTGTCGGATAATTTCCAGCACCCTAGAGAACTCGCTCTGCAGTCTATCTTGCTGAATCACTACCATCCGCGCGAGCAAATGGAGATCACGCCAGTCCCCCAATGCCTGCCCCAGTTGCTTTAGCGACTCGCATCGGCTGCCGATTGTTATCGGGTAGCGCTTTCTTAATAGGCGGCTCTGGTACCAGTGATCCTTGGCCCGCTTGCGCAACAAATGCAGGCGATTCGCATTTTTGTGCTTTTGCACCTTCCGCCAGGCATTCACGGCTTTCTGATAGCCGCGCTGATAGCCGGCCTCTGTATTTTTCCAGCTTACGTGATCCAGTGGCCATGACGGGATTCGTTTCTGCCCCTCATCAAGGAGTCTCAGTGCCGCTGTAACAGCCGCGTGGTTCTGCTCTGCCTGGATCAATTCGTTCAGTAAATTGTGCAAGCGATGAAAATAATGTGGCGGGGCCAGATCCAGTAGGGCAATACGCAGGGCGGTGAGATCGCGGCTGCGAGCCAAAGTTTGTGACAGGGCGCGGTAGTGGCTATTTTCGTATTGAAAGACGTCGCTCATCTCTGTATCGACCAAACGCAGCAAAGCGCGAACCTTTTTACAACGCTTGCGCAATCCGTGAACGGCGATTTCGTTTCCGTCGCGACGTAAATATTCGGTAGCCGCCAATACCTTCTCCTGAGCGATACCTTTTATCTGCTCGGACAACGGGGAATCGCACTTGAGCTGGTAATTCATATCTATACCCACATTATTCTCACTAAATTTTAGCGGCTTCTGCTCCGGTTGATTTCAAGCGGTGCCCCGTGGGCCCCGGCAATGTACAATGGCCCATTAAAGTTTTTGCTCAGCAGGCATAGCATGAAGGATCGCAAGACCACCCACTTCGGCTACCAGGAAGTGCCGGTGGAAGAAAAGGCCGGTCGTGTGGCAGATGTGTTCCACTCTGTAGCAGCCCGTTACGATGTAATGAACGACCTGATGTCTGGAGGGGTTCACCGTCTCTGGAAGCGGTTCACCATTGAATTGTCCGGGGCCCGACGTGGCCAAACTATTCTCGATATTGCTGGAGGTACTGGTGATCTCACTGCGCGCTTCTCCCGTATCGTGGGTGCCAGTGGTCAGGTGGTGTTAGCGGATATCAACGAGTCGATGTTACGAGTGGGCCGCGATCGCCTGCTGGACCGGGGTATTGCCGGCAATGTGGTGCCGGTTCAGGCCGATGCCCAGTACTTGCCCTTCCCTGACAATACTTTTGATTGCATCACGATTGCCTTTGGTTTACGCAATGTCACCGACAAAGACCTGGCGCTGCGCTCTATGTTGCGGGTATTGAAGCCCGGCGGCCGCTTGCTGGTCCTGGAATTTTCCAAGCCGCAGTCGAAGCTGCTGGAAAAAGTCTACGATCAGTACTCTTTCCGCCTGCTGCCGTTTATGGGTAAGTTGATCGCCAATGATGCGGACAGCTATCGCTATCTGGCTGAGAGTATCCGTATGCACCCGGATCAGGAAACCCTCAAGGGGATGATGGCAGACGCCGGCTTTGTCGATTGTGAATTCCACAATATGACGGGGGGTATTGTTGCGCTGCACCGGGGCATTAAGCCCTAAGCTGCGTTGTCAGATAACCGTGTTTTTCTCTGAGCGCAGGCACGAGGCTATTAACCGCCATGAGCGATCCAACTTTTCGCGCAGGCTTCGATGCCGCGCTGGAAACCACAATTAATACCGCTTTACAGTACGATCCGGCGACACGACAACGCCTTTCTACGCTGGATGGCAAAGCAATGGCGCTGGATTTGACCGCCCCCAAGCTACAGTGCTGTCTCTGTATCGAAGGCGATCAGGTGCGGGTACGCCAGCAGTGGGAGGGCGAGGTTAGCACTCACCTGGGCGGTTCCGCTTTGGCGTTTGTACGCTTGATCAAAGATCCGGATGCGACACCTGCGGGGCTGGGGGTGTCGGTCAGCGGTTCCAGTGCATTGCTGGCGGAACTGCAGTGGATTTTAAGTGGTCTGGATATCGACTGGGAGGCGCCGCTCGCTGAAGTGATCGGTGATATTCCCGCCCACTCTATTGGCGGTGTTCTACGCGACGCCGCTCGTTGGTTGGGAGACAATCTTAACCGTGCGCCTGTAATGGCTGCTGAGGCCATTAGTGAAGAGTGGCAGCTGACCCCGCCACAGGCCCAGTTCGAAGCTTTTGTCGATGACCTGGCTGAGGTCTCCCTGGCCACTGAGCGGCTTGAAGCTCGGGTGCGCCTGTTGCAAGAACAGTTTTCCCGCAGGGAGGCTGAGTAGTTTTGCCACTTCGTCGAAGCTTTACCATCGCGCGGGTCTTCCTGCGCTATCGCCTGGATCAGTTGTTACCCTCTGAGCAACGCCCCCTGTGGTTACGGGGGCTGCTGTTACCGGTAAGACTGCTGCCGCAGCCAAAAATGCAACGAGGTGAGAGATTGCGCCGCGCCCTGGAAGAGCTGGGGCCTATTTTCGTTAAGTTTGGTCAGCTTCTTTCCACTCGTCCCGACTTGCTACCCCCAGATATTGTTGAACAACTGGACTATTTACAGGACAAGGTACCGCCTTTCCCCAGTGACCAATGCACGGCACTGATTGAAGAGGCGCTGGGCGCAAAAGTCAGTGAGGTATTCGCAAAATTTGACCAACAGCCACTGGCGGCAGCATCGGTTGCACAGGTACATGCTGCGGAGCTAAAAACCGGTGAATCAGTGGTGGTCAAAGTACTGCGTCCGGGTATTAATGAGATTATCCAGAAAGACTTGAGCCTGCTTGGTGTAATCGCCCGCGGTATCGAGCGCTTTGTGCCAGAGGGGCGCCGAATGCGCCCGGCAGAGGTGGTCGAGGACTACCGGCATACTATTGAGGGTGAGTTGGACTTAACCCGCGAGGCGGCCAACGGAACTCAATTGCGGCGCAACTTTACCAACTCTCCGCTGTTGTATATCCCCGAAGTATACTGGGACTACACGCGTGAAAATGTTCTGGTGCTGGAGCGCATAGAGGGTATCCCGGTCACTGATTTGGCACAGCTGCGGGCTCAGGACACGAATATGCAGTTGCTCGCCGAGCGCGGCGTGGAAATTTTCTTCAAGCAGGTTTTCGAGTACAACTTCTTCCACGCGGATATGCACCCGGGCAATATTTTTGTCTCCAGGGCGCACCCGCAGAGGCCGCAGTATATTGCCATCGATACCGCCATCGTTGGCAGCTTGACACGGGAAGACCAGTACTACCTGGCGCGCAATCTCCTGGCTATGTTCCGTCGCGACTATCGCATGGTGGCGGAACTCCATGTACAGAGTGGCTGGGTCAGGGCTGATACGCCTATTAACGCGTTTGAATCGGCTATTCGTGCTGTGTGTGAGCCGATTTTCGAGAAACCCCTGGGCGAGATTTCCTTTGCACGGGTGCTGATCAGCCTGTTCCAGACCGCGCGCCGATTCGATATGGCGGTGCAGCCGCAGTTGGTATTGTTACAAAAGACCCTATTGAATATCGAAGGACTTGGTCGGCAGCTTTATCCACAGTTGGATTTGTGGAAAACTGCTCATCCATTTCTGGAGCGCTGGATGCGCGACCGGATTCACCCCAAAACCATTTGGGGTGAAATAAAACGCTACGGTCCGGAGTGGTTGGAAAAATTTCCGCAGATGCCGCAACTGGTGTATTCAGCCCTGGAGCAGTCGCGGAAGTTAGCCCCGCAGCTGGAGACGATCGGCGAACAGCTGGCGGGTTCTCAGCGCCGTGGGTTGCACCAATATGTCCGGCGAGTCGGCGGGGTTTTGCTGGGGTTGGGCGCCATTGCTGTCACCCAACCACAGTGGTTGGAGCAGCTGCCGCGGACGGGCTGGGTTTTGGGAATTGCCGCACTGGTACTGCTACTGTGGCCCTAGGCCGCTTCAGCATTGTCCGCTCGACCTACACTGGAATTTCTAAGGAAAGTTAGACATTGACACAAGATCAAGCAAAGGCCGGCTTCCTCGATAAAGTCAGCTGGAACAGCGATAGTCTGGTGCCCGCGATTGCACAGGACTTTAAAAGCGGGCGCGTGTTGATGATGGCCTGGATGAACCGAGAATCACTGGCGCTCACTGCCAGTGAGGGATACGCAGTCTATTGGTCTCGCTCGCGTAAAAGCCTTTGGCGCAAAGGCGAGACCTCGGGTTTTATGCAGAAGGTTCGCGAGTTGCGTCTCGACTGCGATGGTGACACGGTACTGCTACTGATCGAGCAGGAAGGTGGGATTGCTTGCCATACCGGGCGCAGCAGTTGCTTTTATCACCTCCTTCAGGAGGATCAGTGGCAAGTGAGCCAGCCGGTAATTCAGGACCCCAAGGCGATCTATAAGTGAGTGAGTTATGAGTGACGTGCTGCAACAGCTCGATGCGGTTCTGGAAAGTCGTAAAAATAGTAGTGATGCCACCCAGTCTTATGTCGCTAGCCTGCATAGTAAAGGCCTGAATAAGATTCTGGAAAAGGTAGGCGAAGAGGCCACGGAAACCATTCTCGCGGCGAAGGATGCACAGAGCAGTGGTGAAAATGGAGATTTGATTGGCGAAACAGCGGACCTGTGGTTTCACTCACTGGTGATGCTTTCGCACTTGGGGGCTGACTCGCAAGATGTTGTCCGTGAGCTGGGGCGTCGCTTTGGCCTTTCCGGACTGGAGGAAAAAGCAGCGCGCTCAAAATAAGTGGGGACATTTACCCGGCTTGTGTTCTGGTAGATGAGGTTAAGCTTCCCAAAAGTTTAAAATATTATTCTAGCGGTCAAGGCTCCTTCGGAAGTTGGCCGTCATACTCGATAAAATGGAGATACAAGATGTTGGGTGGAATTGGCATTTGGCAGTTGTTGATTGTTTTGGTCATTATCCTGCTGTTATTTGGAACCAAGCGTTTGAAAAACCTCGGTGGAGACCTGGGTGGGGCGATCAAAGGTTTTCGCAAAGCGATCAAGGATGAAGACAAATCCAAAGATACCGACGAAGAAAAGGACCCCGAGCGCCTTAAGCACGACGAGGAAGAGAAGCCCGGGCAAGACAGCACTGTCAAAGACAAAGACAAAGTCAAGCAGTCTCAGGATAAGTAATCGGCAACAGTCATTGCGAGTGTCACTCTGTGTTTGATATCGGCTTTTTGGAATTATTGGTGGTGGCAGTGGTGGCCCTGCTGGTTGTGGGTCCCGAGCGTCTACCCGATGCTGTGCGGACAACAACACGTTGGTGGTCTGGCCTTAAGCGCACCCTGCACAATGCGCGAGAGGAATTGGAGCGAGAGGTCGGCGCCGATGACATACGGCGCGAGCTTCACAATGAGCGTATTTTGCAAGAGATCGAGGAAAGTCGCCGGGAAATGGAGAAAACCTTCAATGAGGCGAACAAGGAAGTGGCCGAGTCTCTGCAGCAACCGGCCAAATCACAGGCCGAGGTAACCTCGCCCGCTGATACATTACCAAAGGAGGCGGCCCCGGCGGTTTCAACGGAAACAAAAGAGCCAGAAAAGACGCTTGAAGAACCTCTTCATCCTCGCGCAGAGCAAGAGGATTATTTGCCTGAGCAGGATGAAACGGTGGAGGAGTTACAAGATCCTGAGTATCCGGAGCATTGGCATGATTTCGGCGATCCCGAACTAAACTCGGATCATCCGGAAAATATAGAAGCAGACGAAGATAAAAACGAAATCGAAAAAAAAGAATCGCAACAGGAAAAAGATAGCCAGCCATGAGCGATCAGTCCCAAGATAAACATCAACCTTTTATCGACCATCTGATCGAGCTGCGTAATCGCCTGTTACGGACTCTTTTGGTCGTCGTAGTTATATTTGTTTGTCTGATGCCGTTTGCCTCTGAAATATATAACTTCATTGCCAATCCTCTTCAGGAACGTTTGGTGGGCGGGGCCGGAATGATTGCAACAGAGGTGACATCAACATTCCTGACACCGTTTAAAACCACTTTTATAGTCTCTTTCTTTATTGCAATTCCTTTTGTGCTTTATCAGGCTTGGGCGTTTATCGCTCCCGGATTGTATAAAAATGAAAAGCGTATAGCGGTCCCGATACTGGCTACTAGTGTTGCATTGTTCTATGTCGGCATCGCCTTTGCGTACTATGTTGTATTTCCTATCCTGTTTGATTTCTTTGTGGGCTCGGCTCATGCCGATATCAAAGTTATGCCGGATATGCGCAGTTATCTGGATTTGGTGTTGAAACTGTTTTTTGCATTTGGTTTTGCTTTTGAGATTCCCATTGCGACAGTGTTGCTGATTTGGAGTGGGGCGGTCGATGCCAAAACCCTGGCGAGCAAGCGTGCCTACGTGATCGTCGGCTGCTTTTTAATTGGGATGCTATTGACTCCACCGGATGTTATTTCCCAGTCGTTATTGGCCCTACCGATGTGGCTACTATTTGAAATTGGGATTATTTTTGGGCGATGGATAAAATCCTCACCCAAGAATGAGGCCACCCAGTAGATGAAAAAAATCAATCGCCGCTGTCTTTTATAGCGATGATTGTTCCTGTCTTTCCCTTTCTCCTTTATGAGCACTGGGGCCAATTCAGTGTGGCATTTTGCGGCACGGGAGGGTGGCGCATCTATGCCCTGTGCGCAATTCACAAGCTACAGTTTGTCGGTGTCAATGCCTATATGCTTGATATCGACAGCATATTCAGGGTGTTTTTGCAAAGGGCCTTATTTGCTTATCCCGCGACTCCAACAGGGGTAGCTGGATTAACCGGCTGCTAAAAGTTCAGTCTACGGTCCTGTAGTGGTGGGGGAGATCGCCCCGCCAACGATAGGCGCGCATCCGCAGGTACTCTGCCGGGATACAAAGCCGGTGCAGCATATTGCTTATTCACAGGGACTGTTATTGCTCAGGCCGAGTAGTTGAGTGAGTGGTGATACTTGCTCGGTTGCATCAGGACCGTGGCATAGCTGCCATTCCCAGCAGTACCGTCACCACGAAATCTATAGTCGTAGCTTGGGCACTCGCAGGGCACTGATTTGAGAAACCAAAATGACTGAGATGCCCATTGAGTTCAACGCTGGCAGCTATCTCCCCAATATCCAGCGAAAACATCTACAGGACGCAGGAAACTGCGAGTGAATATGCTCGAGTAAAGGTGCTGCAGGAATTTGTGGGTGCATCCCGGCCGCGCGAAAATAGCCAATGACCAACAAGGTATAGCTCAAATACTACACTATTTTTTTGTTTGGCTTCTTACAGGGCGGGCAAACGGGTACGACTACCTGTTCACACTAGTAGTGCTGTGCGCGGCGATTCGATCTTGTTCTGCGACTTCTTTCTCAACATTGTTGCGAATCAGGCGAACAAAGAAAGCGGCCATCAAAAATATAAAGACGATAACGGCCAAGCTAAGAAGGCCAGAAAAGCTGGTAAACAGGTCAATCAAAGCATCCATTTTCTCTCTCCAGTAGGCCAATGCTTCACCTGTGCAGTCTATGGAGACCTAATGGAATACTCTTGACCTAAATCAAGCTAATAGGATTTTGGTCGGTCATTGAATGGGTGCTTTAACGGCCGGCTGGAGAGTGGGGGGGTGCCAGGTCATCGGAGAGTGCAAGCGGTCACCAGGCAAAAGCAAGCTGCCCCCGCCAATATAAATATTTCACCCTCCTCATGGCGTTGGGGTATAAGAAGTAGCAACGCCAGGGGAGGTAAAAATAACGCGATAAGCCCCGATAAGGGATCGCGCGCAAAGCCGACCAGTAGCAACCGCAACCAGGCAATAGCACCCAGGATCAGTGCGAAGACTGTCAGAACCGCCGCGACAGGTGCCATGCGATAACCCTTTGGGCATTCAGTAATTCGATTGCTGAGTTTTTCTAAGAAAAATACTAATAGGAAAAAGAGTGTATATCAGCATTTACGATCTACGATTTTCGGTGCGCCCCCGTGTCTGGTTAGTCGCGCTGATAGTGACGTTACTTTATGGTTGTGAAACGGCGGGATATTACTTTCAGGCGGCTACTGGGCAGTGGCGTATATTATCCGCTCGACAGCCTATTGATGAGGTGGTACAGGATGCTAATACCAGTGAAAAACTGCAGCGGCAGTTACAGCTGGTGCAGGAAATTCGCGCCTATGCAGCCCAGGAATTGCGACTGCCGGTGGGGCAGGCTTACAGCGCTTATGTTCAACTTGAGGACGAATATCCGGTATGGAATGTATTGGCGGCACCAGAGTTTTCCCTGACGCCAAAGCGCTGGTGTTATCCGGTGGCGGGTTGTGCCAGTTACCGAGGGTACTTCCGCAAATCTGCAGCCAGCGCCAAAGCAAGTAGCCTGCGTCACCAAGGTTATGATGTTTATCTCGGTGCTGTTCCTGCCTACAGCACCTTGGGCTGGTTTAATGATCCGGTACTCTCCAGTTTTGTAAATTGGCCACCGGAAAGACTGGCTGGACTTCTGTTTCACGAGTTGGCCCATCGAAGGGTCTATGTCGCAGGTGACACCCGCTTTAATGAGAGCTTTGCAACCGCAGTATCCGAAATTGCCTTACCGGATTGGTTGCGTAGCCAGGGCCTATCCAGTTCCGCCGAGGAAACCCAGGGGCAAGCCCTGGCAGTTCGGCATTTAATGAATGCTGCACGTAAAGAGCTGCAACCCATTTACCAATCCAGTTTACCCGATGAGGAAAAGCGCGAGGAGAAAGAAAAGATCCTGAGTCGCTTGAGGCGCTGCTATTGGCGTATGGCTGCAGACTGGACCTACCCGGCCCGCTATCAGGTTTATATCGAGAAAACCAACAACGCCACGCTGGCTCTGGCGGCTGAGTACGAATCCCTGGTACCGGCTTTTCAACAGCTCTATTTAAATAGTGATGGTTGGGAAGATTTTTATAATGCTACTGAGAGATTGGGAGCCCTGGAAAAGAGTGAGCGAGAACCGAGATTGCTAGAGTTGTCTGTTGAATACCGGCAGACGCATGTTGATACGGGCAGGAGGAATGATTTTGATACACAGGCTTGTATGCACAATGGACAGGAAAATTTGTAACCTTGATGAGTCGTTGTTGAGAGCTTTCTCGTAGGAATTCAGCTACAGCCAATAAGGTTATTCTCTGTGAGCCACTTTAATTACCAAGATTAAATATTTTTGCATGCTCAGAGGTTGATTATGGCTGATCGTACAATTTCATCAGGATTTCTAGTTGTGTTTTTTCCATAATACATCGCCAGAATAAAGATAGATTCTTAGAGACGCTATCCCAATCAGGCACTAATTATATTTTTTTATTCTAATACTTGGAAACTTTCTGCCAGCATCGGCAAAGCCATAAATTTCAGCCAGGAGGTCGTAGATATCTGCATTAATCTCAATCTGGGGATCGGTTTTTGCAAAAGCGGAGATTGCTTGTAAGCGCTGCTCTACTGAAGGTTAACCCCGCTAAATGTGAGCAGGAGCAGTATCTGGTGGCTCCAAGGATCGCTATAGATTTGCTCAAGTGTTCCTGGATGAAGTCCAAGTGAGCAGAGTGGATAAAGCTGCAGCTAAATAATTTTTTTTGCCACATCCAACATCCGGTTCGCAAAACCCCACTCATTATCAAACCAGATTAAAACCTTGGCCAGTTTATTGCTGGCTACTCGGGTTTGGCTGGCGTCAATGACGCCGGAGCGTGGATCGTGATTAAAGTCGCAGGAGGCCAGGGGTTCCCGGGTAAAGCCGAGCACGCCGTTGAATTCTGTTTCAGAGGCTAATTTTAATACGGCATTAATTTCCTTTTGATCGGTTTCTTTTTGTAGGGAAACTGATAAATCAATGGCTGAGACGTTTACCGTTGGTACACGCATGGCCTGCGCCTCAAATTTTCCGGCCAAGTGAGGCAAGATGCGTTCTATACCGCGTGCTAGGGCGGTGTCGACAGGGATAATTGAGGTTACGGCAGAGCGGGTTTTTCGCAGGTCGGTGTGATGGTAGGCATCACTTACCGGCTGGTCGTTCATTGCAGAATGTATTGTGGTGATGACTCCGGCTTCAATACCGAAAGCTTTATCCAAGGCAGCGATAACCGGCACACTGCAATTAGTGGTGCAGGAGGCTGCAGAAATAATGCTCTCCTTGCCAGTTAAAATATTGTCGTTCACCCCGTATACGATAGTGGCATCGACATCCCGGCTTGCGGGTTGGGAAAAAAGCACTTTTTTGGCCCCTGTGGCCAAGTGTAGTTCTGCACGGCTGCGCTCTTTAAAACTACCGGTGCACTCCAACACAATATCTACCTGTTCTCGACGCCAATCCAAGTCCTCCAGTCTCTTAAAGTGGGTGACGGAAATTGGGTCGCCATTGACGACAAGCACATCATCGCGCACAGATACATCACCAGAGAAGCGGCCGTGGACAGAATCGTATTTAGTCAGATGTGCGATGGTGTCACAGTCGGCCAATTCATTGATGGCGACAATTTGTAAATTGTCACGGGCGCCGGATTCATAAAGTGCGCGTAATACGGAACGACCGATACGGCCGTAGCCATTGATAGCAAGTCTAAAGGTCATAGCACCACTGCCGGGCTGGAAAAGAGTGTCAACTGAGGGGCTCCGATGTGGCAGCGACTGCTACCACATCGGATTGATAACGCATAGTTTACGGTTCTATTTCAATACTTTTTCCACGGCCTCGGCGATCTTGTCGACGGTAAAGCCGAAGTAAGGCATCAGGTCGCCGGCCGGCGCAGACTCGCCAAAGGTGCTCATACCAATGATGGCGCCATCGAAACCGACGAACTTATACCAATAGTCTTTGTGACTTGCTTCTACTGCGACTCGAGCGCGTACTGAAGATGGCAGTACAGACTCGCGATAAGCGTCCTCTTGCTCCATAAACAGCTCAGCGCAGGGCATGGAAACAACGCGTACCTTTGTGCCCACCAGTTGTTCCTGAGCCGCCATAGCCAGTTCTATTTCGGAACCAGTGGCAATAATGATGGCTTCTGGTGTGCCCTCGCAGTCGGAGAGGATGTAACCTCCTTTTTCGATCTGCGCCAGCTGTACACTATTACGGTCTTGAGGAGCCAGCCCCTGACGGCTGAATACCAAGGTGCTGGGTCCATCCTTGCGGGCAATGGCCATCTTCCAGCTCACGGCGGATTCGGTCGCATCACAGGGACGCCAAGTGTGCAGGTTCGGTGTGGCACGCAGGGCGCTCAGTTGTTCCACGGGTTGGTGGGTGGGGCCATCTTCTCCCAAGCCTATGGAGTCGTGGGTATAGACGAAGATTACACGCTGCTTCATCAGTGCGGCCATGCGCACCGCGTTGCGCGCATACTCCATAAACATCAGGAAAGTAGCGCCGTAAGGTACGAAGCCACCGTGCAGGGCGACGCCATTCATCATGGCACTCATGCCGAACTCACGCACACCGTAGTAGACGTAGTTGCCGGAGGCATCCTTAGCGCTGATGCCTTTTGAGCCGGACCAAATGGTGAGGTTGGAGCCTGCGAGGTCGGCAGAGCCACCAAGAAATTCGGGCAGCAGGGGACCGTAGGCGTTCAGAGCGTTTTGGCTCGCCTTGCGCGAGGCAATCTTCTGTGCGTCGTCCTGGCACTGCTTGATGTATTCATCCGCTTTAACGAGGAAGTCTGCGGGCAGTTCACCACTCATACGGCGTTCGAAGTCGGCGGCCAATTCCGGGAATTCCTCGCGGTAGTCAGCCAGGATATCTTTCCATTCGTCTTCCTGGGCCTCGCCTTTAGCCTTTCCATTCCAGCCGGCGTAAATATCTTCGGGAATCTCGAAGGGGGCGTGTACCCAGCCCAGCGTTTCGCGTACCAGGGCAATTTCTTCATCCCCTAGCGGTGCACCGTGGCACTCCTCACGGCCCTGCTTGTTGGGGGAGCCGAAGCCAATCACGGTCTTGCAGCAGATAATAGTGGGCTTATCGCTGACATCGCGCGCTTCTTCGATAGCCGTTTTGATCGCTGCCGAGTCGTGGCCGTCAACATTGGAAATAACATGCCAGCCGTAGGATTCAAAGCGCTTGGGCGTGTCATCAGTAAACCAGCCCTCGACTTCACCATCGATGGAGATGCCGTTGTCATCATAAAAGGCGATCAGTTTGCCCAGACCCAGGGTGCCGGCCAGGGAGCACGCTTCGTGGGAGACGCCTTCCATCAAGCAACCATCGCCGAGGAAAGCGTAAGTGTGGTGATCGACCAGCTCATAACCTGGACGGTTGAATTGAGCGCCCAATACTTTCTCCGCCATTGCCATGCCGACGGCATTGGTGATGCCCTGTCCCAGCGGACCTGTGGTGGTTTCGACGCCCGGTGCATACCCGTATTCTGGGTGGCCGGGGGTTTTCGAATGCAGCTGGCGGAAGTTTTGTAGCTCTTCAATCGGCAGATCATAGCCGGAGAGGTGCAGCAGCGAATAAAGCAGCATGGAGCCGTGGCCGTTGGACAGTACAAAGCGGTCGCGGTCAGCCCAGTTTGGATTTGCGGGATTGTGCTTTAAGTAGTCATTCCACAGCACCTCGGCGATATCCGCCATACCCATGGGCGCACCGGGGTGGCCGCTTTTGGCTTTCTGGACAGCGTCCATGGATAGGGCGCGAATGGCGTTAGCCTTTTCAGTGCGAGAGGGAGTAGAAGACATAAGAAGAGCTCTCTGGTTTCTCAGATAGAGTGCGGCGCTGCTCTGCCGGCAGATTCCCGCAACAATGAAAATGGTGGCGTATTTTCCCGTAAAGGCCCGCCTTGCGCAAAGCTTTGCTGGGGGAATTGTTACTGAGTGCAGCAACAATCTGCTATTCCTATGCTTCAGGGCGCGTCTTTAGTCGCTATATCAAAAAAAACTTATAAAGCTATATCAAAAATTTTTGATATAGCATGAGGCGCCTGCTAGACTCCAGCTCATGTCTGAATATGAGTCCACTTCTCAATTGAGCCCCGGTCAGGAAATTCCTCAGCTGGCTCTTACCTTGAAGGCCGCCGGGGATCCGCTGCGGTTAGAGATACTGCGCCTGCTCAGCCAGGATTCATATAGCGTATTTGAATTGTGCCGTATCTTTGATTTGCGTCAGCCGGCGCTGAGTCACCACCTGAAAGTGCTCTCTCAGGCAGGCTTGGTTAACAAGCACCGGGAAGGCAACAACCTCTTCTATCGGCGGACAGCGAGTAGCCCCCTGTTGGCACAGCTCATTACTAATCTGGACCAGCTACCTCTGGCCGAAACAAGAGTGCAGGCGGTAGCCCGTATCTCTGAGGAGCGGGCTGAGGCTTCACGGCGCTTTTTTGCCGATTATGGAAATTGCTTTCGCGAACAGCAGGAGCTGATTGCCAGCTACAGCGTTTATGGTCCGCAAGTGGCGCAGTTGCTCAAACCTGGCCGCCAAGCACTGGAAGTGGGGCCCGGTGAAGGTGAATTTTTGCAGGAGTTGGCCCAACGCTTTACAACGGTTACAGCACTCGATCTCTCATCTGCAATGCTGGAACGAGCCCAGTCCTTTGCCGATGAACAGGGCATTAATAATATCGAGTTTGTCTGTAATGATACCCGTGCAGCTGCGGCGCGACCGGCCAGCGCCGATACGATTGTGGTGAATATGGTGTTGCACCATACCCCTGATCCGGCACAAATCTTTCACGATTTACACAATGCGTTAAAACGTGGAGGCCAGCTGTTGGTGGCGGAACTACAAGAGCACAGCCAGGACTGGGCCAGAGAAGCTTGTGGGGATTTATGGCTGGGTTTTGCCCCCGAGCAGTTAAGCAATTGGGCTGAAAGTGCGGGCCTGACGGATGGGCGCAGTGTTTACAGTGCCCTGCGCAATGGCTTTCAGATCCAGATAAGAGAATTTATCAAGCCCTGACGGGGTTCGTCAGGCAAAGCCTGAAACAAGAATTTATGCAACCGCTACAGCGGGACAATGGAGACCTCTCAATGAGTGAATACAGACTGTTTACTTCAGAATCCGTATCTGAGGGACACCCGGATAAAATTGCCGACCAGATTTCCGATGCTGTACTGGATGCTCTACTGGCCCGTGATAAGCAGGCGCGCGTTGCCTGTGAAACCCTGGTGAAAACTGGTATCGCTGTTATTGCCGGTGAAATTTCCACTTCGGCCTGGGTCGACCTGGAAGAGTTAGTGCGCAAGGTAATTACCGATATCGGTTACACCTCCTCTGATGTGGGTTACGACGGTGAGACCTGCGGTGTAATCAATGTTATTGGCAAGCAGTCTGTAGATATTGCACAGGGTGTGGATCGTGTGAAGCCGGAAGATCAAGGCGCAGGGGATCAGGGGCTGATGTTTGGTTACGCGACCAACGAAACCCCGACATTTATGCCTGCGCCTGTCTATTACGCCCACCGTTTAGTGGAGCGTCAGGCAGAAGTGCGTAAGTCCGGTCTGCTGCCATGGTTGCGCCCCGATGCCAAAAGCCAGCTGACCTTTCGCTATGATGAACAGGGTCGCCCCTGTGCCATTGATGCCGTGGTTCTTTCCACCCAGCACAACCCGGATGTCAGCCACCAAGATCTGCGCGACGCGGTGATGGAGCTGATCGTGCATCATACTCTGCCGCAAGAGTGGTTACATAAAGATACCCAGTTCCATATCAACCCAACAGGTAACTTTGTTATCGGTGGGCCGGTCGGTGATTGTGGCCTCACCGGGCGTAAGATTATCGTCGACACTTACGGCGGTTCCGCACGTCATGGCGGCGGTGCATTCTCAGGTAAAGACCCCTCCAAAGTAGACCGCTCTGCCGCTTACGCGGGGCGTTATGTGGCCAAGAATATCGTTGCGGCCGGTCTCGCTAAACGCTGTGAAATCCAGGTCTCCTATGCCATTGGGGTAGCTGAGCCGACTTCTGTGGCGATTAATACCTTTGGTACCGGCTTGGTGCCAGAGGAAAAGCTGGTAGAGCTGGTGCGTGAGAATTTTGACCTGCGCCCCTACGCTATCTCCAAATCCCTCGATTTGTTGCATCCAATGTATCAATTGACTGCCGCTTACGGTCACTTTGGCCGTGATCCGTTTACTCACACTTACAATTGGATCGACAGCAATGGTCAGGAGCGCAGTGAGAGTTTTACTGCATTCCCATGGGAAAAAACGGATAAAGCGGATTCGCTTCGCTCCCAGGCCGGCCTCTAAGTCTCAGAGATAATTATTCATGCCTGGGCCAAAAGCACAGGCACACAAAATAGGTTGGGTACCACCCGGCAAATAGATAATTTTTGGACTCAATAACGATGAATCAAATGAGCACTGAATTTAAAGATTTTAAGATTGCGGATATTTCCCTGGCAGATTGGGGCCGCCGTGAAATTGAAATTGCCGAAGGAGAGATGCCGGCACTGATGACTCTACGCGAAAAATACCGCGAAGAGCACCCGCTGGCAGGTGCCCGTATTATGGGCTGTATCCATATGACGATCCAAACGGCCGTGCTGATAGAAACCCTGGTTGCTTTGGGTGCAGAAGTACGCTGGTCATCCTGTAATATTTTTTCCACTCAGGATCATGCGGCTGCCGCGATCGCCGCTCGGGGAATACCGGTTTTTGCCTGGAAAGGCGAAACCGATGAGGAATATGAATGGTGCTTGCAGCGTACCATCGGTGCCGATGTAGCCGGCTGGCAGCCGAATATTATTCTGGATGACGGCGGTGATCTCACAGAATTATTACATCGCGAGTACCCTGAACTTCTCGACAATTGTCACGGTGTCAGTGAGGAAACCACCACCGGAGTACACCGTTTGCAGGATATGTTGCGTGAGGGCACTTTGAAAATCCCCGCGATCAATGTGAATGATGCTGTTACCAAGAGTAAGAACGACAACAAATATGGTTGTCGTCACAGCCTTAACGACGCCATCAAGCGCGCTACGGATCATCTGCTGGCCGGCAAGCGGGCATTGGTAATTGGTTACGGCGATGTGGGTAAGGGGTCCGCCGCATCACTGCGCCAAGAAGGTATGATTGTCAGGGTTTCTGAAGTAGATCCGATTTGTGCGATGCAAGCCTGCATGGACGGCTTTGAGCTGGTTTCTCCTTATATAGATGGTATCAATACCGGTACTACGGAGGGCATCAATAAAGCATTACTGGCTAATATTGATTTGATTGTTACCACCACGGGTAACGTAAACGTCTGCGATGCACATATGCTTTCAGCCCTGAAGAGCGGTGCGGTAGTGTGCAATATTGGCCACTTCGATAATGAAATTGATACAGCCTTTATGCGTAAAAACTGGGAGTGGCAAGAAGTAAAGCCACAGGTGCATAAAATAGTACGCAACAGCGAGACTAATGACCACCTCCTGCTTTTATCTGAGGGGCGTCTGGTAAATCTTGGTAATGCTACCGGTCATCCGAGCCGTATTATGGATGGCTCATTTGCTAACCAGGTTCTCGCACAGATCCATTTGTTTAAAGAGAAATTTGCAGAGCTACCCGCGGACCAAAAAGTCTCTGCGTTGTATGTAAAAGTACTGCCAAAGCACCTGGATGAAGAAGTTGCCCGCTATATGGTTGAAGGTTTCAGTGGCGTTATTACTCGTATGACTGAGCAACAAGCCAAATATATTGGCGTCTCAGTGGAAGGCCCATTCAAACCTGAAAGTTATAAGTACTAATAGCCCCTAACTAAAGGGTGCCGGTATTACCGGCACCCAAAATGTGCGGGGTTGGAGAAATATAATGAAAGACTCCATTCGCATCAGTTTCGAATTCTTCCCTCCCAAAACACCTGAAGGCCGAGCAAAGCTATATACAACCCGTGAGGCATTGCAGAAGTTTAATCCTGAGTTTTTTTCGGTTACCTATGGTGCCGGCGGTACTACTCGGGAGACTACGTCAAATATTGTGACCAATATGAGACGCGATGGCATTTCTATTGCTCCGCATTTATCTTTTGGCGGTGATAATGAAGAAATTATTCTTGGACTTCTCAACCAGTATAAAGAAGCAGGGGTAAACAGAATAGTGGCACTAAGGGGTGATATGCCCTCGGGTATGGGAGCGGTGGCACAACTGGTTTATGCGAATGAGTTGGTAGCATTTATCCGCCGCCACACCGGTGATCAATTCCATTTGGAAGTTGCGGCATATCCGGAAATACATCCAGAATCAAATAGCTATGATGATGATATACGTTATTTGAAGGGTAAGTTTGAAGCTGGTGCGAATAGTGCTCTTACCCAATATTTCTACAATCCAGATTCTTATTTTTACTTTATTGATCAGTGTGAAAAAGCAGGTATTGATGCACCCATTTATCCGGGCATTATGCCGATAGTGAATTTTTCCAACCTTGTGCGCTTTTCTCGTAATTGCGGTGCTGAAATTCCGCGATGGTTAATAAAGCGTATGGAAAGTTATCGCAATCCTGAAGATGTTCGTAAGCTGGGGTTAGAAGTGGTGACAGATTTATGTGAAACCTTGCTGGAAGGTGGAGCTCCAGGTTTGCATTTTTATACGATGAATCAGGTTGATCCGATAGCTCTTATATTGAAGAGTACACTTAATTTTTGATACTAGCGCAATTGAAAATTGGTATCGTCTATATAGAGGCGCCCAATAGGGCGCCTCTATATAGATATTTGATTATTAAATCTTCATGTTAACGCCTAAGAAGACCCGACGCCCAATCACATCAAACATGGATTCGTCGTCACCGGTTCCGGTTATGTAACTAGGAGCCTCTTCATCAAAAACGTTTCTAATCCCGCCATTAACAGCAAGCTTTTCAGTTAGCTTATGAGAGAAATTAAAGTCATGGTAAAAGGTAGTATCTATGTAAGCAGGGCTTGTATCTTCAGTAGATTCACCATTTGGTGATACATCGAATCTTGCTTGCTCATCAAAAGCTCGAACGGTCCACCCTAGACTAGTATCATCATAGATGTAATTTGTGGTCCAACGGAACTGCCAGGAGGGGTCACCAACCTCGCCATCTTCATAGTTAACTTCATCTGGGCGATTCTGAAATTCAAATTCGTGCAATTTTTCTAGTATGTTGGCTGTTACTGAGGTCTTGAGGAAACCGTCGAGGCCTGCGATCGAAAGAGGCCTCTCATATGATGCACTAATATCGAATCCACTAGTTTCTAACGCAGAAGCATTAATGTAACCAGAGCGAACTAATACAACATTGTTATCTGTTCCCCGGTCTACTTGAGAGCAGAAACCACTGTCAGGTCCTCCAGATGCATCAACACAATTATCCAATATTGTCTGAGCAGTTACTTCAGTAATAGCATCAGTAATCTCAATATTGTAATAATCTACAGTGAGAGATAAACCTTCAACGAAGGATGGCTGCCAGATTACACCTGCGGTGTAAGACTCAGATTCTTCAGCAAATAGGTCAGGGTTTCCGCCAGAAATAATCTCAATAGAAACGTTATCGCTAGCCTCGAACCCAGAGGGAATCCCCAAGGCTGCACAATTAGCAGCGCGGTCTGCATCATCGCCGATTTGGTCGGTATCACAGGGATCGTTTATTTGAGTGAAACCAGGTTGTTGCGGGCTATAGGCTTCTGCAATATTAGGTGCACGAATTGCCATTGATTGAGTGGCACGGAATGTTACGCTTTCGATAGGACTGTACATTAAGCCCAGTTTCCATGCATTTGCGGATCCAGCATGAGAATAATCAGCATAACGTACGGCACCATCCAGTACTAGGCTTTCTACCCCTGGGAGATCAGCCAAAATAGGTAAGCTAACTTCCAAGAATCCCTCAGTAACATCAAATTCACCGAACGAGTCGGGTACGGCGGCTGTACTGAGAAGCCCTTGTTTTGCAAGTGAATCTACAATTTGTTCTGAAGATTCTTCGCGATATTCAAACCCTGCAGCAAAGCCAACAGGACCACCTGGAAGGGTTAAAAATTCACTTGAGTCAAATGAAGCGAACCCTGATAGAACCTTTTGTTTGATGGTTGTTTTATTAATAGTAGGTGTAGATATAAAGTCTAGGCTTTCTTGGCTGGCCTGATTGCTACCAAATGGGTTATATGGTGCACAAGTGGTGCTATTAGTAGTTGCGGAGTCTTGATAATCTTCACCTTGCGCACTGGCTACTTGGTTGCGGCACGCTGCTTCGCCAGTTTCTGGATCGATTACTGCGTCCAGGGCCGCAGTAAAGTTGCCCTCAATAATAGCAGAGGTTGTGCGTAGAGTATTTACGGTTCGACCGTAATTATAAGATAGCTCATAGTTGATTGGTGTTTCACTGAGCTCAAATTCACCGTTAAATCCGGTAACATATCGGAACAGTTCACGTTCATTATCTGCATTTCTTGGGACATCTGCCATGAATTTGGCAAGTGATACACTAGTAATATCTTCGGCTAAAAGCTGTTCACGGAGATCCTGATCAAGATAGGGGTTATCCGCTACATTTATTGAATGTCCGCCAAAGGTAAAATCAGGCTGATAAGTCTGCTCGATACTGCTTGAAATATATTTAACTTCTGAAAAGAAGTTTATTGTATCAGTCAGTTCATAAGAAAAAGTTGTGTTGAATACGTCTTTTTTTATACTGGGAAAAACATTTTCGTAATCATTTAATTCGAAGCAGTAGTCGCAACCATCTGGGAAATTACCAAATGCGCCGCTATTGGTATATTGACGCTGCTGTTGTGGCAGTGGGTTACCTTGATTATCAAAAACAAAGTCTCCAAGTGGTGTCCAAATAACAGCGTTTTCATCGATCCACTCAGAATAAACTCGAGGAACCATTATTCGATCTGAAATACCATCCTCTTCACCGGTATTATCAGGATTAACTACTGTGCCATAATCATCGGAGTGACGCAGATCATCAACCATTACTTCATCAATCTGCTCTTGGGCTGCATAAAAAGTAAAGTTACCTTTCCCATCAGCTGTATTGAAGCCTGCCAGGAAATTGACGCCTCGATTCCCGCTTCCAACGCCCTCGGTGGATTGGTCACCTGTAAAGTTAATTTCTATACCTTCATAGTTCTTTTTGGTGATGATATTTACAACACCGGATACCGCATCTGATCCGTATACTGCAGAGGCTCCGCCGGTAACAACTTCAACTTTTTCAATTAAGCCGACGGGTATAGTGCCAAGGTCAACTGCTACGGACCCATTACTGGAGCCAACGTGGCGTCGACTATCTACTAGAGTCAATGTACGATTTGAACCGAGCCTCCGCAAATCTGCAGTACTAAGGCCCGCATCGGCATTTCGATCGGCATTTCCTTGTAAGGTATCTGTCGCACCTACAGCGGGTAGCTCGGATAGAATAGAGCCAAGATCCATACTCCCGGTATTGAGAATATCTTCAGCAGAAAGGCCTGTGACTGGCGTTGGCTGTGTAAGATTTGGGCGGCTAATGCGAGATCCAGTAACAACCACTTCTTCAAGAGCATCAGCAATTTCAATACTACTCTCATTCTCTTGTGCAAATACAGTTGAGCTTCCTGTTGTCGCAAGTAAGATTGCAGCACTCAAGAAATTCTTGCTAAATTTTTTTTTCATCTAACCCTCCAAGGCATTTTTGATTTTTTGATTTTTAAATTCTCGCCGTCGTATCACTTTTACGCGTGACTTTAACGTAAGATTGAATAATACGGATATCTAAAATATCAATCGAGTATTAACGCGTCAGGACGAAAAAATAGAATTGTCGTCCTAAATTTCCATGCTTTCATTATGTTTTATCTCTTTTTGGGATGTTAATTTGGTCTATTTATAACTATATTGGGGTTGGGTTAGGATGATGTGAATATTTCGTTAGTGATAATCAAGGTTTATTGAGATTTTATATCATGCCAATTGTGACAAGGTGGTATTTCAAGCTGTTTGTATTATTTACTAGAAGGACAAGGCTGGCGTTGGGAAGTTGGCCCAATTGTGCCAATAAGGAAAAAGGTCGAAATTTCCCATCTTTTTTCTAGCCAAGTGGTTTATCTTTAGGTGTCAAGTTTGTTGTTTTTAAAATGAAAGGAAGATTTAGCTTTCTAGTGTGCTGTATTAAATAGAATGCTGATTTGAGGGTGCTTGGCGTGCACGCTCCACTTTCACTAAAATTTCTTCGGCAGATTTCGTTCACACGAAAGGTTTCTTGGCTTCATTATGTTTTTCAATAAATTGCACGATAGCCGCTTCCAGTTCCTTGACTGAGGTGAATACCCATCGGCGCAACTGCTTCTCTGTAAGTAATCCAAAAAATCTTTCCACCAGATTCAGCCAGGATGAACTGGTCGGAATAAAATGAAGATAAACTCGTTTGTTTCTCTTGAGCCAGCGCTTAACTTTTTTATGCTTGTGAGTCGCGTAATTATCGACGATAAGATGAAGATCTTTTTCTTTGGGTGTTTGCTTTTCTACGGTCTTTAAAAAGCGTAAGAACTCCTGATGCCGATTCCAGCACTCACCTATGACCTCACCAGTCAGCGTATTAAGGGCGGCAAAAAGAGTGCTTGTGCCGTGACGTTTATAGTCATGGGTCATGGTGCCACCCCCCCCCCCCCGATTTCAATGGCAGTCCAGGCCGTGTCCGATCTAGCGCCTGAATCGAGATTTTTTCATCCACACAAAAGACAACAGTATTTTCTGGCGGTGGCCAATAATATCGCGTAACTTTTCTTCAAAATCAGGGTCGTTGCTCACCTTGAGCTGTGTGGTTAGATGAGGCTTAAGGCCCACTTCCTGCCATGCGCTGCTGACAAAAGAGTGGTTAACTCCTAAGGCTTTCGCCATGCCGCGCGTTGTCCAGTGTGTCCCATCCTTTGGCTTGCTTTTTGTCGTCATCTTGATAATTTTCGAGCGGAGCTTTGCCTGCTCTTCTGAATTCTTACCACCATGATTAGCCCCCTGGGAAAATCCTTCTCTATCCCTGCCAGACGCTTTTCTGCAAAACGGTTGCGTCATCGGCCCACCGTATTGACATCAATGCTTAACTTTTCCGCAATTTGGTGGTTGGGCACCTCCTCGACAGCAAGCAAAATAATCTTTGACCGCTCAGCCAATCTCACCGATGTTTTTCGACTTTTTATATTCTTTTCTAACTGCTTTTCCGGAACTGGAAGCCGGCATTAAACCGATTTATGATCGAATTTGGCGAGCGACTTGCCGACTACCAATAATCCACTAGCAAGAGCGGTTACACAGAATTATTTACACCCTCATGTTTTTAGACGATGGGGTCTTAAGTCAACTGCTTTCCATATTTGCCGAACCTGCCATGGAGTCACTTCTGCGTATTTAGCCATTAACTCAACACTCCAGTGTGACGCTTCTTCGGGTATACGCTTTGTTGTTAAAAACAATACTCGATCAACAACGTCCTTTTCGATAACAGTTGGCCGACCACTACGAGCACGCTCACGCAGTCCTTCAATACCTTCCTGTACGAAACGGCTTCGCCACCGATGAACAGTCTTCGGTGATGTTCGCTGTGCGGTAGTTACATCTGTAGGAGTCATACCTTCGTTGAGCTGGAGAATAATCTTCGCTCGCATAACTTGCCCATGTGGAAGGGTTGTTGATCGGCACAACTCGTTCAGAATGGACGCTTCACTATCGGAAACTTGAAAAGGTTTAGGTGTACGCATAATGGATACATTATACGGACGGTCCGCCATTCGTTACATTACTTTCCGCATGGATCACTAGTTGGTTGATAAGTTTTCCTTGGTCGTTTACTGGTGCTTCCTAACCTTATTTTTTCAAATATGAAATCTTTATGTGTGATCAACACTTCGGACAGTTTCATGTAGCCATAGTCCCTGTACCGCTCGTAAATACGGGCAACTTTTCCGCAACTCAGGTCAAGATCTAACTCGTCAAAAAGTCTATCCATAAGGTGCTGATTGAACTTTCGACGTTTCCAGCTAGCAATTGAAATGACTGTAGCCTCATCCGTTTGTTTCGCATTTCTATCTTCGATTTTTAGCAGATTCAGAGCCGTCATTGATGCATTGACATGCAGGTTGATCGCTTCTTTTCGAGTCGACTGACAATGAGTCAGGCCTACGTGCTGTTTTGCGTCTCTGAATAGAAATTCTATTTGGAATCTAGATTTGTAATACGCGACCAGTGTCATTGCATCCAGCTTTGTGTCTGTCGAATACAATAATGCGAATAGTTCGTTTTAAATACCTGGTATGAACAATTTTCGTAGACACTTCTGTTTTTTCATTCAGAAAACCAACGTAGTCAAAAAGATACATATCTGTATCAAAATCACCTTGCCATCATATTTTCTGGGACGACCCATACATTTGTATGTTCCTTCATATAACCACTGTAAGTTTGCATCTATTCGCAATTTTCCAATATTGTGCAACCCCGTTGGAATGATGGCTGAAACAAATATCACGTTGCTATAATAGGTATCTGCAGCAAGGTATTTATTTCCAAACGCATGAATTACTGTCGCAACTTTGACGGCATGATCGGCATATAGCTAAATTCGTAATCGATCTTTTTCGACTATTGTCTGTTTGGCGTCCAAGGCAGTACTTGATTTTAGATCAGTGATACTGATCATGGAAATTTCGAGACCACGTTGTGATTCTC
>NZ_JALBWM010000300.1 GCF_023895975.1 Microbulbifer okhotskensis
TCTGCGTTATCCCCATTCACATCACCAGCTATCTGAAAAATAACCTGCGTGCCGGCTTGCTCCCCGCTCTCAGTCGAAATTGAATCACTTGAGGCCAGTGGAGAAGCTGGCGAAGTTAGGCTGCCAGCAGATGTAGATCCCGCGGCTCCAGTAGAGGCGCTGCCACCGCTTCCAAAGCTAACACTCTTTAATTGTGCAATTTCAGCAGCACCAGCAGCCGCCATGGCAGCAGCTGCAGGTATTCCGGTCGGATAACCTCCTGCATTATCGAAAGACTCGATAACTGCAGCCGGTAATGTCACCAATGCTTTGGCAAGCGCTAATTTCTGCTGGATTTTGAATAACTTAGGGCTAAACGCAGCAGCTATTCCCAACATTGAATTGAAGGTGCTGAAGGTGCTCGTTAGCTGGGATTTGTTCGCAGCATCTTCCATCTTTTTGCGTTGCTTGCGATGTTTATCTTCCAGCGAAGTTAAGTTGCGCTGGTATTCGCCCTCCAGGGATAAAATTGCTTGACGAGAATCCTCTTCGGTTGCTTGCGTTGTTGCCAAATGATCAGCTAAAAGATCTCGCTTCGAAATAAAACCTTGATCGAGGATTTCCATTTCCTCATCTTGCCGCACCTGTAAAAGTTCGCTTTCGGTGAGCCAGGAATCTTTTAAGCCTTGCAAGCGAGCATCGATTTCCTCGCTGTACTGCTCCTGATTCCGTTGCAGCAAATCATCCCGCTTTTCCGGATCATGGACATTCTCCTCAATGATGCGCTTCCGGTGCCGGTAACTCTCGGCCATCGCCTCCTCCTCGGTCAGCAGGCTTTGGCGTAGATTCTCGACAGTATCTAGGCGGCTCTGAGCTGTTCGCTCGAACTGCTCTTGCAGGGCTTGCTCAAGGCCTGGAAGGTCATCTTGAGCGTTAAGAGAGGTCGGTATGTTGCTGTCAGGAACTAAAGAGACGGGCTCGTCGTCATTAACTGGTGTTTTGGGTTTGCCAAGATTAGCTAGACGCTCCTCTGCCTCTTTTAATGACTGATTAAGGTCAGCTATCTGTTTATTAATTATTGTTATCTGCCTAGAGTTATCTACTCGGCGAATTC
>NZ_JALBWM010000301.1 GCF_023895975.1 Microbulbifer okhotskensis
GTACAACCTATCCGAACGGTGAAGACGTTAATAAAGGTTGGCTGCAAAAGCTACGGGAATACAACGGTGGTAGTAACTGGTTTGATGGTTCTACCGGCACCAAAGTACTTAATGAAATCCACATTGGCGCTGACGGAGATTTTGAAAACCTCGACTCCGCTCTGCTTGCTTTAAAGCAAATGATTCACCCCTCCCATCGTGGCGCTAAAGATTTGGTGGCGATTGTAGGGGAAGACCTGATAGCGGAAGAAAAAGCGGCACTCTATAAGGCGTATGGACAAAATCCTTCAGAGAAAGAGCGTGTAGAAAAAGAAGTAGTAACAAAAGTTTACGCGGGATTGCCGGTGGAAACTAATGTTCCTAATTTTCCTGCGCGAGGAATTCTGATTACCAGCCTGGACAATCTTTCTTATTACTATCAGTCAACCAGCATGCGCCGTCAAGTAACAGATAATCCTAAGCGTGATCGAATAGAAGAATACAACTCTGTAAATGACGGTTACGTTATTGAGGATGAAGAAAAAGCAGCAGGTATGGAATTTGCCAATGTGAAGTTACCAGACGGCAGCGGCGGTTGGATGTAGGTAGACGGTGCTTCCCCCGGCACTTTGCCGGGGGCTTTTTAAATCACACAAAACCAGGTTAACAAAAATGCCGTTTCCCACTATTGCACATCAAAATAAGTGCAAAGCCAAAGTTGCTAAAGAAATAGCTGGCATGCAAAGCGAAATTGATCAGTTGGTAGTTTCTGCGGATAAAAATATCACGGCTAGTGCAGTAAATATTATTACTGACAGCTCCGAATCTCGCGAAGTTATAGCAGCCTCTTTAGACCGTGATCTTGAATTGCTAAAAAAGCGCTCAAGCATTGTAGAAAAAGCCGATTTAAAGAAACAGCTGCTAACCAAGTATTTGCCTCTTATCAAGGAGTACCGGGAAAGCAGCCAGAAATATGAAAATCTGGTTTTGGTCTACTGCACAATTTGGGCAATGGATGTTGAAGACATAGAGCTTGCACTTGATCTTGCAAAGTTCGCCGTCGAACAACAGCAAAAGCTACCGCACTATTTCAAGTCTG
>NZ_JALBWM010000302.1 GCF_023895975.1 Microbulbifer okhotskensis
AGCTGACCGTTCTTTTCCAGGGGATTAACTGATGCACTTCAGAGTTGAATGCAGGGGGTGTTTAGATGAATATAAAATATGATGAGCTGACCCTAGGTAATAGATATTCCTTGCCATCCTAGACGAGAGGCTATACTTTTTGTAAAAAGGTAAAATATGATAAACCGTCCTAAAGTTAAGATGAAGTTCGAATCTAAATCGGTACAGCGCATTCGCTGCGCAGAGTGTAACTGGGAGCAGTTGATTGCCGCCCAAACTGACGCTGATTTAAAATGTTGTGCATGGTGTGGCTGGGAAGGTTTGGATATGTGTCAGGTGTCTGTACAAGGTGGGTTTCAAGAGATGAGTTGTGATGTCCATGGTGATTTTACTGTAATCCTTCCCTGTCATGATGTAGATCCTATTGATTTTATGTCTGATATTTTTTGCCCTTTTTGTAATTGATATAGACATTAGGCTTCATAAGCTTGATATTGCTTCTGTCCTTGTAACTAAGTTTTTACTCTGTAATCTATGGTGCATTAGAATTTAGGTCTGTAGTTTGGCGTCACTCACAAAATAATGACATCAAAGATAAATTTGATACTTCCACTTAGCTTTCTGTTACTTGTACCAGTGATAATTGCTTGTTTGTATTTTTAATTTGGTGGGGCTAGAGATAGTGAATTGGTAGTAATGAATAACGATGTAATAAAATTTAATCTCCCGTGTTGAATGTATGTCTCCTTGCCATTTTTCTTTAAATGATCAGTGAGGAAATTAGTGGCTTGGTTGCCGTATGTGATAATCATCGCTAGTGAAAGATAGTATTGTTGAAGCGAACATAATAAACTGATTTCTGTAGCGGCTCTATATGGGCTGATGAGTATTCTGTGAGTTATGCAAATCAAATGTTAGGCAGGAAAGTCAATACAATTGGTAGCTAATTAAAAATACAAATAGAAGTAAATATTTGATGACATGGTATTTTCAAGCTGTCGTGTCAGTTACTTTTAGATCTCCTGGTTTTCTTCAGGGCTGTCCCATATAAATCGGTGTAAAAACGAACAGAATAGACCTAAAATAG
>NZ_JALBWM010000303.1 GCF_023895975.1 Microbulbifer okhotskensis
TCTGTACAGAAAGTGACTGGGGTGAATTCTTTTAACCCCGGCGGCAATCCAGCGGATCAGATCGATGATACCTCCCTGGAAGACCTGGATAAAAAGTTCAAACGGGGCCTGCGCACACCGGGGCAGGCGTCGGTGGGGCTCAAGATAGACCCACAAAATGCAGTACATAAGCGCCTGCATGAACTGTCCCAGGATGACACGGTGGACAATATTAAATGGGCAGTGGGTTGGAGTGATGGCACCGATGCGCCCACTGTGACAACCAAAGAATGGACTCTACCGTCCGCTCGCACTTGGTTCACCTTCGAAGGCTATGTGGCCGACTTCCCGTTTGATTTCCAGCAGAACACCTTGGTCACTGGTGAAATGTCGATCCAGCGCAGTGGCGGCTCAGCCTGGACTAAAAAAGTTATAGCCTAAGGGGTAGGTCATGGAATTATCTATTGAGTCCCTGCAAGAGCAGGGCGCTTTCTCTGGGGCTCCGGTTGAGCGCAGCATTACTTGGAAGCAGGGCAAAGACGAGTTCACGGCAACTGTCCATATACGCCGCCTTTCCTACTATAGCGCGGTCAATGATGTGGCGGCACTGCGCGGTGAGGGCGATGTAATTGCCGGGCGTATTGCGGCTTGTGTTTTGGATGCCGAAGGTAAGCCGGTATTTACTCCGGCGGATATCACCGGCGAGGCCGATCCGGGTCGCGGCCCGCTGAATGCGGATCTTACCCAAGCCCTGCTTTTGGAAATCGGCGCGGTCAACAACCTGGGAAAGCCACCCAGCTCAGCGAGCTAGACGAACTCTGGCACGAGCTGGTGCTCAATGGCATCGGCGGTTGCACCATCGCCGAAGCCCAGTACCGGCTCAGCTATGAAGAGGTTCAGCGCTGGGCACTCTACCGCAAGAAGCGCGGTTCCCTGCATCCGGGGATGCGCACTGAAAGATCCGCGGCATTACTGGCCACCCTCTATGCCAATACCCATCGCGGTAAAGGCAACCCCGTAAAAATCACTGACTTTATGCCCCATGAGGAAGAGCCGGAATTGTCGCTGCA
>NZ_JALBWM010000304.1 GCF_023895975.1 Microbulbifer okhotskensis
TCCGGTATAGAGTATGGGGGCATGAGCAGTTACACAATTTAAATTACAGCCTCTAGTGAAACTTTAGACAAGATAATTACGGCCACGATTTAAGTTGATTTATATGGGACAGCCCTGGGGTTGGGGTTGGGGTTGGGGATAGAGAAGATCTGGCCTATAGTTGATGGCTGCAATGCCAGACTGTGATATTGCAGCGACAATGTCATAAATCGATGATAAAAGATTGATTAATACTTTATGCTTGAATTGTTGAGGGTTTTACTCATTAATCTTCAGTTGTTTCTATCGTTAAGGATCTCAAATCAGATTTCTTATATTTAAGCCATTCTTCACGTTCATCTTCGCTGTCAATAAATTCGGCAATACTCACCAAATCTTCAAAGATGTCTGAGTAATCAGTGCGGTAGTTGGATATAAAGCTGAAGAGCCCTGATGCGCATGTCTCAAGAAATAGATCCCTTAGTTTAGGTTCTTTTTTGAATATATTTGCCAGCTGGTCTTTATAGTATTCAACATCGTCGATACCTGCTATGTCCCATAGCATCGGTTCGGCGGTGCGCGAGTAGTTTCACCGTGTCTTTTGTGAAACCGTAGAGATCTATAATTTGTTGGATTTGATAGCCCTGGTTAACCTCGTGATCCAGATCCGATTGGATTAGCAAGTCTATATATAGGGGGATCAATTTAGGATCATTTTTTCAAAGTACTGTTGCTCCCTCTTGGGCTAAATGATTCTCATGATTCAGCCATATTACAACTTCATTGTACTTTGACCACTGAATAATATTTTCTATAAAGACTACTGCCTTTGCAGTTAAACTATTATCTATAGTGAAAAGCTTAAAGAGTTCTTCTTCGCTGATATTTTTTTAGGTGTAGATACATTGATTGCACAATGTAGTTGGCCGTAGTGTGTCAATTTTTCATTGGTGTGTTTGTCAAGAGAATATGAGAGCGCTATCATCTCATCTGCAATAAAATGTAGGCTGTCTAATCAATACTTCGGACAGTTTTAGGGGCGAAATAGGTAGGAACCACGGCCAGATAC
>NZ_JALBWM010000305.1 GCF_023895975.1 Microbulbifer okhotskensis
AGTACATGTCCATGGTTCCTACCCATTTCGCCTCTTAAAACTGTCCGAAGTATTGACATACAAAAGTTCTTGCGCACCCAAGTGAGTGCCGCCATGCATTTTATTAACTACGTAGGCATCGGGTTTTTCGGAAAGAGATTTATTATCCCACTCCATTAACCAGATTTGGTCGTTGTACTTCTTCTCATTATCGGTTCCCTCAACACTGGAGAGGTTGTCCTCAACCTTCATCCAAGTGGTACCATACTCTTCCACGAGGTCTTTCTCGGTGTCGTAGCGATCGCTGGCTTTGTATTCGGTGTTACATAAAACAGCGACTCTGGAGCAGTCTGCACTGGCTGTAATGCCATGTGACTCATAGCACTGTTTAAGAATGGTGGTATTACCGGTTTGGTCAAAGCTGGAGGTTTCAGGGTTGTACTGAAGTTCGTAAACAGAACCATAGGTTGTATTTGATGCGCTTTGACCTTCGGATAATGTGGTGGATACGAACATCCGTGGCTGCTCTGTATCTGTAGCACAAGTTGCCGTGTAGCTACGAATTGGAATATCGATATTTTCCTCATCTTGCTCACTATCTGTTCTGCCGATGTAGTGCGCAAGCTGGTAGACTTCCTGAGCATTGACCATTGCATCAGGCAGGGTGATCTCAGTAGCCGTTATTGTGGCAAATCCCAACTCTGTAGTTGAAACACCTCCAACCGTTACCGTAGATGGATCATTATCAGGAAGAGGTGTGTCATCCCCAGTATCACCTGCCCCACTACCACCTCCTTGATCATCTCCACCCTGGCCACCACCGTCACTGCTGCCGCCATCTCCTGTTGGCGAGGGGGCAGAGTCAGAAGAACCTCCTCCTCCTCCACCACCACAAGCCGCTAGTGCTGCGGTCAATGCCAGTACCAATAGTTTCTTGCTAAATACTTTGTCCATAACCATCTAAGCTATCTTGTTTTTTTGATTTTGATATTAGGCAACACTTCGGACAGTTTCATGCAGCTATAGCCCCATAGTCACTGTACCGCTC
>NZ_JALBWM010000306.1 GCF_023895975.1 Microbulbifer okhotskensis
CAGCTGGCCCCCTTTGCTATCGCCAAGTGTGTCGGTCATTGTGGGAATCTAGGATGCAGCGCTATTTGCTGGTTTCGGCTCGCAGGTTCCGGGTTTTACTGTCAATCGGTATTGCGGCTCCGGCCTTAACGCAGCTTCGATTGTGGCCAACCGTATCGCCGCCGGTGAGATGCAAATTGGGGTAGCGGGAGGTGTGGAGAGTATCAGCTTGGTGCAGTTCAATTTGAACCTGAACCACTTTGTTTATGAACCCCTGCAAAAAAAGGTGCCTGCGGTTTGGTGGACCATGATCCAAACAGCCGATTTTGTCGCCGATCAATACAATATCAGCCGGGAGGATCAGGACCGCTATGTGGTTGAGTCACAAAAGCGCGTGGCGGAGGCTCTTAAAGCCGGTAAGCTTGCGGAGGAAATCACGCCGTTCGATACGGTGATGGCGTTAAAAGACAAAGAAAGCGGTGAGACCAATCGCCTGAAAATCACCCTGACAGAAGATGAAGGCCCCCGCCCCGGTACAACCATGGAAGCTTTGTCTGCCCTGGAGCCGGTGAATACCGGGGGTACAGTGACCGCTGGCAATGCCTCGCAATTGTCTGATGGGGCCGCCGCCGTGGTAATGATGGATGCAGAGTTGGCCGCGCAGCGAAATCTGCCAATCCTCGGACTGTTTCGCGGCATGCAACTCTCCGCGGTAGCGCCCAAGGAGATGAGTATTGCGGTCGCCCCAGCGATAAACCGCCTTATGAAGCACCATCAGCTGACAAAAGACATGATTGACCTCTGGGAGCTTCACGAAGCTTTTGCGGTGACCACGCTGTACAACCAAGCAGAACTCAGTACACCCTGGGATATTACCAACGTAAACGGAGGAGCCATTGCACTCGGCCACCCCTACGGGATGTCTGGAATCCGCTACTTGGGATCTACTTTATTGGAGCTTGGCAGAAGAGACGCACACAGAGCAATCATTGGCGAGTTATTGTCAATTCTGGTGTTCAACAGGCCTGATCAAGCAGCGCTCTGGTC
>NZ_JALBWM010000307.1 GCF_023895975.1 Microbulbifer okhotskensis
CCCCGGTGTGCCAAATGGCAGCATTTTTCCGAGATAAATCGGAAACACATTGATATCTACACGCACATTCAGGGCAATATGCTGGCCATCCACGGCTGCCCAATATTCCATATCCTGATTCCACAAGGGCAAACCCATTTCCTCAGATCCGGGTTGGCTGTCGAAGTCGGAATCATCAATAAAGCCTGTGGCACCAGCTATAGCTAAGTTGAAATAATCATCGGTGGGCCGGTCATACGTCTGGAAATTTAAGTAGACTGAACCATTACCGGTTAGTCCCGGCGCACGCAGCCAAGCAGCTGCCATACGACCAGAATTGATATCCGCCGTATTTTGGAATTCCAGAAAGCCTACCTGCTGCAGACCTGTGGTATCAGTGGAGCCATTGTTGCTAGAAATTGTAATACGCCAATACAGCTTGGCGCCCGGAGAAACCCCACCCAGAGTAAGCTCCTTACTCTCGTTATCGCTCCAGGTAATACCGGAAAATGCTTCACGCTGATGCCAAGTTATTTCATCGTCAGACCACTCCAAAGCGAAACTATTAGGTGCCTGGGTATTCGTTCCCGGTGCTTGGATTTCTATGCGTGATATTTCATAGGGCCGAAAAAATTTCCAACTGATCCAACAGTTTTCATGTTCACCGATCGCTGTGGCCCAGGAGTTAGAATGCTCGTGATAAGGCCCTTTAAATATCCGCCAGGGTTCACTGTCAGTGCGGTAAGAACTCGCTTCTATTCCAGCCACACCTCCAATGCGCAACACCTCCCAGCGTTCATCTGTAGGCATTTCCCCGGCGGTGACATCAAATTCAAATCTATCTCCCACTTGATAATCGGTATCACCGGCGGCCAGGTCGAATAGCACCAGGGCGTTATCGTAATGAGTGCCCACAATGGCCGAAGCCTGCACACCAGAGATGGAACCCTGCACGGAAAATGTGGCGGGGAGCGTGGCATCGGTGCAAGTGATGGTCCAGGTTTCAGTCACCGCTGCGGGGTGTGC
>NZ_JALBWM010000308.1 GCF_023895975.1 Microbulbifer okhotskensis
ATCTGGCCGTGGTTCCTACCTATTTCGCCCCCTAAAACTGTCCGAAGTATTGACTAGATGAAGGGGTACATTAGGGTTAGTGGTAAGTGGCGCTAGGATGAAGGCGTGAATTCTAGCTATGGTGTGGATGTCGTTTCGACATGCGGGACTTTTGATACGTATTTTTATGCTTTAGTGAACCAGTACTGCTGTCTGAACAAAATAATTATTTGGCTTTGAGAATTAATTTGGGTGATCTCCTGGCAACTAATAAAACAGCCATCAGGAGTTTACAGGGCTAAAAATTTTGAGTGATAACGCTAGCATTGAAGCCACCCACCTGCGTAACCGTGGCAATATTTGAGTATTGAGTTATGTCACCAAGAAGGTATCAAGGGTACCATTTTGGACAGTGTTCACAGTATTCATACTGCCTCCTTGGATCAGCCCACCAAAATTAGTCGTCCCTTTTTGGGTTGAGGTAATACTATTTGAAGTGCCTGTCTGGGAGTAGCTGAGGAAACGGAAATCATGACTTTGACTTACGGTCGCACTATGGCTAATACCCCTTTGGAAGGCAGTTGTGTTGTTTAGGTTGCCCACTTGGCTTGCAGTGAGATAGTTGTCATCAAAATTATTCTGATCAAAAGACGCCGAGCTTTGTTCTCCCAGTTGCGAGACACTTACGGCTCTGGCCGTAGTAAGAAACTGCCCGACAGTTCCAATGTTAGAAGTACCGGCCCGATCAACAACTACAGGATTTCTCAGGGTAGCGCCCACCTGATTATGGGCGGCTATATTTTTCAGATTAAACGGATTAAAGATTGCACTGATAGCATCGACGGATGGCTGACTAATGGTTGCGTTATGGCTTGTACCATTTTATTTGGTGAAGCTAATGTAGTGTGTTAAATAGAATGAATTTATTGGAGGCTCTAAAAATAGGTATGTAACCTAGAGTTACACTTCAAAGAGGCTGTAATTTAAATTGTGTAACTGCTCATGCCCCCATACTCTATACCGG
>NZ_JALBWM010000309.1 GCF_023895975.1 Microbulbifer okhotskensis
TAGACAAGATAATTACAGTCACGATTTAAGCTGATTTATATGGGACAGCCCTGACCGGACCCCTGACACTGCCCCCAAATACAGTTGAGCGAAACCGCTTTACCGCGCAAGGGCCATTTTGCCGGTTTCAATAATTTTTTGGCTGCATTCAAAGAGGCCTGGTCTGGTGCCAGCTCTTGTACAACCTCTAGAGATATATTCATTGCTTGCCTTACATGATTCTTGACCTGTACATAAATACACCAGTTTCGTTTTATACAGATATTGTGGCGCGTAAAATATCACGTGGTCCATATAGAATAAAATCTAAATTCATAAGTTTTTAATGCACACTCACTTTTATCGATTTAGTACCGGCAAAGTATTATTGCCAACCGATCAACTGGTACGAAAGAACAAGTCTGCAACAAGCCAAGAGAGTATGAAAAATCGAAAATGGTAGAGCCAGGACAGCCTAATCCAATCCATTAACTGAGGACTAACACAATCAATATACATACTGCCCCAGTCACCACAGCAACATACCCCCCCTAAAGAACCCTTCAAGCTCTACTTACCAGCCACCTTGGCACAAATATAATCAAAGGCCTCCCGAAGAGCCCTCCCCCTAAAACCGGCAGGCAATTAAAAATACCATGCAAGATTACCCAAAAAGATACATTTGACGAATCCAACACCACTCTACCAGCTGGACTTATTGACACCAATTCCGGTGAAACCTAACCTTATCAAGACAATATGCGCCCTTAGCCACTCCACCTATACGACAGCATTTTCACGTGAAAAATACAATCAAGTTGAATGCCATGTTCGCAGTTATTGCAACCTGCCTAACCATGTCATCGTGCTCTCAGAAAATTGCCAAACTTATAGGAAATTCGGAAAGCTTCCCTTTCGACAACATAATCACCAAAGAAAAAATTAAAGAATTAGGCTTCCTGCATTCAACTTTGAAGTGCATCAGTTAATCCCCTGGAAAAGAACGGTCAG
>NZ_JALBWM010000030.1 GCF_023895975.1 Microbulbifer okhotskensis
AGCGCAACCTTGCCAAGGTTGAGGTCGCCGGTTCGAACCCGGTTTCCCGCTCCAAATAAAAAGCCGCTCAATCGAGCGGCTTTTTGTTTTTCCGATATATTACTTCTTAGTCTGCGGCTTGCACTGTTACATCTGCGCTTCTGGGTGTATCCAAAAGTGCTTGAGTGTCCTGCTTGCTAGAGGGGGATGTACGCGGCAAAAATCCTATTTCCCTTCAAGTTGAAATTATTCGGGCAAGCGCATTGAATGACGCTCCCCACAACAGGAGTGAGAGATGAGCGCTGCGCTATCGATCCACAATTTACAAAAGTCTTACGACAACGGCTTTCAGGCGCTCAAAGGCATCAGCTTTGAAGTCTTGCCGGGAGACTTCTTTGCACTGTTGGGCCCCAACGGGGCGGGAAAATCTACCACGATAGGGATTATTTGCTCGCTGGTGCGTAAAAGTGGTGGGACAGTATCGATCTTTGGTATAGATATCGATGATGATTTTGCCGCTGCCAAGCGCCTTTTGGGGGTTGTCCCGCAAGAATTTAACTTCAGCCAGTTTGAGAAGGTGTACGACATTGTCGTGACCCAGGGTGGCTTTTACGGCATGCCGCGCAAGTTGGCGGAAGAGCGTACAGAAAAATACCTGAAACAGCTGGGCCTTTGGGATAAGCGTGCGACTCAGGCGCGTATGTTATCCGGGGGGATGAAGCGCAGGTTGATGATCGCACGGGCGCTGATTCACGAGCCCAAGCTGTTGATCTTGGATGAACCTACCGCCGGGGTTGATATTGAACTGCGTCGTTCGATGTGGAGTTTCCTAGAAAAAATCAACGAACAGGGAACCACCATTATCCTTACGACTCATTACCTGGAGGAGGCTGAGAGCCTCTGTCGCAATATTGCCATTATCGACAAGGGTACTATTGTCGAAAACACCTCGATCAAGTCGCTGTTAAAAACACTCAACCGCGAAACTTTTATCTTTGACTGCAGTGAGTCTCTTTCTGAGTGTCCGAGCTTGCCCGGATATGAAGCGCGCCTGCGGGATAGTCATTCCATAGAGGTCACTATTGAAAAGGGGCAGTCTCTCACCGAGGTGTTTGGGTCTCTACAGCAGCAGGGTGTCACTGTTACCAGTATGCGCAATCGCGCCAACCGCTTGGAAGAGTTATTCCTGTCCATGTTGTCAGAAGAAAAAATGTCGGGGCTTGAAGAGTGAAAGGCAATTTAATCTGGGTATCGTTTAGTACGATCTTCCGCCGTGAAATCCGGCGCTTTATGCGTATCTGGCCCCAGACGCTGGTGCCTCCCGTTATCACTATGTCGCTGTATTTTGTGATTTTCGGTTCCCTAATAGGTCGGCGTATCGGGGAAATGGGGGGATACCCGTATATAGAGTTTGTTGTGCCGGGCCTGATTATGATGTCGGTAATTACCAACTCATATGCCAATGTGGTCTCTTCTTTTTACAGTGCAAAATTCCAGCGCAGTATTGAGGAGCTTCTGGTTTCGCCAACGCCTAACTGGGTGATTATGGCGGGTTATGTTCTGGGGGGGGTGTCGCGAGGCTTGATTGTCGGCCTGATTGTGACTTTGGTGGCGATGTTTTTTACTTCGCTCACGATTGAGCACGTCGCGGTTACTGTGGCTATCGTATTCCTCACTGCGGTACTGTTTTCTCTGGCTGGATTTATCAACGCTATATTTGCCAACAGTTTTGATGCGATTTCCATTGTTCCGACATTTGTATTAACCCCTCTCACTTACCTGGGCGGTGTTTTCTATTCTGTCGATCTGCTCTCGCCATTTTGGCAGGGGTTATCGAAGCTCAACCCGATACTTTATATGGTGAACTCCTTCCGATACGGCATATTGGGTGTTTCCGATATTAATGTTGCCTGGGCATTTGTTGGCGTTTTGGCATTTATTGCGCTGCTTGCAGCCTGGGGGCTTCACCTGATGGGCCATGGCAAGCGACTGAGGTATTGAGAAAGTTATGACAAGAGAAGACTGGCAAAATCTCCCCCTGGGGCGTGAGACGACTTACGGGTCCACTTACAACCCGGAATTATTACAGCCTATTCAGCGCTCTGTTTCCCGTGCGCAGTTGGGACTTTCTGCTGGCGCTTTGCCTTTCTTTGGTGAAGACGAATGGTGGGGTTTTGAACTCTCCTGGCTAAACCCCAGAGGTAAGCCACAGGTTGCGGTTGCACGCTTCAGCTTTCCGGCGGAAAGTTCCTGCATGGTGGAGTCCAAGTCCTTCAAGCTGTATTTGAACTCCTTCAACCAGAGTAAGTTTGAATCCTGGCGATTGGTCCAGGATGCTTTGATCCGGGATCTGAGCGCGGCGGTAGGTACCAGTGTTGGCATCACCCTGATGGATGTTGAAAATGCGGCTTTGGCCGTTGAGAAGCCAGAGGGTTATTGCCTCGACCATCTAGATATCGGGGTTGATGAATACGAACCCGCCTCAGCACTTCTGTCACTGGATGACGGCGAAGAGGATGTTAGCGAAACCCTGTACAGCCACCTGTTGCGCAGCAATTGTCCGGTAACCGGTCAGCCGGACTGGGCTACCCTAATGGTGGAGTATAAGGGGCCGGCGTTGAAGCGCGAAGCGCTCCTGGCTTACATTATTTCCTTTCGCGAGCACCAGGATTTCCACGAGCACTGTGTGGAGCGGATTTTTTGTGATTTGCAGCAATTGGCAGACTTTACGGAGCTGACGGTTTGCGCTCGTTACACTCGCCGGGGTGGCTTGGATATTAATCCGCTGAGGTCAACCCGTATCGAGAAACGCTTACCTCCCCGATTTGCCCGCCAGTAGACTTTTCCCTTCCTCGGTAGTAACGCCGTCGCTGATCGAAACTTGGCGGTGTTGCTGACCACCTCTATTAGAATATTATCCTTTAGATTTCCTGCGAGTTTGTCTTAGCTAACAGATCTTGGCGCTATTCATTCTTAAGCTACGCTTCCCAGATAGGCTGGAGAAAAATAGGCAGCGTTTTTTTGCCGGCCCTGCAGGAGGTGGAGTCGAGGCTGATAGATGGAGATCAATGCGCAATCACCAATGATCCCTGCGGCGGTAATCGGTATAACCCAACTCCTTTTCGCCGAGCTCTCGACTGCAGAAGTTTATGTGAAAGCCGATGATTTGATACGGGTGATAGAGGCTCAGCAACAGCAGTTGGAAGAGCAGGAAGCCCAAATCCAGCGCCAAAAAGCCGATCTTGAAGCCCTGCGAAAACAAGTTGAAAAATTGCATCGGGCGCGCCCATCCCCGTCGCCTCCACAGGCTCCACCATCACAGGACCCACCACCACAGAGCAGTGAGGCACCGGTAAACGAGCAGGACCTCGACGAGTTACACCACCAGATCGAGCAGCTCCGTAGAGATATTCCATCGAATTCTCTACCGCCACCGCGTGCAAAATTCGACCAAGCTGTCAGTGAACAGAGTGATATTGAGGCGGTGATCTCCAGTGCGGCAACCGATTGGCCGGGCTCTATCCCTTTGTTGGGGAGCGCTATGAAAGTGAAGATCAGTGGTTATGCTGATTTGGATGCGAATTACGATACCGATGCGCTTGTGAGCCCCGCACAGTTTGTACCAGCCGATATTGTCACTTTCGATAAAACCGCAGCGGAGGGGGCCGATGGCCAGACATCCTTTACGGTGCAGACCTCCCGCATCTTGTTTGAGACGAAAACCCCATGGAATGGCCGCGAGTTTAAAACGATTATCTCCATGGATTTCCTGCAGGATCCCAGCGTCACTACTCCAAACCCCCGTATGCGCAAAGCTTATGGGGAAGTCAGCAATGTCTTGTGGGGCGGTAGTGTTTTGGTCGGTCAGGATTGGACAACCTTTGCAGACCTGGTGGCAATTCCCAATACTTTAGATTTTCAGGGTCCAAATTCGGTGATTGGATTGCGGCACTCTATGGTGCGTTGGCACAAACAATATGGACCTCAATATCACTTTAAAGTAGCGATAGAAGCGCCTGACTCACAAATCTTTGAAGAGGCATTGGAAGTAGCCCGGTGGCCCGATACAGTTTTTGTCTTGGTTTCCGAAACCGGCCAAATGCACCTTCAGGCGGGTTTGGTGTTAAGGGATTTACGTGCAAGTGGTGATCCGGATTCTGCGGTGTCAACGACTGGCTGGGGATTCAATTTAAGTGGTACTTTCAATATGCCCGGTGCGCTCTCCCAGGATCTTCTCTCTTATTCTGTTTCATTTGGCGAGGGCTATAGTGGTCTTCTGAACGATGCGCCTCCAGATGCGGCTTACGATATATATAACAATTCTTTGGAGGCGCTCCCGACATCTGCTTGGTATTTGGGTTACCAGCATTGGTGGACACCCTGCTTATACACGGTGGCGACTTACGGCAGGGTGAGACAAAAAAATTATGATTTCCAGCCGGGTATTTCTTATAAGAAAACACAATATCGGAGTATTAATTTAACTTGGACGCCTTTTCCCCGCTGGTTGGTGGGAATAGAGGCTCTGTATGGTGTCCGTCAAGACAAGAATGGTGACAGAGGGTCTCTCTGGCGCACTCAGTTTACGACCAGAGTTACTTTTTAGGCTGAGTTCGGAGGGGCTTGTGGAATTTCAGGTAGAGCGTGGAAATGGTATGAGGAGGCTGCGACTTGGCGTGTACAAGCTGAGGGTTATCCAGTTGGTTTGTAGTCTCTTTGTATTTTCCCTTCTATGGGGTTGGACTACAACAAATACCGTTGTTACCTACGTCTGGCACTCCCCCTATATCAATAGTCAAAACTTAGGAAAAACTCTGGTGCTGGCTTATACGCTGATTCCGCAGCCTTTGCAGGGTGTGAGTGTTGAGCGCGAGTGGGTATCACAGTTGCAGGAGTCGGGTATAGATGCTCATTCCTGGAGCGCATTGGCGCCAATGATCGGTATTCCTTCAATGAGGGAAATTACACGAGTTCTGAAGGGCGGGGGCTTTGATACATTACTGGTCACCCAGCTTTTGGCACTCAAACAAACTGACCCCCATACCCGCAATGCTTCTGTCGCGATCGTTGAGACCCGTCTCTATATTGCACCCGATGATGATGTGTATTGGTCCGTGCAGTCCGAGACATTTTTGTACCGCTACAGCGGGCAGGAATTGCGTCATCCGAGCCGGAGAGATCTATACCAATTTGTGCAAACTATGATGCGCACTATGGCGGGGAGTGGCGTGCTTTAACTGACATTTGGCAAAACCCTTCCGTGGAACTACTCAGCAGCCTGCTAAAGTCTGAGAGTTAAACCTCTAAAGAAAACCTGTGTTCAGCTATTCTGGTGAGACAAACTACTAGATAGCGTACCTGCCTTTCAGGGTGCTTGGCAGTAGCGACATGGAATTCAGTGCGTTGGCGGCTATTTATGTCAGTTGACGACTTTTGTCGGTAGGCTATGCAATGGATTGGTATCTAAAACCTTCAGGTTTTTTTGCTCTAAAACGTATGGACTTGCAGAGGTGCAAGAAAGTTTGCCCTTCTGGCGTTAGCTATTACCTACTCACCCTTATATTGGGCTGTCTATTCCTGTCCCAGGCAGCATCTGCGTCTGAAACTTTTTTGATGCCACTGGGCCCTGTGGCTGAAGAACAAAAAGTCCACTTTTTTTGGGCTATGGCGTTGACCATGGTCGCGATTCTTCCAGTATTTATTCTGGTGCCGGTAATTTTATTCAAATATCGTCGCAAAAAGGGGCGTGGTTTTTATGCACCCAAGTGGGAGACTTACGGACCCCTTGAATTGATTATGTGGGGAGTCCCATTTCTGGTAATCATTGTGTTGTCAGTGATGTTGTGGCGTGCAACGGCACGACTTGACCCTTACAAGGAAATCCAGGGCGTTGTTCCCCCGATCAAAGTGCAGGTCGTGGGGCTGGACTGGAAGTGGTTGTTTATCTATCCAGAATTGGATATTGCTACTGTCGGGGAGTTGGTTGTTCCCGTGCACACCCCGATATCCATGATCTTGACCAGTGATACGGTCATGCAGTCCTTTTTTATTTCGGCATTAGCTGGACAAATTTATGTGATGCCGGGTATGACCACCCAACTCAATTTTATCGCCTCAAAAACCGGTGAAACAGAAGGAGAGAATACTCAATACACCGGTGATGGATTTGCAGATCAGAAATTTAATGTGCAGGTAGTGAATAGTGATAACTTTGACCGATGGGTACAGAGAGTGCACTCAACCGGAATTGAGTTGTCGACTGAAAATTATAATCGCTTGGCACAACGAACAACAAAAAAACAAGCGCATGGGGAATTGGCCACCGCACAGATGCCTGAAAAAGTGATCTACTTTACTCTGCCGGGCACTCAGCTATTTCATGAAATTGTTATGCGCTATCACTCCGGTAAGCCGTTGAGTATTGAAGATCAACCGGGTACGGAAAAATTTGGGCGCGGCAAAGAAGATGTTGAAGGAGTCCAGCCATGAGCGCTACTGAACACGGTTGGCTGGGCAAACTCAGTTGGGAATCCCTGGTATTCAGTAATTTCCTGGAAAGCCCCTCTATTAATGAGGCCGTTGCTAGTGCTGCGGGTTCTCTTGTTATTCTTGCGAGTATTGCCATCCTGGGATTGCTGACCTGGTATAGGCTCTGGGGCCCCCTTTGGCGTGATTGGCTGACCAGTACAGATCACAAAAAGATCGGTATTATGTATATCGTTTTTGCGATTGTGATGTTAGTTCGTGGTTTGCTGGAAGGAATGGTGATGCGTGCTCAGCAGGCTGCGGCACCTGATGGTTTTCTCCATGCGGATCATTTTGCCCAGTTATTCAGTACCCATGGCACCATTATGGTGTTTTTTGTCGCTGTCCCCTTTCTTGTGGGGCTGATTAATTTTGCTATGCCACTGCAGATAGGTGCTCGCGACGTTGCATTTCCTGTGCTCAATCAAATCAGTCTGGCTGTCACGGTTTCTTCAGGAATTCTGTTGATGGTCTCACTGGTCGTGGGACAATTCTCCACGGGCGGTTGGTCAGCCTACCCACCTTACACTGGAGGGGATTTTAGTCCGGGCGTTGGGCCGGACTATTGGATTTGGGCCATCGTATTTTCTGGCGCAGGCACAACGTTGACGGGGATAAATTTCACGGTGACGGTCTACAAATGTCGTGGACCCGGTATGCATTTGTTCCGCATGCCACTGTTTTGCTGGACCGTGCTCTGTGCTTCAATTTTGATGATTTTTGCAATGCCTCCGCTCAGTGTTGCAGCGCTGATGCTAGGGCTTGACCGCTATCTGGATTTTCACTTTTTCACCAATGATCTTGGTGGAAATATGATGAATTACGCCAATCTGTTTTGGTTATTTGGACACCCGGAGGTCTACCTGCTGGTATTGCCAGCGTATGGTATTTTTTCTGAAGTTTTCTCCACTTATTCGGCAAAGACTCTGTACGGTTATAAGTCGCTGGTTATTGCCACCATGTGTATTGCTATCTTGTCATTTACCGTTTGGTTGCATCACTTTTTCACCATGGGACAGAGTCCCACAATCAATATTGCTTTTGGTATTGCTACCATGTTGATTGCGGTGCCGACCGGGGTAAAAGTTTACGACTGGATGGCGACTATGTATCGAGGGCGTATTAGATTTACAACGCCAATGGTTTACGCCATTGGATTTTTGATTTTATTTGTTATCGGGGGATTGTCGGGTGTGATTCTTGCTAACCCGACAGTCGATTTCCAGGTTCATAATACACTGTTTTTAGTTGCTCATTTTCATAATGTTCTGATACCTGGCGTGCTGTTTGGAATATTAGCAGGGTACAACTATTGGTTCCCCAAGGCGTTCGGATTCCGCCTCAACGATAAGCTGGGGAGACTTTCGGCATACCTGTGGTTCGCAGGCTTTATGCTGACATTTTTTCCGCTCTATGTTGCAGGCTTATTGGGTATGCCACGGCGCTCCTTCACTTATGCCGATCTTACCTTCAAGCCTTATATGATCGTGGCCTTTATTGGCGCTATGGTGGTATTGGCCGCACTGATTACATTAGTTGTGCAGTTTTTGGTGAGCATCAGGGATAGACATAAAACACGTGTTCCCGTCGGCGATCCTTGGGATGGCCGTTCGTTAGAATGGGCTTCACCTGCCCCCGTACCGGCTTATAACTTTGTAGAGCTACCGACGGTTACCGATAGAGATGAGTTCAGCGAGGCAAAAGAGCATGGTCGTGCCTATCAGCGGCCAAAAAATTACCGGGACATTGAGCTTCCAAAAAATAACCCACTTGGATTTATTTTATGTGTGACCAGTGGCATTCTGATGTTTGCCTTGGTTTGGTATATCTGGTGGCTCGCACTGATTTCTGCATTGGCGATTTTGATCGCTGTTATTGCCTCGACTTTTCGCAAAGAGACCGAATACATTATTCCTGCCAGTCAATTGGAGAAGGATACCGAAGCCTGGCTAGCCCTGGTTGAAAAAAGCGAAGCGGTTAGCCGGGACCTGGAAGATTCTCCACGAAATGTAGGTTATTCCAAGTTGGAACTCTAGGTTTTCAAATGAATCTCAGCTCATCTAGTAAAAGTCCGGGGAGTATCGGCAACGCCCACGAAGCTGCCCACAGAGATCCCGCTGTGGTGATCTTTGGTTTTTGGGTGTTTATGATGAGCGACCTGATTTTCTTCGGTGTGGTGTTTGCCATCTACATCACCATGGTGGGGGCTACTGCAGGAGGCCCAGGGCCTAAGGAGCTCTTTGATTTTGGCAGTTTGTTCGCACAGACCATGCTCCTTTTGACCAGCAGCCTGACCGTGGGTATTGCCACAGTCACCATGAGGCATGAGCGCAGCCGCGCCAGCTTTTTGTTCTGGGTGGTGATTACCCTGCTGCTGGGAATAGGGTTTCTGACGCTGGAGTTATATGACTTTTCTGAAATGGCCTCGAAAGGTGGTGTGCCTTCACGCAGTGGTTATCTGTCTGCCTTTTTTGGACTGGTGCCGTTGCACGGTCTGCATGTCACTTTTGGTTGTTTGTGGATGCTGGTGTTGATCGCCCAGGTTTTTACGATGGGCATGGGGCAGGTGGTTAAGTTGCGCTTCTTACGCTTGGCGCTATTTTGGCACTTCCTGGATTTGATATGGATCGGTATTTTTTCGATCGTTTATTTCGGTGGGTGGGTATATGGCTAATGAACCGAGTTTCGCACAACACCTACGATCCTACATTACCGGTTATATTCTGTCGGTTGTGTTAACCCTGGCTGCCTTTGCGGCGGTGCTGACCATTGGAAGAGAAAATAAGAGCGTTTTGCTACTCGTTGCTCTATTGGGTATCGCTCAGCTAGTGGTGCAGCTGAAATACTTCCTTAATGTGACTACTCAGCGAGAATATCGGGATAATCTCGCCCTGGTAGCCTTTTCTACTTTAATTCTTTTGATTATCGTGTTGGGTACAGTATGGATTATGGGAAATCTCGCGGTGCGGATGCATGCAACAATGTAACTTTATTGGACTGGTATTGCAGCAGAGCGCCCGGTACCCGGTGTTCGTGTGGCGGCTAAATAATCACTTTGGTCTTCAAATTAGAAGCTGCTTTTTGCAGGGACTGTAAAACTTTTTCTTTATCGTAATTGCGGATTTTGTCTAAATCCAAATGCATAGAGAAGCCGGGCGCATGCTCTTCCAGATAACTTTGTTGGCCGCCCAGGTTTTTTCGCAGGTCAGTTACTTGATAAACCTTTACCGGAGTACTGATACCCTTAACGGTAATATGGCCCTTATCCCGACACATTACTGTGTGTTTGATCATGGCCCAGGTTTCATGGCTGATGAGGATTTCCCCTGGTTGGGCCGCTCCTTCAAGGCGCGATGCCAAGTTTACATGGGTGCCCATGACGGTATAAGACTGGTAGTTGGCCGTGCCAAATATCCCTACCGTACAGTAACCAGTATTAATGCCCATTCGCACCTGCAGGGGCCGGGAAATTCCTTTGTTATACCACTCCTGCTTCATTTCACGTACACGCTTGCGCATGGCCAGTGCCATTGCGACACAGCGTAGAGCATCGGATTTTGGTCCTTTACTCTCATCATCTCCAAAAACAACCATAACCGCATCGCCTATAAACTTGTCGATAGTACCGCCGTACTGACCGGCGATACGCGCCATTTCGGAGAGATAATTGTTGAGTAACTGAGTGAAGGTCTCGGCCTCCAATTCCTCAGTCAGCTGGCTGAAATCTTTAATATCAGAAAAGAATACCGTGAGCAGCTTGCGCTGGGTGACCAGGGCTTCTTCGTCTCCGGTTGTTACTGAGCGCCAAAGCTTTTGTGGCAGGTATTTTGACAGCTTATAGGATCTGACTTTGCTGACTCGTTGCTCGACGGTCAGGGATTGATTGGCTTCTTTAAGTTGGCCAATTTGTCGGTGAGTAAAGAAAGCGTAGGCGCAGAGGTACACCAGTATACCGATCAAACTGACAGTGCTGATCGTGAGGTCTGCGCTAATTAAGAGGGACGGTTGATGCATCAGGTAACCGATAACGACTCCAACGAGTAAGCCGGTATTGTGCTCGAACCAACTGCGACCGCCGCCTTCAGTCAGGGCATTTAGCTGAACCACGGTCACAAACAGCAGCGAGGGCAGCATGCTGAAATTTGCCAAGGAGATGGTGATCCCTATTAATACGGTATCGAGAAAGGACAGGCAGCGGCGAGTTTTCAAAGCCTTTTTATCGCGGGCCTTATAGAGAATAAACTGAGCAATAGCAGCGTAGATAACAATAAATATGGCAGTTCCAAGGACGACCAGCTTGTCCAACTGCCAGGGCGCCGACCAATTAATCGCATTTGCCAAAGTACCGGCGGCAGCGAAACAAATCAGACTGCGAAAATAGGTGGAGTAGTGAGGGTTGATGTTCCGCCCTGTGCTCTCATCAAACTGGTCCTGCATTTGTGCTTATCTTTGTTTGAGCAGAAATTGAACAGCTTACGCGTTGGGGGTAGGGTGGCTCCGATTTCCCTATCCGCCGTATGGTCGCGCAGTGACTCTTGGGGCGGAGTTTACTCTTCCGTGGGACAGAATGCGAAAAAACTGCCTTAGGGGATGCTTTTTTTCCCTAGGAACCTAAGGCTGATTTTGTTTTAAATTGCGCTAAATTCATCGATATGAACGTTTGCGGAGGTAAAGATGGATGCCCTGACCACTTTGCATCACAGAGTTTCTATAGGAAAACTGGCAGATCCAGCCTCCACGTATCAGCAGCGAGAGAATATAGTTCGTGCCGCACTGCGCGCAGCAGACCATGGCGCCCTACCGCCATAGTAACTTCTGCTGATTGAGGGGGTGGATCGTAATCGTTTGGGCGAACTCTTTGTCAAAGCGGCAGAGCAGCTGGAAGGCGCCCCCACTGGCGGAAGCCCTACAGCGGAGAACCTTGACGCTGCCTTTCTACGTCCCGTTGATTATTGTTGCTATCACTCACCTGCAAGAACACCCCAAAGTTTCCTATCTGGAACAACATATATCTACGGCGGCAGCGGTACAGGCGATGTTTGCTGCCGCATATGCAGAAGGTGTCGGGATATACTGGCGCACCGGCCCGCTGGCGACAAATACTGCCGCTGCCAAAGGATTGAGGCTGTCTGAAAGTAAACGTATAGATGGCTTTGTATACTGCGGAACTATGGAGAGGGCGCACCGTGAAGCGCCGAATCTGAGGCTAGATGATTTTTTTTCGCATTGGGATGTACAATAGTGCTTGCACAGCGGGAAACATTTGGGTAAAGTGCGCGCTCTCTCGCCGAGACAGCAGCTATCTTCCTGATTTCCTTGAAGATTTAGTGATTTCGAGAGAGTCGCCGTAAGGCGAATGCCCCTTCTAGAGGGTGACAATTTGGTGAGGTGTCCGAGTGGCTGAAGGAGCACGCCTGGAAAGTGTGTATACCGCAAGGTATCGAGGGTTCGAATCCCTCCCTCACCGCCATATTTTGAATAAAAAGCCCTGATTTTACAGGGCTTTTTTGTTTCTAGACTTACCAGTCCCCCACTTATTTCTCCCTAGACAATTGTACCAGGGTGGGAGTTGGTCCAGCCAAAATGGGCTGTACATCATTGTGCGGCACCCTCGAGCCTCTCTTCTATCCGCCTATCAATTTCCCGGCTATCCCAACCTACAGTACCCAGGCCTATCCGCCTCTGCTGGGGAAATACTTCCTCTTTAATCATCCGGTAAATATTACTGCTTTTATAGCCAGTGAGCCGTTCAACTTCACGTAAGCGTAAGATACGGCGAGGTGTTTTCTTGCTGCTGCCTCTTGTTCTTCTATTCTGCGAAACTCAACAACCCATACCCAAGGGTTCAAATTCCAGCTGTCATTGGCGTAAATAGATTCCCATAGTCTACGGAATGCAGGGAGAGGCTTTTCGTGCACGCCACAGAGCTGAGCGCTTGCAGATTCTGGCCCATCAACACCTACAGCCTTGACATCCTCTTCGGTGATATCCTGGATACGCTCGACTCGGATGCCCGTTATTTCCAGTGTGATAAGGCTGGCCCAGTGGAGCATGTGGATTGAAGGTATATTTTTCCCTTCTGGGCTGATTCGGGCATAGTCCAACTTTCAGAGATATCGTCATCTTTGAAGAATTCGAAACTACCATCAGCTAAATACTCGACCTGTACATCTTCGCAGTCACAATCGCCCATTGCACATGAATGAGAAATGGAGGGCTTCCAGGTTTTTCTCACCTATAGGCGGTCACCGGGCTCGCCGTAAGGGCAGTCGATATCCAAATGTCCGCTGCACCAGGCACTATTCAATAGTTGAAGAAGGGAAAGTCCAGGAGGCAGACCCCCGATTACTTTTATGGCCTCTTTATCGCTGGTACCGTTGAGCGGATGAGGCTCTATTTTTATGCGCGTCTGGGTTTTACGATCATCCAGTATTGCACGCACCATTTCCGTATTAAGTAAAATTGGTTTTTCCGTTATGGCTAACGTAGTCATTGGCTTGAAACTCCCATTTGTTACAAAGAGAGTTGGAGAGCGTTCGAAAAATGAAATCTGGATTTCTGACACGCCTATGTCCACCTCCAAAGTTGCCTGTAGATTCATCTTCACAGAAGTGAATACAAGATTGGCAAGCATGGAGGGTGTTCAAAGCGCTGTGTCAGCCAAGCAGCTATAGGCTGATATATTTCTCCAGTCGATCTGGAAAGTGGATCGCCAGCTGCGACAGTGTCAAATTCCAATTTTGAATCGGGTGCGTCCAGCGTTCGGAGGCTTTTAGTATACCGGCATAGAGAAGCTTCAGTAAGCTATTCTCATTGGCGAAGCCGCCCTTGGTCTTGGTTAATTTTCGGAACTGCCTGTGTGCAGCCTCCACCGCATTGGTGGTGAAGATTGGAGTGCGGACATAGTCCGGGCTGTAGTGGTCTAATACTTCCACGCCGCTCCATTATTTTTGCTCGATAGATCGTGCTCGGTAAGCTTTTTACAGTCTTTCTGTGCTTTGAGCATGAGCTGCCCATGGCAACCACTACGGCTTTTATATGTGATTAAGAGCGATTGCAGGCGCACCTGTGTGTTCTGGTGGTTTTTGGTGTTGCACTTGTCATAGTCTAAGTGTTGACCAGGCCTTTAGCTTTAGTCATCAGTCAATGCTATTCCCTTTCTCTCCTTATGCCTGTGAGGAGAATTCTCTTACGCCAAATTCTTGTGCGGGGCCACAATCTATGAGCTTTGGTTGAGCGGGGCGCAAAAATGAAAAATGCGTCTATCCTTTCTATGGGTCAGGTAGCTTTTTATAGATTCTTGGCTTTACGATTCCGCTGTGGCAGGGCTCGTTGCGTTGGCTGGATCAGGCCAGGTTGGGGCTTTGCGTCATTTCCCCGTGGCTTCGGGCTCCTTTGTGTCGAGATGCGAGCGGATTGCACATTACCTGCAGTTGATTGAAGGGGTGATAGCCCCGAAAACTCCGGAGATTTTATTGTGAAAAGTAAGCAGTACATCCTTCCTTTGGTAATTGCCAGTCTCGCTGCTTCTGCTGCCTTCGCGGATAACCATCCCAAGAAGCCAGCGAAGGACTGGACATGTGCAGATTTCCTGGCGATTGATGATGAGTTCAAGCCCAAGGCGGTCTACTGGGCTGCAGCCTATTCGCAAAAGGGTAAAGATGAGGGGGATATGCTAGATATTGATGGCACAGAAAAAGTCACTCCAATGGTGATCACTGCCTGCACCAAGGCGCCAAAAGACTCCTTTTGGGCCAAGTTTAAGGAGGAGTGGCACAAGGTGGGAATGCATCACAAAAAGGACAAGGCAGAGAAGCAGATGATGAAGATGCAAAAAAAGATGCAAGATGGCAGTCAGATGAACAATAGTAATGGCGGTGCTGGTAGCAATGGGACCAATCAGTAGGGGTTCTGATCGTCAGTGCTGGTGCTGATGTTTTCAAAAGCCCGGTTTTCACCGGGCTTTGTCTATCCTAAGATGGAGATTCGCCAGCAATTTAGTTTGGTAGTATTTTTAATTGGCGGTTAAAAGTCGTGCAAATGGATTTGCGTTATGGGTAAGACGGGAAGAGATGAAACTAGGCGCGGCCGAACGATTAGCCGCTCTACCAGGCTCTTGTGGGGTGGGTTTTTATTGGTTGGGCTGTTCTTGGCGCTCTTTATGCACTCAGCTAAGGCATTTATGCTTTAAATTGCAGGGCGCTGAATGGCGCCCCCGGGTGGACTCGAACCACCAGTCCGGACTTAGGAGGTCCGTGGTTTATCCTGTTAACCGACGGGGGCTTAGTGCCGATACTGTCATCAATTGGCGACAGCATTAGAGGGCCGCTATTCTAGCCTGTGTTAAGCGTTGTGTCATGTCATCCTTTTTAGCAGGGACCGATTATCCCGTTGAAGGGTGTCACCCTGAGTAACATTAGGGCCCTTCGGTTACTCCTATTCCCGCCATCTTCATTTCTTCAATTTTTCGAAAAAATTTCATAAATTCGTCTTTTATCTTCGCTAATTTAGCCTTGAAAGGGAGGTTTTTGCGGACAGCTTTGCTCCATAGAATATTTGATGGCTTCGTTATAAGGGTTGTACCTCTTCCTAGTAAATTTTTGCTTGACCACGATTGATTTAGCTGGCTAATCTGCAATCGCACTTTGGGTGCGAAAGGGATTTTTGTGCTTTCTCAGATCAAGATTATGGAGTTTCGTATGAGCGTTCACGTTAACGAAAGGCGCCTAGATTTTGATAATGTGGATATTCCACAAATTGCAAATGAAGTGTTAAAGCAGGCTACTTCACAGTCGCCGCTCGATGCACGTCGAATGATAGAAGACAAATTGGAGGAGAAGCGTTTAAGGCGAGAATTAATGGATTATGACTTCGATTGATAGATGCTGGAGTACTAACATACCTCGGTGATCTGTGCAGAGTATCAGTAGTAGATAGAGGCTATAGCCAAGTTTTCATTCGATGTTGTGATGTGGTTCAGGCCCGATAGTAATATATGTGACTGGCTGTCATCTTGATGCTCTGCATAGCGACTTCCAAAATTTTCTATTCTTTGTTTCTCCATTGTCGTTTTTTACGATTCTCTGCGTTTTCTTTCATAATTATCTTTAGTGGAATAATTTTCAATATATCTGAAGGCAATGCCACAAACTAAAGGTTCTAAGGCTGAATAGGTGGGTAGTATTTTGTTCGCTTTGCGACAAGTGCTCTCTCCGAAATGATTGGAAAAGCCCTTGGGGTTCTACCAGCTTGGATCAATACGAATCTTGCGAGTAGTCTACAGATTGTTGGCAGGGAGGGGGGCAATCCCTGCCGTCATACTGTAGTTACGCCTGTGATGTGTTTGGCTGCTTTCCCCCAAACCAGTTAAGGATTCGTTTTAATTTTGAAGATAGTTTTCCGCGTTTGGCTTTGCGATCCTTGTCTGCTGAGCTCACCAGCCAGGCTACTTGAATGACCAATCTCTTTCCTGAGAAGGGAAGGTGCCCATGGAATGAATTATCGGCGCGCTTAAAAGCTGCAAGAGTGCCATAGGAAGGCCTGATTTCTGGTGCAGCGGTATCTTCGAAATCACTCCCGCTTTTTAAAAAGCGTAGGCAGCCCGTGCCATCGAGGGTCCACTCGGGATTAAGATAAAGTAAAGCGGTGGCAATCTTTGATTGGCCATCAGTATGTATTCTGCCATGGCGCTTCTTAAGGGAGCGGCTGATCGAAACATAAGTGGGGTATTGGGAGAGCTTCTCAATACCGAGGTTGTTGCCAATAGCATCGGCAAATTCACTGGCGGTAAACTGGGCTATTAAATCGTTGATAGAGCTGCCACACTGGCTTTTGTCGTAGGGGAGGTATCCGGCACCCTTGAGCTGGGGGAAGTCGATAATTAAGGAGGACATGAGACTTTCGGCCAAAATATTCTTGGCTACAAAAAAGGGAAAAGGCTGTTGGTTGATTTGGCTTTGGTTGTCATTCAAGGTCGTGGCATCAAGCCATGGGTTGATGTGCGTTGCGAGGTTCGTCATGGGCGCGTGTCCTTTCTGTTACAACGAAACTATTTGGAGTTGACTACGAGGTTAACCACATTCTTGTGGGGTACTGTATTAATCAGGTACAAGTTCTCACGTCGATGAGAAAATATCAAAACTACTGCCCCAAGCCAACGAAAACAGCGCCCTACTGAGTGATTGGGTAGACAATCATGCGAAAGATCAAGTATCGGAAAATTGATCTTCGTTGAGACAATGCAATTAGCGCTGGTGCCGGTATAATGTCGCTCAGATTTTCTTCAGAGTGGTTTTTCTTGGAAATGTCTGTGACCCCCAAGTCCCAAGTTGTCCTGCAGGTGACTGACCTCACCTGTATAAGGGATGGTCGACGCTTATTTGAAGGCCTTCGATTCTCTCTGCATGCCGGCGCTGCGATCCAGGTCAAAGGCAGTAATGGTGCGGGTAAAACCACGCTGTTGCGGACCTTGATAGGAAGTAGTAGCGAATTTAGTGGCGATATTCTGTGGTGCGGAGACCCTTATCCAAAGGGACTGCCCGCGATGCGGGATTCTCTACTTTATATCGGGCACCGGGGCGGCGTACGCAGTGGTCTGACCCCGCTTGAAAACCTTACCTGGTATGGTGCCAATCAGGAGGCCGCGCTCAGTGCGCTTGAAAGTGTGGATCTCACTGGATTTGAAGACAGCCTGTGCCACAGCTTGTCTGCGGGGCAGAACCGGCGGGTCGCCCTGGCTCGCCTATTCCTTCCCAATTCCCCCCGGTTTTGGATTCTCGATGAGCCGCTGACGGCGCTCGATGTGGCCGGCGTTGCCGCTCTTGAGGAGCAAATGGCTGCCCACCTTCGCAATGGCGGATCTATTCTGCTCACCTCGCACCAACCGCTGTCTCTGCCCGGGCTCGACGCACTCAACCTGTCTGACTACACGGTCTTCGAGTCTTTTTCTGATTTTGGGGGAGAGCATGTCCTCAGTTGATGTCCAAAAGCCGGTGAGTGGCGTGCGTAGTGCCCTCGGGTTTATGGCGCTGTTCCGGATCGAAATGCTCTTAGCGCTACGTAAACGTGCGGATATTACCAATCCATTGCTGTTTTTTGTGACGGTGTTGGCGCTGTTGCCGCTGGGAGTAGGACCTGAGCCCGAGCTTTTGGCAAAGATGGCACCCGGAATGATTTGGGTAATGGCATTGCTCGCCAACATGCTCTCTCAGGAGAGTCTGTTCCGGGGTGACTTTGAAGATGGCACCTTGGAGCAACTCACTCTGTTGCCACAACCACTCTATTTCGCGATTTTGGCGAAATCACTGGTGCACTGGATTGCCACTGGGTTGCCACTGGCACTGCTGTCGCCACTGCTTGCCCTGATGTTGAATTTACCTGTGGATGGCTATTTGTGTTTGCTGGTTTCTCTTTTGTTGGGAACGGCAAGCCTGAGTTTGATTGGGGCTATAGGTGCGGCGCTGACTGTTGCCTTGCGCCGGCCCGGTTTGTTACTGGCACTAATTGTTATGCCACTTTATGTGCCCGTGCTAATCTTCGGCACCGGCGCAGTACAGGCGGCTATCGATGGCTATGCCTACAGTACTCAATTGGCGTTTTTAGCGGCACTGTTAGCAACTGCTGCGGCTCTGGCGCCACTCGCAGCTGCGGGTGCAATACGTATCAGCCTGGATAATTGATTCGGAGGTCCTTTTGAATTGGCAATGGTTTCACCGTCTGGGTTCGCCCCGCTGGTTCTATCAAAAAACTGGAGCTTGGTTGCCCTGGCTGGCGCTGGCAAGTGTTGTATTGCTTTCTGTGGGCAGTGTCTGGGGGTTGGGGTTTGTCTATGAGCACGGGCAGCAGGGCAATAGTTACCGCATTATTTATATTCATGTGCCCGCAGCACTCCTAGCGCTGGCAGGTTACTACGTTATGGCGATCAGCGGCGCTATCGGCCTGATCTGGAGAATGAAGCTCTCCTTTGCTGTTATGCGCGCTGCAGCATCCATTGGCGCGGTGCTGTCTTTTATTTGCCTGGTTACTGGCTCACTTTGGGGTAAGCCCACCTGGGGGACCTACTGGGAGTGGGAAGCCCGTATGACTTCGATGTTGATTCTTCTCTTTCTTTATATTGGTGTTATTGCATTGTCCCACGCTGCTAGCCGGGAACAGAGTGCCGATAAGGCCTCGGCGTTATTGGCCCTGGTAGGCACAGTCAATATTCCCATAATTTACTGGTCTGTGAATTGGTGGAATTCCCTGCATCAGAGAGCGACACTTCGTGTGATTGAGGAAAGTAGGATTGACCCGGTTATGTTCTACCCACTGCTGATTATGATAATCGGTTTTTATTGTATGTACGCCTGGACCTTACTCACTCACACTCGCACCCTGCTGCTCAAACGAGAAATGCGCACCAAATGGGCTCAGGACGAACTGTTGGGAGGACGATAAAGTGGAATTCCAATTTGCCAACTTATCTGAGTTCTTGACGATGGGGGGGCACGGTATTTTTGTGTGGGTGTCTTACCTTATGACATTTCTTGCGCTTGTGGGGATGGCGATATATCCACGCATTGCTCGCCGTCGCCTGCAGTCAGAATTACTACGTCAGCAGAAAAATGCACAACGTCGCCGCCGGGCGGTGAGTGAACGCACGGCAACTAAAGCTCCGGATCTAGCAAAAGAGCCGGCTTAGGTTCACACAGCCGTATTTGTGAAGAAATTCAGCTGATAGGGCAATGGAAAATCTATCAGTTTAACAATGTTAAAAAGTTATTATGGAGTAGGACTAAGAAAATGCACCCTGTACGCAAGCAACGCCTGATACTCGTACTTGTTCTGGTGGTTTTGTCCAGTGCAGCTGTTGGTTTTGTAGCCTATGCGATGCGCGGCAATATCGATTTTTTCTATCCCCCAAAGGCTTTTGCTGCGGGTGAAGTTCCTATGGAAAAGCGCATCCGTGCAGGGGGTTGTGTTATTCCGGGTAGTGTTCAACGTGCGGATGACAGCCTCGATGTACAGTTTGTGATTACCGATGGAGTGGCTGAGTTGACGGTCGTCTTTGATAAAATCCTGCCGGATCTTTTTGCCGAGGGGGAAGCTGCGGTGATTGCCGGGCGATTGTTACCCAGTGGTGTTTTACAAGCGGACCAGGTATTGGCCAAGCACGATGAGAATTACACGCCGCCGGAAGTTGCCGATACGATGGTTTCTCATGAAGCGTGTATGAATGGTGGGAAGATATGATCCCAGAGCTAGGCCATTTTGCGTTAAGCATTGGTTTGCTGCTGGCTATTGCACTCGCGGTAGTGCCGATGGCTGGAAGCTACTCATCCCGCCCTGTCTGGATGGCGGCGGGCCGCCCTCTGGCTCTGGGTATTTTTGTATTTGTTCTGATAGCGTTTGCCTGTCTGACCACCGCGTTTGTGCAAAGTGACTTTACGGTTAACTATGTTGCGCATAACTCCAATAGTATTTTACCGGTTTATTACAAAGTCACGGCTGTTTGGGGGGGGCACGAAGGTTCTATCCTGTTGTGGCTATTGATCCAGGCCGGATGGGCTGCGGCGGTGGCTCTGTTTGGTCGTCAGTTGCCCGAAGAGCTATCTGCGCGTGTACTGTCGGTACTCGGTTTTGTACTGATCGGATTCTTCCTCTTTATCCTGTTTACCTCCAACCCGTTTGATCGCACCCTGCCGTTTCCTCCGATGGAAGGATCAGATTTGAACCCGCTGCTGCAGGACCCGGGTATGATTTTTCACCCGCCTTTGCTGTATATGGGCTATGTGGGTTTCTCGGTAGCATTTGCTTTTGCCATTGCTGCGCTTCTTGGCGGTCACTTGGATGCGGTTTGGGCGCGCTGGGTTAGACCTTGGACAGCTGTCGCTTGGGGATTTCTCACTCTGGGTATTGCACTGGGTAGCTGGTGGGCCTATTACGAGCTGGGCTGGGGCGGCTGGTGGTTCTGGGACCCGGTGGAGAACGCTTCTTTGATGCCTTGGTTGGTAGGCACGGCTTTATTACATTCCCTGGCGGTAACCGAGAAACGCGGTCTGTTTAAAAGCTGGACAATATTGCTGGCCATTTTTGCTTTTAGTTTGAGCTTGCTGGGTACTTTCCTGGTGCGCTCCGGAGTTATTACGTCGGTGCACGCCTTTGCCACGGATCCCCTGCGCGGCAGCTTTATTTTGAGTTTCCTGGCGGTTGTTATCGGCCTGTCTCTGTTGTTGTTCGCTATACGTGCGCCTGCGGTCAGCGCGCGCAGCGTATTCTCCTTCCGCTCGTTGGAAACTTTCCTTCTCGGTAACAATATTATATTGGTGCTGATTATGGGGATGGTGCTGACAGGCACCTTGTATCCTCTGCTGGCTGATGCCATGAACTGGGGCAAGATCAGCGTGGGCCCGCCGTTCTTTAATTTGTTCTTTGTACCCTTAACGGTGTTGCTGTGCTTGCTGCTAGGCATTGGGGTTCGCGCCAACTGGAAAGACAGTCGCTGGGATAAGTTATTGACCGCATGGCGCTTACCGTTCCTGGCCTCTTTGATTGTTGCTCTATTGTGGCCCCTGGCATTGGGTGATTACCACTGGGGGGCCGTATTCGGAATCTTTATCGGCGTCTGGGTGTTTGCTTCCAGTATCGCCGATATTATCTCGAAAACTCGCAACGCCAGTTCATTTTTCGCCGGACTGAAGCGCCAGCGGGCCAGTTATTACGGTATGCATATAGCGCATATTGGCCTGGCAGTTGCGGTGCTGGGAGTCGTTCTGACAACGGTCTATAGCGTGGAGGAAGACTTGCGTATGGGCGCTGGGGATAGCTATCAGGTGGCGGGCTACGATTTTAAATTTGATGGTATTCGTATGGCCCAGGGTCCCAATTATCGGGCATTTGAGGGCGTGCTACATGTGAGTAAAAACGGCGATTCGGTGGCGGAGCTCTATCCGCAGAAGCGCAATTATTTGTCCGGTGGTAACACCATGACGGAGGCTGCAATTGATACCGGCTTATTCCGGGATATCTATGTGGCACTCGGCGAACCTCTGGACAGGTCCAACCCCAACGGCGACTGGGCGATGCGGCTGCAGTACAAGGCATTTGTGGTTTGGATTTGGTTGGGTGCGCTTTTAATGGCGCTCGGTGGTGCTATCGCTGTGGCAGATAAACGCTACCGCAAAGTGAAAGCAGCGCGATCAGTGGAAGTGATAGGCAATGTCGCTACGGCGTAATAGTGGGGAAAGGTAATGTCGAGACTCAAACTCTTTCTGCCCCTGATGATTTTTGTCGCATTGGCTCTGTTGTTTAAACAGGGGCTTTCGCTGAATCCGCAGGAAATGCCGTCTGCACTGTTGAATAAACCGGTACCGGAATTTTCCCTTGAAAAAGTGGCTGACAATAGTCAGGTTGTAGAGAAACAAGACCTGCCCAATGGTCCACACCTGCTCAATGTTTGGGCTACCTGGTGTGTTGCCTGTCGAGTTGAGCACCCCTACCTGAATGCTCTGGCGGAGCAGGGGGTGCCAATCGTTGGTGTGAACCTCAAAGATGAGGATGTGTCAGCAGTCAAGTGGCTGGAAAAATACCACAATCCTTATCTGTACAGCCTTGCCGATAGGGAGGGCCGCTTGGCTCTGGATCTGGGAGTTTTCGGCGCGCCGGAAACTTTTCTGGTAGATTCTGAAGGGACTATTCGCTGCAAGCATGTTGGCGTTGTCGATAACAAAGTGTGGCAGACCAAGCTCCAGCCACTTTATGAAAAATTAAAAAACCAGCGCTGGGAAGATATTGCCGGTGACTTATCAGATTCCCTCATCTCCCGTTGTCAGTGAGACTGAAGAAAAGAAAAGCCGTTTTCTCTGCTGGTTGGGGCCAGTAAAAGATAAAGCGGTTTTCCATCGACAGCTCGACCTCATTCGCACTCAATATCCAGATGCCAATCACCACTGTACCGCGCTGGTAATTGGCAACCCATCCAATCCTGAGGTTATGCAGGCGGATGATGACGGTGAACCCGGTGGCAGCGCCGGCCGACCGATGTTGGAATTACTGCTGAAGCAAGGGGTGGGAAATGTTGGAACGGTAGTGACTCGCTATTTCGGTGGCACTAAACTGGGTGTTGGAGGCTTGATGCGGGCCTATCGCGGTGCCGTTGGAGTCGCGCTACAAGGTGTCTCTCTGGAGCCTTTTATTCCGCTTCACCATGTATTGATTGGTTGTGATTTCGCCCAGGAAGCTCGTCTGCGCTTTTTGGTGGGACGTTGCCAGGGCAGCTGTGGCGAAGTGCAATATACCAGTGAAGTTACTATGCCAATCACACTTCCGCAGAACCAGTGGCCGCTGCTGCTGCCGCAATTACAGGCCGAGGCTTTTCAGATTCTTATGAATCAATAATCCCGTGTTCGCAAGTGTTTCAGATGATGCCGTAGCTAGCCAGCTTGGCTATCTCGGCTGCGGAATAGCCTAATTCGGTGAGAATGTCTTTGGTGTCTTCTCCCAAGGTGGGTGCCCGTTTAAACTTGACCATTTCCCCATCGCAACGAATCGACGGTGCCAGCATTTTGATTTCCTGGCCACAGTCGCTGCACATGGACTGAATCCGATCAGTTTTGGCGACAAATGGGTTGGTAAGTGCTTGCTCAATGTCATATACCGGGGCCGCCGGTACATGGCCGGCAAAGATTGACAGCCACTCGGTAGTCTTTTTTTTGCTGAGGATATTATCCAGTATACCGGTCAGCTCTTCTTTGTTTTTTTGCCGCTCGCGGAAATTGATAAACTTTGGGGCTTCAATTAATTCGGAGTGCCCCATGCATTGACACAGCGCGGCCCAAAACTTTTCCTTGTTGCACATCAGGTATATCCAGTCATCCTTGGTTTTGTAGAGCTGGCAGGGACTTAGGGAGAAATGGGCCGATCGCGGGACACGCTGCTGGTTGTGCCCCGCATTCAATTGCCACATGGCGATGTAGCTTAAATTATATAAAGCGTTATCGAACAGGCTGACATCGATATCCCGGCCTTTGCCGGTTTCCCTTGCATTTAAAACGCCGGAAATGACGGCCAGGGCAAGCGCTACACCGGTAGATAAATCTACCAGGGAAAGACCACATCGCATCGGGGGGCTGTCGGGCTCACCCGTCAACTTAAAGTAGCCTACCTCTGCTTGGATCGGGTAGTCATACCCCGGCCATTTGGCTCGATCGCCTTCGCGCCCGTAAGCAGTCAGGTGAGCGCAAACAGTCTTTGGATTTATTTTCCCAAGCTGCTTGTAAGTAATACCGAGTTTGTCAGGGACATCACCGCGAAGATTATCGGTCAGTGCATCTGCAGTGAGAATTAATCTGTGTAGGATTTCCTGTCCCTGAGGGGAAGAAAGATTAAGGGATAAACTGCGTTTATTGTGGTTAAAACCTTGAAAAAACAAGCTGCTGTTATCCCCTGATTCGCCCTCTACGAAATAAGGACCAACGCTTCGCCCCACGTCGCCACCATTGGAAATATCTTCCACTTTTATGACTTCTGCTCCCAAATTTGCCAGATAGAGAGTGCCAAAGGGGCCAGCCCCATACTGCTCTACAGCCACAATTCGCAAGCCTGTGAGAGGTAACATGTCGGATAATTCCACCAAAAATAGGTTTGCCCTATCCTTTATCCTAGAGCAATGAGTATTTAATACTGGATGATTGAGCATTAAATTTGGGAACCCTCAGTCATGCGGTTTTAAATTTCTGCAGAGATTGATTGTAAATATGGATAGTTGGCGCGATTCAGATCAGAGTTGCTAGTATTTTTGGTGAGCCGTTGAATTGGTTCGGGTAGGTTGCCACTGGCAAATAGATGAGAAGCTTACTCTTGGAATTGTTCGGATATGCTGGGCGTCAATCGGTCACAAATCATATCAGTGTGAGAGTTATATCAGATGGGTAGTATCGTCAATAGAAGCCGACCTTTTCGAAGTATTTTATTTGTGCCCGCTACCAGGCCGGATCGTTATGAAAAAGCGATTGCGAGTGGGGCGGACATTGCCTGCGTAGACCTGGAAAATTCTGTAGCCCTCAGCGAAAAAGATGCGGCAAGAGAGCAAGTGGTCAATTTCTTCTCCGGGAAAAAAAATATTGGTGCTCAGCGAGCGTTAAGGATCAACCAGCTAGATAGCGATCTTGGTATTAAAGATATGCTGATGCTTCTGACTTTGAGCCGCTTGCCGGACATCATCATGATTCCCAAAGTGCAATCTGCGGAGGAGGTAATAGGATTTTCCCAGGTGATGGCGCCTTCGCATAAAAAAATTTGCATAATGCCCCTGATCGAATCACCTAAAGGCTTGGAAAACGCATTGAGTATTGCTCAGGTTGACAGCGTGGTTTGCTTGGCCTTTGGTGCGGCTGATTATAGTTCGGTCGTTGGATCGGATATGAGTTGGGATGCACTTCTTTATGGCCGAGGCCGATTGGTGCAAGCTGCGGCATTTGCCGGAATCGATGCTGTAGATGGCCCTTGGTTAGAGCTGAAGGATGAAAAGGGTTTACTCGAAGAAACCAAGCGTGTGTCTGCACTGGGGTTCTCCGGAAAAATTGCCGTCCATCCGAAACAAATTAAACCGATTCACCATGGATTAGCACCTTCAAATGAGGCTCTATCCCATGCTCAACGGGTAGTGCAAGCCTATGAAGAGAACCATGGAGGCATTCTGGTGGTCGATGGCCAGATGGTGGATATGCCGGTCGTAGAGCGGGCCCTGAAAATTGTGGCGGCGTCCAAAGGAGTGTGAAAGTCACTGTGTAGGTTGACCTGGCTGTCCGGTTTTCGCTGAATGCTATAAGCAAGGGGAGAGGTTTCTATGTCCCAGTATCGCTTTCCCGCCTATGTGCAAATCGGTAAACAGCGTTATCGGGAGCGCTTTGGTCTTGATTTTGAAGATTTTACAAAGGGGCAACTATTCCGGCACAGGCCGGGTGTTACCATTAGCCAGCAGGATAACAAGGAAGAGTGCATCAATACCCTGAACCAGGCGATGTTGCACTTTGATGATTACTATGCGGCACAAACAGAGTTCGGTAAACCCCTTATTGATACGACCCTGATTGTTCAGCATTTAATGGGGATGATCTGGAAAACCTATAATCGCCGTAAAAAAATTCTCGGCTGGGGGAAGATTGCAATGGTAGCGCCAGTTTTTGGTGGCGATACCTTGTACTCTGAGAGTGAAGTTATAGAATTACAAGCCGGCGATAAACATTCTGAGACGGGTTTAGTACGTGTTGCTATTTGCGGATTGAATCAAGACAAAAAGGTAGTGTGTGAAATGGGTTGTGATCTGCTGATTTACAAGCGTAATCATCTGCCATTCTCCGCAAACGGTTATTAAGTACCCTGAATGTTGCTGCGGGTAAATTTTATGAAGGAATCATTTTATTTTTTGAAGGCGGTGGCAGACAACGTATTCATTGAAAGAATAGGTATAGACTTCGAAGATTTTGAGGTGGGTCAGGTATTTGAACATCGTCCAGGGCGTACGTTTACCGAAGCCAGTTGCTTGGATTACGCTTTTCACTCGTTTGATCTGACCCCGTTTGTTACTGATCAAGTCTACGCTCGCCGGGTGTACGGAGATAGAGTTCGTGTTTTGGAGACTTTTATTTTGAGCGCTATGGCACATACCACAAAGACTTTTGGCAAGGTTGTGGCAAACTTGGAAATGAGCGAATGCAAAATATTGCCAGTTTATGTGGGTGATACTTTGTATTTTGAATCAGAGATACTTTCCAAGCGGGCGTCAAAATCTCGGCCAGAGCAAGGGATACTCAGTGTTTATTCTCGAGCGAAAAATCAACATAGTGAATGTGTTTGTGCTTATAAGCGAACCTTATTGGTGTACCGAAAAAATTGTGGTCCCTATGCTGCAGCAGGATATTAGCGAGATTGCCAGTTTGTCTCAGGTGGCGATCGTTCTTTAGCTGCTGCTTGCTTTTTATACCGCACTTCGACTGAGTTCTATGGGTAGAGTGTGAGACGTGGTAGAGAGATTACGGCGCCTGACAACTGCTTCGGAAAGCATATCTAGTGTTTGGCAGGTATCGTCCCAACCAATACAGCTGTCAGTCACTGACTGTCCGTAAACCATATTTCCAGTTGAGCTGATTTTCTGACTACCCGCTTCAAGGTAACTTTCAAGCATTACGGCTGAAATGTTTTGCTGCCCTGAACTGATCTGCTCGCAGAGTGAGCCCGCCACCACAACCTGATTGCTGTGTATTTTTTGGCTGTTGCCATGACTGCAATCAACCATGATATTGGTTGTCAGTGATACAGACTTAAGTAGGACAACTGACTGTTCTATGTCAGCTGAATAGTAATTTGGCTGACGGCCGCCACGAAGAATCAAATGGCAGTTTTGGTTGCCGGTAGATTGAACCGCTTCAAATTTTCCATTGCGGATAGTCGTGCAAAATATTTGCTCTGATTGCGCTGCCTTAATGGCATTCATGGCAATTTGTATATTGCCATCGGTACTGTTTTTAAACCCTATGGGGCAGGGCAGTGCCGAGGCCAGTTCCCGATGTGTCTGTGACTCTGTTGTTCGTGCTCCGATAGCCCCCCAGGAAATAAGATCTGCAATATATAGTGCATTGAGAGGGCAAAGGAATTCAGTTGCGGTACCGAGACCCAGAGCATTGATATTGAGTAGTAAATCACGAGATTTTATAAGCCCCGTGCGCATATCCGCACTGCCATCTAGCTTGGGGTCATAGATAAAGCCCTTCCAGCCTACTGTGGTGCGTGGTTTCTCAAAATACGTCCGCATCACCAGACAGAGAGTATTTTCAAATTGGGCTTTTATTTCTGATAGCCGTTGTGCGTAGTCCAGTGCTGCGTCCGGATCATGGATTGAGCAGGGACCCACGACCACCAATAAGCGATCATCCTCACCGTTAACTATCCTGGCTATTTCTCCTCGGGTGCGTTCAATACTCATGGCTGTAGTGGAAGGGCAGGGCATTGTGTCGATTAATTCGTCATTGCGAGGAAGTTGCATATGAGACTGTACGCTCAAAATAGCGGGAATGTCAGACATAACAAGGTCCTTTTCTTTTTCCTGATTGATCGCTTGCGTTGCAAGTTGTCATGAATGCTCAACGATGCTCAATATGCCGTCTTGATGTGGTTGGTATGCGCCAATAAACATGCTTCCTGTAGGGACTGTGGGTGACAGGTCCCGCAATATTCGCAGTTCTAATTTTTGTTGTTGAACAGATAAAACCAAAATTTCGGCATCGAGAAAGTCAAAGTACTGACCAACTTTGGAGTAAATAGCTTTAAACAGACTTTCTTTGGCTGAAAAAGCAATAGTCAGCCAGGTTTCCAGCGCTAGCCCACTTTTTGACAGCAGCGTTTCTTCCGCTGGGCTCACTAGGTTCTGTTTTATCTCTCTGGCGGTTTGTTCTTTTATCGTCGTCTCAAAATCGACGCCAAGCACCTCTGCTTCTTTGCTGGCGGCACAGACAGCTCTATTCGAAGCATGAGTAATCGATGCTCGAATACCTGGGGGCCAAACCGGGCAGCGGTTCGCTCCGATGGGAATTTCAGCTACCGGTATCCCGAGCTTTTGAAGTGCATAATGGGCACAGCTTCTCCCCGCTAGGAATTCAGCGCGTCGCGATGTAACAGCTTTTTTCAACTGCTGTGGAAAAGGAATATTTAACAGGGAAAAAAGCTGGTCGCTATAGTTCTCTGGATTAAAGGTACTTTCCACTAAGTAGCTAGAAAAATGTGCGGGTTCGATAAGCTGGTGCCCCCCGAGAAAAGAGGACATCGGGATATCTGTATTGCAAACAGTTTTCTGAGTCATGATGTTGTTACTTCTGAATCCATATTTTTTGTTTGTGGGGTAAGGTTCTGGGCGGGTGTTGATACTTTTTGTACTTTTTTTTTAATAAACGCAGCGCCCTTTAAGCTGCTGAACCCTAGGGACATCGCGATCGTAATACCCATTGCGACGGCTGCAAAATAGAAAGTTCCAACCATGGGAGCAAATACCTTACCCAGCAGACCAAAGCCCATAGCACCGACAGTATCCCCAGTTACATTTTGTGCGACCCATAAGCTGTTAACTCTACCCTGTAATGGGTTGGGGGTGTGGCTCTGTACCAGGGTTATTTGAATGAGTGAGCTGGTCGCGCCGAGGTAGCCATAGACGACCAACGCCAATAATGCGAAATAGAGATGATTGCTCAGAGTGAGGGCACCGAGGGCTACAAAGGATAGAGTGCAGCTTAGAAGTAGGGCAGCGCCAGGACGTTTGAGTTGAGGGGCCCAGCCACTGGTTAAGGCGCCCAACATAGCACCCAGGGGAACAGCCGAGTACATCAGCCCAATTTCGAAAGCACCACCACCAAATGAGATTGTGACCAGTGCGGGAAATAGCACGCGGACTCCTTTTCCGAGTGAATCCAGTGTGCCGACAGCCACGGCGCTGCCAACAATTTTATGGCTGAACAAAAAGGAGAAACCTTCGGCCAGTGCTTTTAAGGGGCGCTTGCCGGGCTGCTTACTCGGCACCATTGACGGCAATCGGGTCAGCGGGATCAAAGTGGCAAAAGTCCCCACTGATGCAGCCGTGTAGTTCCAGCTGATATTTGTGGCGGCAATGATAAGACCTCCAATTGCCGGGGAGATAACGGTACCGATTCTCACGGTGAGCATGCTGAGAGCATTGGCTGGAGCAAGATTCTCCTTGCCGACAATCGAGGGGATGGAGGCCATTAACGCAGTGATACCGATGGCGCCAAACAAACCACTCCAGATAGAGAGGGCGTAGAGAGCAATTAATGATGGTGATGCAAAAAAGCAGTTTACAGCCAGTGCAGCAAAGCCCAAGCCACAACCAGAGCGGCCAATTAAAACTAATGTGCGGCGGTTGTAGCGGTCTGCGAGTACTCCGCCCCAAAGTAGACCAATAAACAGGCTGATACCTTCAAGGGTCATGATCACACCCACCTGGATGGTAGAGCCCGTCATGGAATGGATCTGAACTGGCACAGCGACGGTGAGCATTCCCATGGAGATAATCGAGATCATCCTGGCGATAAAAATCATGCGAAAACTTGTGTTGCTTTTTAGCAAGTCAAATTTCATAAACAGAGAAGGATTCATAGGGGTTCGCCAGCCTCGTGGAGATCTGCATTTTTTGTTTGTCGGTTTAAGGTGGGCACCTTTGCCAGTATCCCGTTGAGTAGTGGGCCGAGAACCTCAAGGGCTCTGGGTGACAGAATATCGTCGTGGGCAAAAGGTAAGCGGTGTTGCTGCATATTACTGAGGAAGGAGGCCCAGCTTTTCTCTACATCCCAACCATCGGGTAGTGTTTTTTCAGCGACAAAAAGTTGCACATTGCCGGAGTAAGGCTGCGTATAGGCATCTGAGAGCAGGCGCACGGCGTCATCATAGTTGGCTACGATGTCGTTGAACATTTTGGTTTGTTCCTGCAGTGTTGCTTCATCGGCAAACTCTCCTTCTGCAGCATTCAGGAACTGCCGTTTTTCTCTTTCCACCTCTTCCTTGGCTTCATTTTCGGTGGGCCTTTTCCACTCCTGGCCTTCTGGTGGGTAGGTATCGAACAGACCGACAAAAGCAACTTCGTGGCCCAGAGCGGTCAGCTTGGATGCAAGTGCTACAGTCACAGTACCGCCAAAAGAGTATCCCATTAAGTGATAGGGGCCTTCGGGTTGCACGCTGAGCAAGGTTTGTAAGTAGCGGTCCACCGCCTCACCCATGTTTTCACTAATGGCCACAGCGCCGTTAGGTCTGGGAGACTGCAATCCGATGATCGGCCAGCGTCCCGCCAGGTATTTGGGGAATCCGGTATATTGCCAGGAAAAGCCCGAGCCAGGATTAATACAGAAAAGAGCAGTACCAGCACCGGTTCTTATGGGAAGAATATTGCCAAAACCGGCTTTTTCGGGATCTTTACGTAGTTTTTCATCAGTGAGTACCGCGGCCAGACTTTCAGTGGTGGGCGAAACCATAATCTGCCCAACGGTAACGGGAAGTGTTAAAGCCTGGCGTAACTCAGCAGCCAGTCTCATCGCCAAGAGGGAGTGCCCACCCAGCTCAAAGAAGTTGGCTTCGGCAGTTACTGATTCGATATCCAGCAGCTTGCAAAAGCTGTTAGCGATGATCTGTTCAGTCCCTTCATTGGGTGCGCGGCCCAAATTGGGCTGGGCAATTTGCGGGTCGGGTAGGGCTTTTCTGTCTAATTTGCCATTTGCGCTGAGGGGGAAAGAGTCTACGGCGACGAGTGTTGATGGGACCATGTGCGCGGGCAGGGTTTGTGCCAGTTGATCGAGCAGTGGCCGTAACGCGGTTGGTGTCTCGGATGAATTCTCCAGAATGACATAGGCTACCAACTGGCGGTTGTCACCAGTAGTTCTGGTCCGATTAAGTGCACGGGCATGTACTGCTGCTTGCCTGACATGGGGAAGAGATACCAGGGCTTTTTCGATTTCGCCAATTTCAATACGTAGACCACGGATTTTAATTTGGTCGTCACTACGGCCAATATATTCAACATTGCCGTCCGCGAGCCAGCGCACTACATCCCCGGTACGATACATTCTCTCTCCTACCGCATAAGGATCTGCGACAAATCGTTCTGCGGTCAGACTGTGTCGATTAAGATAACCAATGGCGAGTTGCTTGCCACTCAGGTAGAGCTCTCCCGGCACCCCGATGCCGACTGGTCGCAAGAACTGATCCAGAATTCGCAGCTGGGTGTTCCATACCGGTTTTCCTATAGGAACTCCAGTTCCTTCACTTAGGGCAATGTTGGGATTAGCCGCGCAATGGGTGACGTCGACGGCGGCTTCTGTAGGGCCGTACAAATTATGTAAAGGTGCGTTGAAATAATTTGCGTAGGCAGAAGCCAGCTCTTTGGAGAGCGCTTCTCCGCTGCAGAATATTCGTCTCAGCGAAGCAGTTTGGGGTGTCGCCGATGGCTGGCTGTCCAGGTAATCCATCATGGCAGCCAGCATAGAGGGAACAAAGTGCATGGTTGTCACCTGGTGCTGCAAGATTGTCTCAAGTAACTGTTTCGGGTCTCGATGGGCTTCAGCGGGAGCCATTACCAGTTCTGCGCCTTGTATCAGCGGCCAAAAGAATTCCCACACGGATACATCAAAACTCGATGGCGTTTTTTGTAATACGACATCACTTGCTTGGAGCCGATATTCACTCTGCATCCACTGGAGCCGGTTCACAATGGCAGCGTGGGAAACCAGCACGCCTTTGGGGCGACCGGTAGATCCGGAGGTGTAAATCAAGTAGGCGGGATCTTCCGGGCGAATTTCTGTCGCTACCCTTTCTCTGGGAGCTTCCTTGCAAAGCAAGGTTTCGATTGAGAGCACCGGCCCAGGGCAGGGCACCGGGCAGTTATCCCCAAAGCGCTGAACCTGGTTAGCACCTGCGAGAATCAACTTGGGGTTGGCGTCTTCCAGCATGAGTGCTAAGCGCTCGTCGGGATAATCGATATCCAGTGGTAGATAAGCTGCTCCGGCTTCAATAACGGCCTGAAGAGCGAGGCTGAGCGGGATACTGCGATCAATCGCTACGGCAACAATATCACCGGGGCCAATTCGATTTATATTGAGCTGGGATGCAATATTGCAAACTTGTCGTCGCATACTTTGATAATCAAGGGAGAAATTTTCGTCGGTTAGCGCCTTTCCTGTTGGGCTTTTTTGCGCTTGCAGGATCATTAAGTCGCGTAAAGTTGCCGGTGCAATATGCTGATTCGTATCGTTAATCCTTTGGATGAGTAGTTGTTCATCGAGGACTTGCAGAGACATTGATGCCAGTGGTTGCTTCGGGCTTTCCGCAAGCTGGGTAAGCAGGTTGATAAACCGCTGGGCCAGATATTCAGCATTGGCCACGGCATCACGGTATTCAAACAGGATTCTCGGATTGTCTCCGGGCAGAACCAATATCGTTAGCGGGTAGTGAGTAAATCCTCGACTTTTAACCGAGTTTAACTGAAGCCCTGCATGATCTTGCTGCAGTAGTACTTTATCAGCCGGATAGTTCTCAACGACCAGGAGGGTATCGAAGAGAGTGTCAGAGCCGGCAATACGCTGGATCTCTCCCAGCCCAATACCATCGTGGTCGAACAGTGCAATCTGCTGTTCCTGCAAGGACTGCAGCTGTTTTATCAGCGGTTGTTGCGGCTCTAATTGAACGCGAACGGGCAGGGTATTACTGAATAGGCCAATCACTTCATCGATACCTTCGACCGCACTGGAGCGTCCTGACACCGGGCTTCCAAAGACTACATCATTGCGACCGGTTATCGAGCCTAACAGGGCACCCCAAACACCTTGGATAAGTGTGTTAAACGTGAGTCCTTCCTGTTGGCACAACTTATTGAGCTGTTGGTGCAGTTGTTCACACAGCGGGAGTTCAATTTCGTGGACGGTTTCTTTGTCTCTGCTTTCGGCAAAGGCCAAAGTGGGGATCACCCCCCGGAGCAGGCTGTGCCAATGTTCTCTGGTGTCTCGTTGATCCCTGTTCGCTAGCTGCGATACGATCGGAATGTAGCGATTGGTCTCTGTAGAAACTCTATGGGAATCTTTGCGATAAGCTCCTAACAGGTCCTGCAGTAGAATAGGTGTAGACCAACCATCAATAACTAGGTGATGGGCGGTAATCAGCAAAGAATAATTTTTAGCCGCCATCTTGATAATATGTGCATGCAACAACGGGGTGCGGGTTTCCACATGCGTGGGAATATCGAACGGCATTTTAGCTTGCTGGAGCTCCAAGGCCAGTATCATTTCCTGTTGCAGCTGATCTGGCTGTTGGCTCAAGTCCACTTCCGTGAGCGGCCAGTGTGGCATACTCCCTGTGTCATTGGTCGCTCGGGGGATTAACTGCAGAGGGGCCTCCCAGGATTCACAGTCGAATAGGGCTCCCAGTTGGGGGTGCATTGATAAAGTGCTATCGAGTGCGCTGCGCAATCGGGGAATATTCAGTTCTCCGGTCAATTCCAGTTTGGTGGTAAAACTGTAGGAGTTTTCCTCACTCCCCAACTGGACTTGGAACAATAACCCTGCTTGTAATGGCAGCACTGGCAATACCGCAGCGAGTGGGCCATATTTTTTCTCGACTTGGTTCAGTGGTAATTTTGCAGTGTTAAGCGGCAGTTGCTCGGGTTGGTATAGTATTGCGTTCAGGTTTAGCGCAATTTGTGCCGGCGAACGGAGCTGGAAAATTTCTTTAGGACGCAGGTCATATCCGGCGTTGCGCATTGCTGTACAAAGGCGCATTGCGGAAATACTGTCACCTCCCAGCTGAAAGAAATCATCTTCCGCTCCGATACTGTCCAAATCGAGGATCTTCGCAATGGCATCGCAGACAAGTTGTTCTTCAGTATTTTTTGCGGGTCTGGAACATTGCTGTGGGGGAACAGAGGGTATTGGCAATGCTTTTTTATCCAGTTTTCCGCTGACTGTCAGGGGGAACTCAGAGAGAATTACCAGGCTGCTGGGCACCATGTAGTCTGGGAGCTGCGCTTTTAATTGTTGCAGAAGTCTGGATCTGACTTCTTGTTCTTTATCTTTAGAGGTAGATTTTACAGTGGGTTTAAGGGTGCAGTAGGCCAGCAATTGATTGCCAGTGACAATGGGCCTGGCGATAACGGCGACTTCTTTGGTTTCTTCCAGAGCGGAAAAGGCAGCTTCGACATCACCCAACTCAACACGAAATCCACGTACTTTCACCTGGTTGTCACTGCGGCCAATAAATTCCAATTGCCCTGCGGTGCTCCAGCGGACCAAGTCCCCAGTCAGATACATAACGTCACCGGAGCGGTAGGGGTTGGCGACAAAGCGAATGGCGGTAGTTTCCGGTCGACGTAGATATCCGAGGGTCATATTGTCCCCGGCGAGATAAAGCTCTCCAGCTACGCCGATCGGGACTGGCATCAGACGTTTGTCCAGAACATATAACTCGGTATTGGCAAGGGGGCGCCCAATGACCGGCTCAGGTAATTCAGGTAGAACCTGTGCGCTGGTCGCATAGACCGTAAATTCTGTGGGTCCATAAATATTGTGTGCCTGCAGTTGGGGGTATTGCCGCAGTGCGGACCACAGGGCTGGAGAAACCGCTTCACCACAAATATCCATCAAGATGGGATGGTGGTGGCCTGCTTCCATAAGTCCGCCTTCCAAAAGCTGGGTGGCCAGAGAGGGCGCTACAGAGAGGGTATCTATCTTCAGCGAACGGATAGAATCGATAAGTCCATAAACATCCCGCTTGGCATCATCGTCAAATAGATACAGTTCATGGCCGAGCATTAGCAGCAATATGGGGTCCCAGGATGTGTCGAATGAGAAGGAACCTGTCAACGCTACTTTCAACCGCTGATTGCTGCTGCGGGTATTTGCGTTTTTGAATATCTCGTCCTGTAGGGCCAATGCCAGGTTTAGAAGTGCTCCGTGGGGTACCATCACCCCTTTGGGTTTTCCTGTAGAACCGGAGGTATAAAAAATATAAGCCCGCTGATCACCATTTGTTACGGTGGCTTGATCAAAAGGCAGTTCAAATTGGGGAGGGGCCACAGTATCCAAGTGGAGTTGAGAAATTTTAGGTGCTAGTCGGTTTGCCTGGCTGGATAATGTAATCACCTGTGCCGGTTGTGCATCTTCGCACATGACGGCAATGCGCTCATCGGGGTGCGTCAAATCAAGTGGTAGGTATGTGGCACCAGAATAGAGAATGGCAAGAATAGATGCGATAGCGTCAATTGATCGAGGCAGAGCCACCGCGATAATATCACCAGTACTAATACCTTCTTGTTGTAGGGCAATACAAATTTGTAGGGCGCGATATGACAAGGCTTCGAATGAAACAGTTTGCCCATTGAATACAATGGCGGTATCACGGCCCCGAGTCTGAACCTGCTGGGAAAAAATGTCGAGCACACTGATATATTGCTCTGTATTGGCAATCTCAGTTCCTTTCGCCCATCCGTCAATCAAGCTCTGCTCGTTTTCCGGGATTAGAGAAAACTCGCTGGCTAAAATTTGACGGTTTTTATGGGCTTGAGTAAATAAATTACTGATTCTGTGCTTGTGCAATTCAAGTTCTTTGAGTTCATAGCGGTGAGCGTTGGCTGCCAGCTCAATGGTTATAGTGTTGTTGCCAAAATAAATTGAAAACTCAACATCCTCAATGGGACCTGTTGCCAGTTGCTGGGTAGTTCCCAGGGTTCCATTAAAATCCAAGGCGTAGTCAAAAATTTTACAGTTGATGGTGGCGCCGTACAGGCGGCTGTGAGAACCTACCAGTCCGAGATCTCTTTGCAGTTGTTCCGCTTCATAACGCTGATGTTTACGAATTTTCCGCAACTCCCTGGACAGGGATCGAGCGATGTCAAACAAGGTCTGCTCGCGGCGGACTTCAAGTTGCAAAGGGAGGATGTTGGCAACAGGACCGGTGGCGCTTAAGGCTGCCGAACCCATACGGCGCATAAACGGATAGCCGACAGTAACTTGTTCACTGTCACACATTCTGGATAAATAAATAAAAATAATTGCAGTAGATATATCGATAACAGACAACTTCTTTGCGTCTGACTGCTGGGTTAACTCTTCGATGATACTTCGATCTATACAGAATTTTCGTCGATGAACAAGGCTGTTCGCATTCTCCAGCAATCCCGTATTTTTATTCGATAATGATAGTGGCGTACTCATTTCCTTGGCGTAGTTTCGCCAAAAATCCTTATCTGTTTGGCATTTTTCTGACATCGCATAATCGAGGTATTCGTCAATAACGGCAGTGAATGCAGTAAAGGGAGAGTCTGGAATTGCAGCCTTGTTGAGCAGCGCATTGTAAATCACTTCAATTCTTTTTGTCAGGGCGTTAAAACTGAATCCATCAACCATTAAATGGTGATAGCGCTGGTACCAAAGAATCTGAATACCATTGCTGTTTTCCGGGAGCTGAAAAATAATGTGATGATACAAACGGATTCCGCTATCTGCTCTATCGTCACCCTGGATATCATTGAGCATGATTACTTTGGCCAATTCAATCGGGTGATCCGTCTCTTCTATCCTGACAATATCGACAGCATTTAAAGACTCCGGAGTTGGTGCCGGCTTGAAGCATTGAACAGGTCCCTGGTCTTCCTGGTGATATTCGCTGTGAATAGTGTCGGCTTCACACAAGCCAATATGAATAGCCTGACTTAACAGGTCGATATTAATGGAACCCATGATTTCTACATACTGCGCAACAGAAAAAGCATTGCTGCTTTCGGATAGTTGGTCGGCCAGCCAAATTCCAACTTGGGGCCCTACCAAAGGGTATGTGTTATCATCAGGTTTACTTGCAGAAATGAATGAGCTTTTTTCTTGCACAGTAAAAATCCTTATTCAAGCTATTGAGTTGGCACAATGCCGAGATGAGAGCAACGGTACGTGCCGAAAGTCTTCCTGTTCTAATTACTCGCCGCTGACTGAAGTCTAAAGATAGGGGGCATTGAGCTTATTTTATTTTGAATGAGTATGTACTGGGTCTTTTCCCGTTACGACTTTTCCTTTCACCGCCGCTATAATTGGAGCGTTGCAGTAAAAATATCAGACCTGCCTTTAAATTTATTAGTCTAAATTTATGAAGGTCAGGGAGATTATGTGGCTAGTGGTTCAAGCCTTTCCAGTTCTCTTCAACATACGCTATGCAAAATCCTCGAGCCTGGGGGCCGTAAATGGTTTCCCAGCCTTCAGGAATGCCCGCGAATTCCGGCCACAAACTATGCTGGCCACGATTGTTTTTTAAAACAAAAAACAGGTGTTTCTCATCGTCAAACGGATTTTGATATTCTGATTGCATAGCAACTTTAATCCTGAATGCTGAAGTTTTGTAATAAGTACGATATACCTTTGAGCAGTCCATCGCGCCAACACAAAATATCGTGCCCACCGGTGTATCTCTGGTATTCGACGTCAAAATTTTTGTTGCATAGCGCTTTATTTAATTGGTCATTTACTGTGCTCAGCGCATGCTCTTTAGTGCCGACTTGCTGGAAAATTCTCAAGCCGGCGGGAGAGTAAAATCCCTTAAGGACATGTTCAGTAAGCCATCCTTTAACATGACTGGTGTTTCTTTTTCTCATCGGCTCATTATTTGGCCACCAGAATGAGCCGGATTGACTAATGACACTACCAAATCGCTCAGGCCAATTCAGGCCAGCGTACATCGCTGCCAAGCCCCCATAGCTTTGTCCCGCCACAATTGTGTAAGCCGGGTTGTCGGTGTGTGGGAGTATTTTTCGCACTTGTGGAATGAGTTCAGTTTGAATGGCTTGCCAAAAATCTTCGCTGCAAGTCAGGTCTCGCTCCCGCTGATGACCGTCAATGGGATCAATCAATAGATAGAGTGCGGGTGGCAAATTTCCAGATAGTGTCTGTTCTTCTAGCACTGAAAAAATAGGCATTTCTTTTGCCCACCGGTCGCCGTCTAACAGAATTATGAGTGGGCGTTTGCTTGGGGTTGATGTCTCGCCACTGACATAGGTCCAAATTTTACGGCTGACTCCCAGTGATGTGCTTTGCCAGGAAGACTCTGCCAAGTTTTCTGTATAGCTACTTTCAGAAAGTTGGAATGCAGGTGTCAGATCGAATTTTAGCCATGCACTCTGTTCTTCCGATTCCGGCAAGTGAATCGCTGAAAATTTTTTGCTCCATTGGCCAATACTTGGGGCTTGACGGTTCAGAGGATCCGGTATAGCTGTCTTTAACAGGCTGCGCCACCAATGGCGCTGCATCTGGCACTTGTCTTCATTCCGCTGCAGCTCTTTTTGCCAATTGCTGCCAACCCATTTTTCTGTTGTGGGTATCAAGCGATAACTGCCCCTCCAGTTTTTTTCTACTTCAAGTTGCCAATGCCAAATATTGGTGCCTGGCAATCGTTCTAAGGATGGAGGTGAAAATGTGTGGTGGTCGGTAACACAATTAATATCGATATAAACACGTTTAATCGGCGACAGGAGTTCATTGCCATTTGGGTCTTTCCATATAAATGTGAGGTTTAGTTTTTTCTCACTAGAAGGGCTACCACTGATAAATGGAAGCCCATGCCGCTCCACCTCGGACCACCAAGGCGCGCTACCCACTTCAAACAAGTTAGGAAAATTGAGAGCGGTTAATGTTGAGCGCATGACTACAGCCAGGTCCTTCCTTGTGTTTTGATTTTTACCTTCCCGCTGATTTTTGTGGGGGAATCGTGTTCCGAACCTATTTTTTAAGAATCAAGTGGTGATTTGTCGACAGGCTACCTTAGGAGGGTGTCGGATGTAAATAGAAATTATTATCATTCGCGTCTTATATGGATTGTTTCAAGAAAGTGAAACAATGGGGATTTACTTGCTGTTGGAATTCAATGTGGAAGGTGGTACTTAAAATAGTTTGTGAGGATTTACTTAACCTCCGTGAGTGATTAATTTGATTTTTTTGGTTACAGCAGAAATAAATATTAAATTTTTTTTAGATTGAGCCCTGCTGAGTTGCCTGCAGTCTTTGCTCAGGCTTCAACCTGGAGTGTCGTATCCCGCATTGAAATTTATGTAAATATCTCTCAAATATTACTAGCGCCAATTGACAAACACTCGCCCTCGGGAAGTATAATGATAGTCATTCTCATTCGTATATTCAACGGAGTAGCAGTTTATGCTCTTCCCGAACACAGATATTGAGTCTGGCGGCTGCTCAGCCTTGGGTTCCGCCGATTTTCTGTTCACCTCTTCCTACCGTAGCTTGAGAGGCAAGGGGGTTTTTGCGGAAATTAATCAACCGGTTTCGCCGAATGCTGATGATACCAGGAAGCAGTTTCATGAATCGGTTCAAGAGGCTTTTACAGCAGCGAAAAAAGCGGGGATCTGCAATCCTGTGGTTGTCGGAGCCGTACCTTTTGATCTGGGTCAGCCGTCGAGATTATATATCCCGATAGAGTGTGATTTCTTTGATCGCAGTGAGATGGTTTCAACGGTGAATGACTGTGAAGCACCGATTCCTCGTGTTGAAAAGATGCAGAGCGTCCCTGAAGAGCGGCGATTTAAGCAAGCTGTGGAGCAGGCGATAGCCAATTTCCAACACAGCGATTTACGTAAAGCGGTATTATCTCGCGTGCTCAATGTTGAGTTGGCAGAAAAGGTTTCAGTAGATGAAATTTTATCAAGATTGATTGTACAGAATCCTTTGGGATATCACTTCCGTATCCCTATTGAGGGTGATCAGGAACTTATTGGCTCCAGCCCTGAATTGTTAGTTCGTAAGGTTGCAAACCAGTTAACTTCCAATCCGTTGGCGGGCTCGGCGAAGCGCCAGGGTGATAGCGAAAGAGATCTCGCTGTTAGTCAGTCATTACTAACTTCTTCTAAAGATAGTTATGAGCACCGCTTGGTAATAGATGAAATTCGGCAAGTCCTTGCACCCTATTGTAATAAGCTCGATATCCCCACAAGCCCCGAGCTTATTAGTACACCAGCTATGTGGCATTTATCCTCCCTGATCCGGGGACAATTGGATGATCCACAGTTGTCCGCTTTGGAGCTTGCATGCGAGCTTCACCCAACGCCGGCGGTATGTGGTTTTCCTACGAAAGATGCGCGCAATTTAATTCGCCTTGTAGAACCCTTTGAGCGAGGAGTTTTCACCGGTATGGTGGGTTGGTGTGATGCTGAGGGTAACGGTGAGTGGGTGGTTACTATTCGCTGTGGAATTGTGAATGGAAATCAGATTCAGTTATTTGCAGGAGCGGGAATTGTTGAGGACTCCTGCCCTGAACAGGAATGGCAGGAAACCAGGGCAAAACTGGGTACCATGCTCAATGCTTTAGGGATAACACAGCAGGAAGCACTTTGATGACCATTGAATTTACACCATGGCCGGAGCCTATGGCGCGCCGTTATCGGGATCTAGGCTACTGGGAGGACAAGCCGCTGAGTGATGTTTTGCGGGTTTCCTGCGTAAAGAGGCCCAGCGCAACGGCGATTATTTGTGCACACCGATATTTTTCCTATACCGATATTGATAGGCTCTCGAATAATTTAGCTCAGTCCTTATTGGCTCGAGGCCTTAAACCTTACGATACTGCTTTAGTACAGCTGCCGAATATCGCTGAATTTTATATTGTATTTTTTGCATTAATAAAAATAGGTGTAGTACCGGTAAACGCTTTGTATAGTCACCAGCGCCTGGAGCTGACGGCCTACGCCCAGCAACTCCACCCCACGTTAATTGTCGCATCAGCTTCACATCCACTGTTTTCAGAAGGATCTTTTCTCGAAGATTTAAAGCGAGAGATACCATCTTTACAGCAAGCGTTGATTTATGGCGAGAACCACTATGCAGACTTACTGGAAGATGGACTAAATTTCCCTGAGCAGATAGCACAGCTAGAGCCTACCCCGGCCGGTGAGGTGGCTTTTTTCCAGTTGTCCGGCGGAAGTACAGGCACGCCCAAACTGATTCCAAGAACTCATAATGATTACCTGTACAGTGTACGGAGAAGTGCTGAATTATGTGGTCTTGGACCGCAAACCCGATTTTTGTGTGCACTTCCAGCTGGACATAATTTTACCCTTAGCTCTCCCGGCGCTCTCGGAGTATTTGACAATGGCGGAACTGTGATCACGGCGCCCGATCCAGAACCATTCAACTGTTTCTCACTGATTTCCCAGCATCAAATCAATATGGTCGCATTGGTTCCACCCGCTGTAGCCCTGTGGTTAAAAGCCGCAGAGGCTCACCGAGATAAGCTCGCCACATTGTCCTTAATGCAGGTAGGTGGAGCCAATTTTGCGGAGAGCATCGCACGACGCGTACCTGAAGAGCTGGGCTGCCAGTTACAGCAGGTTTTTGGTATGGCGGAAGGGTTAGTCAATTACACGCGCCTGGATGACGATGATCCTCTAATTTTCTGTACCCAGGGTTGTCCCATGTGCCCTGATGATGAGGTACTTGTGGTTGATGAAAACTGCCAGCCAGTCCCCCCCGGTGAAACAGGCATGCTGATAACGCGGGGTCCGTATACGATTCGTGGCTACTATAAAAGTGGTGAACATAATCAAGCCGCATTTGATGCTGGCGGCTTCTACCGTACCGGAGATCTGGTACAGCGCGATGGCAATGGATACCTGCGTGTGGTTGGTCGACAGAAAGATCAGATTAATCGTGGAGGAGAGAAAATTGCTGCTGAAGAAGTCGAAAATTTACTGCTGCGCCATAAATCCATTTCCCAGGCAGCACTGGTAGCAATGCCTGATGATTTGTTGGGAGAAAAAAGTTGTGCCTTTTTAGTATCTAGTGATCCTGATTTACGGCCGCTAGTTTTGAGGAAATACTTAAGGGATTTAGGTGTGGCACAATTCAAACTGCCCGATAAGTTTAAGTTCGTGAGGAGCTTGCCCCTTACCCCAATTGGGAAAACAGATAAGAAAAAATTACGTAAAGTGCTGCGAGAGAAAGCAGTGACATCCAAGGTTTAAGGTGCTAAATTTTATGTCCATTCCATCATTGGAAAATTATAGCCTTCCTGTCATTAAGTCGCTTCCAGAGAATAAAGTCGACTGGAAAATAGAACCTTCCAGAAGTGCCTTGCTAATCCATGACATGCAACAATACTTTGTGCGTTTCTTTGGCGAAGACAGTGGCTTGGTTAAAAGGGTCGAAAAAAATATCGTTGCGTTACGGGCTTGGGCGAAGCAACACAATATACCGGTGATCTATACAGCGCAGCCGATAGAGCAGAGCGACAAAGATCGTGCATTACTAAACGATATGTGGGGGCCTGGCCTTACAAAAGCAGACCCCAGTCTACAAAAAGTTGTTCCTGCGTTGGCGCCGGATAGGGATGATATAGTACTGGTCAAGTGGCGTTACAGTGCCTTTTATCGCTCTGAGTTGGAGGAGATTCTTAAGGAATCCACGAGGGATCAACTAATTATCTGTGGCATTTATGCTCATATTGGTTGTTTAACAACAGCTTTAGATGCCTTTATGCGTGATGTGCAGCCCTTTATGATTGCGGATGCAGTGGGTGATTTTTCTGAGCAGGAACATCATATGGCCCTAGAGTATGTAGCGCGGCGCTGCGGCAGTGTTGTTGCCACAGGTGATGTACTGTCTATCGGTGCGTCGGCGGCAACCGTTCTGAGTTGGAGCCTTCTCAAGGATCAATTACTGGATCTGATTGATGAAGAGCCGGAGCTCTTTGATGCCGATGAAAATCTGATTGACTATGGGTTGGATTCTGCGCAATTGATGGGGTTAATTACTGATTGGCAAAAATTAGGTGTTCACATGACGTTTGAGGAGTTGGCTGTTGCCCCGTCCTTAAACGGATGGTGGCAATTGATTCAGGGTAAATATCCGCAACTAGCGGAGTGAAATTTTTATGAGTTTCTTGAGAAAGCGCGTATGGATTACGGGCGCTGGACGGGGAATAGGTGCATGCACAGCGGACCTGTTTCAACGCTACAACGCCTCCGTTATCGGTTTGGATATTGACTTTCCGAATGAGGAATACAACTACCAGACGGTCACACTGGATATTACAAATTCAGATCAGATAGCTCAGGTTTGTCAGAACTTACTCAATGACAATCAGGGGCCGGATATTCTGGTCAATGCGGCTGGCATTCTGCGTCTTGGTAGTATGTCAGAATTAACTTTGGCCGATTGGCAGGCCTGCCTATCTGTAAATGCGACAGGGCCTTTTAACTTACTTAAAGAGCTGTTGCCATACTTTAAAAGCCGGCGCCGAGGTGCCATTGTTAATGTTGCTTCGAATGCTGCTCATGTACCAAGAATGGGAATGACTGCGTATTGTGCTTCAAAGGCTGCGTTGGTGGGACTGAGTAATTGTGTCGCTCTTGAGATGGCTGAGTTTGGAGTCAGGTGCAATCTTGTCTCTCCGGGATCGACAGATACACAAATGCTGCGCGAGCTATGGGGGGAAAATGGTGGCAAGGGCACGACTATAGCGGGTAGTCCAGATCAATTTAAATTGGGAATCCCCCTGAATAAAATTGCCTCTACCGACGATGTAGCTAATACAATTCTCTTTTTGGCCTCGGATATGGCTGCACATGTGACCATGCAGGATATTGTTGTCGATGGTGGCGCTACGCTGGGAAGCTAGTTCACGGGTTATTAGGCTGGGCCCTCTGCGGTCCTGCTTATCCTGGCCCTGCGATACATCCCTGGAATTCGTGATAGCTCAGTGAATATATACTTGATCTGCCTGCCGGTTATTTCTGCTTGGGCTGGCATGCTGATAAGGATGAATTTTGAAACTATTCAGAGAAATTCACAAAAAAGCTTCACAGATTTTTTTACTGAAAATATTATTTTTTGTAAGCCCGTCTCAAATTGTTGTGGTCAAGTCCAGCAGGACACCTCTTTAAGCATATTTCTCAAATTTGATAGGGGTTAAATACCCCAGTGTTGAATGTATTCTGCCTGAGTTGTAATAAGCAATATAGGCTCTCATATCGGTTATCGCATCCTCCCTTGTTGCCAGGGCTGTCCCATATAAATCGGTGTAAAAACGAACAGAATAGACCTAAAATAGCCATCTTTTTTGAAGCATAGAGTGTTTTTTAGACAAAATGGATAGCGTTAGCCTTTTACATCACTTTGACGACATGGACGATCCTCGAGTTGATCGGCG
>NZ_JALBWM010000310.1 GCF_023895975.1 Microbulbifer okhotskensis
GAGCAGTACAGTGACTATGGGGCTATAGCTGTATGAAACTGTCCGAAGTGTTGTTGTAAGAAAGTCTTTAAGAAACAGATGGGATAATTATGAGAGAGTTAGAGTTAAAAATTGATAGAAGTACTTTTAGTTTGTTGTGGATGTCTTTACACGCAAGAGAAAATGAGCTTTTAAGCAGGGTGGAGCAGTTTGGTGAAGACTCTGATGAAGGTGCTGACGCCTTGAACGATATTGTAGCCTTGAGGCTATATAAGCGTGAGCTGAAGGAGCAGGCTGAGAAGGTTTTTGATAAAAATGCTTTTATTGTTAGTGATGAGTCTTACCAATAGCTGCATGTTGGGTGAAAGAAGTAGTTTATAGATAGTACTTATTTTCGGGTTTTAGAGTTATGCCAAAGATTAGAATACAGCACTTTACAAAAAACAATAGTCTCATTGGTGAGCCTGTATTTATTGAATCTAGTTATATCCCAAGAGTGGGTGAACTCCTAGATTCTTCACATATTCTTGATAGATCTACTAATAACATCTATATAGTTACTGGGTTGGTTCACCGTATAGCTGAAGAAGGTTTACTACCTTGTATAACAGTTCAACATTGGCATCGAGGTCTTAGGTCTGAACTTCTCAAAGAATATGGTTGGTTGCCGCAATCCAGTGATACGATATGTGCATACGATGAAGATGGATATCTTGATTGATATTAAAAGTTTAAGTAAGTAGTGAATCATTGAAGGGCTAGATATTACTGGAGAATTTTTGTGCCTAGCCCAGGCCAGCTGATGGTCAGTGGTTTATGTGAGAGTTGGGGGAGGTTTTATAGGCAAGGGTAGTAAAAACCTACTCTTGCCTTGATGGTTATTGGATACTGTGTAGGTTACATTAGTTTTTGTTATACATTCTGCGGGCCTGGTAAGGGGGAGGCTGTAATTTAAATTGTGTAACTGCTCATGCCCCCATACTCTATACCGGAG
>NZ_JALBWM010000311.1 GCF_023895975.1 Microbulbifer okhotskensis
TCTGGCCGTGGTTCCTACCTATTTCGCCCCCTAAAACTGTCCGAAGTATTGAATATTATGAACAAGCTGTTGGACGAAAGGCTAGTCCCTTACCTGGTGAAAACCGATCTGAGAAGACTATATATATACCTGATGAAAATACGGGCCGACAAAAGTTAGAAGATCAATCTATGAATGTCATAGGCCATAATGAACTTTTGACAGGAAAGTTTTTTGAGGATTTTGCCAAGCAAGGCGGACCTTTAAGCTTGGTATTAAATCTATTGCCAGGAATGAATGCGACAGGAGGGTTACATGATTTTTGGTTAAACCCTGGCAATCCAAATAAACTTGATAAGGGATTTATAAACAATTATGGAACTATGCTTCCGGCGGCTATGATATCAATAGCCGAAATTGTTGGTAATTACACAAGAGGGTGTGAAGCTCAAATCCTTACCTATTATTTTAACGAGCGAGAGCGAAGACGCAGGTTTTATGACTGATCAGAGAAGCTATATTTCAGTGTGTGTGGTGGCAGTTATTGGGGCATTAGTTGTAGCCTGCCATAGCTTTACTACTCCGCATGAGAATTTTAAAAAGCATATGGAGTTTAATATCGGTCGTAAAGTTGATGATCCTGCATCCTATTTAAATAGATATCCTAGTCGAGTAATTAATGCACGAAATCTGCCAAATAAAAATATAGAAATCGAGTATTTTTCTGGATATAAGGGGTTAGGTGACTGTACTGTTTACTTTGAAGTGGATAGTCAGACACAGGAAATAATAGCTTGGAGATTTGTCGGGTCTGAAGAGACATGTATTGTTGTTCCCTAATGCACAATTACCTTTTCTGTGGTCTCAAATGATTTATGTTGCGACTGTTAAAGAGTTGGTTTTGGGGTTTATGTTGTTGGAAATTACCTGCATTCAACTTTGAAGTGCATCAGTTAATCCCCTGGAAAAGAACGGTCA
>NZ_JALBWM010000312.1 GCF_023895975.1 Microbulbifer okhotskensis
TCTGGCCGTGGTTCCTACCTATTTCGCCCCTAAAACTGTCCGAAGTATTGATATATAGAAGATATGAATGATAGTGATATAGAGAACCGTTTGTTTAAAATCAAGCAACAAATCAAAAAATTAAGTACTTTGGATAAGGATTGCTCTTTATTCGGTACGGAGCGCTGGAGATATGATTTCCGTCGGTTTTCAGAGCCTGAAATTAGCCGTATCGAACAACAGTACAGTATCCGGCTTCCACCGGAATTTCGAGCTTTTTTACTGGAGGTTGGCTTTGGGGCGGCAAACTCTTACGGAGCTAACGAAGAGGGTTTTCCTTACTACTACCAGGATGGTGAAGATGAGTATCCAATGTCAGTTGGCACCATAGATATTGCGGAAGTTGGCTGTGGTATCGAATTTCTACTGGTAGTTAATGGTCTTCATCGTGGCGAAGTCTGGGTAACCCAGAGCTATCGTGAACCACAGCCTTTCTCTAGCAGCTACCTGAATTGGTATGAAGATTGGCTGGCTAAAAGTCTTAAGCGCTTGGAAGCACATTAATTTTCTCTTAAAAACTGACCGCCAAATCGCGTTGTAAAGGATGGCGCCATTCTTCCATTCAAGACATCCATAGATCACTGTTCTTGGTGAATAGGTAATAGAATTTTTTGTGGGTGTCCAGAACCGCGTTTGCACGAATATACTATTGAATAGATTGAAATCGGCATAGGCCATGCAGGCGGCAAGGCTCTGTCACCCAGTAAGGCCTGGAACCTTCTCAGAGGCGGACTGAACAATTGTCTTCGGTATATACCTAACGGGCGATAGACTCATTTTACTAGCGCATAAACCAACTGATATACATTGCCCATTTGGTGGCTGCTCTAAATGGATAATGTATCTAATTGATATCCCTTTACAATACTTCGGACAGTTTTAGGGGGCGAAATAGGTAGGAACCACGGCCAGATA
>NZ_JALBWM010000313.1 GCF_023895975.1 Microbulbifer okhotskensis
GAGGTGGTACCATTCTTGCGGTTGGGCTTGTCCTCGCTGGCGAGGTGCTCCTCCAGCTCCGCCGTCATGGCGGCTTCGGTGAGTTGCTTGATCAGTGGAGTGAGGATACCATCTTTGCCACTGAGATCCTTGCCCTCACGTAAAGCTTTGACGGGGGCATCCATATCGAAAGTGGGTTTGGTCATGGGGCATCTCTTTTTTGCTAATAGTAAAGAAATGACACAAAATTCTGAATACTACCCCCTAGGATCTGAAACGAAAAACCTCGCACCTGGCGAGGTTTTTACTCTTTGACACGCAAGAAAATAATGAGACAATTAAACTTACGCCCGAGAACCCCCCCCCTACGCTACCTTTAATAGGCCACTTTCAAGCTCACACCAATTTCATTGCCCTCAAGGCACTATTTATCAAGTGATCATTCAACAATATACCCCCATTCCCAGTTTTCTATTTGAGAGTATGTATCGCACGAACTGGTTCCGACAGCATGTATTTTTTTCCCAGTAGTCTGTGCCGTTAGCGCCATTGAATAAATGGCCCTTCCACCACTTTCGTTAGCATCAAAAGCAAACTTATTTTCATATCCAGAGCCGATACAATCTGCAGGCTCATACACCAAATCTGATTTAAACTGAATAAACCCCTTACCAGATTGATCAACACGGACATATTCAACCTCAAAAGAGGACGCAATACCCGTAGCGAAAACTGGCATAGAAAGAAGAGAGACAGAAACAAATAAGAACAACTTTTTCATGAAAGAGACCTAAATATTTTCGTAATATAACTTCAATACTTCGGATATTTTTAGAGAGATAGACCTCTGAACCTACAAGGGTTGGACCACGAGGGAGGGTAATTTCTCGTAAGTCTAGGTGGACACTGAACAGTATCAACACTTCGGACAGTTTCATGCAGCTATAGCCCCGTAGTCACTGTACCGTT
>NZ_JALBWM010000314.1 GCF_023895975.1 Microbulbifer okhotskensis
CTACAGGGGACTTTCACCCCATTAGTTCACGCCCATGCTGGGCGTACCAAGTTTAGGCAAGGACAAATTACTACGCCTTCGATTCCGTAATTTGCCGTTGCTAAAGGCGTTATGTGGGGCTAAGTCGAGGTCTTATTGAGAGATGTGGCGTAACTGACATTAGCTTTAAAGAATCATCCTGACACTCACTGTAGTGCTACGACAAATTTACCAGACACAATAAGTTGTTTTTATGCAGCCTTTTAATACTCAATTTACCTTATCTAGAGATTTCCTTGCCGAATGCTTTGATCAGTCTCTACCCTATGGGAAAAATGTCAAGCCCAATTATCTTTTTCCTATATTATTATTATCTTCTGGTGCGGGATTACTGTTATTTATTGAGCAACCTAAGATCGCAGGTTGCACGTTAATTGCATTAGGCGTGCTGGAATTGATTCACATTCGATTTCGACGAGCTTGGTGGTTAGCACGGCAGATGCTTGGGAAAAGTGCCGGTAGTGAAGTGAAATTAACCATAGATAAGGATGGAATCCAGACACAGAATCCTTATACGATAACAGCTCTGTTGTGGACAGATATCGAGCGTATTATTGAAACCGATTTAGGGCTTATTTTGGTGGCTAAATCTGGGGGGCAGCAATACTTGTCTAAATCGTTATTACCTGCTGAATTAATTGATGAGATAGTTACCAAGATTAAGGGTAAACATTGATTTCAATAAAAATTAAAATCGTGCCTACAATGCAGTTAATACAATACATAAGTCGGGTAGCCGGTAGTTTCTAGCTACCGGCCCCCACACGATGGTCGCTAGCGGGCTGGGCCTACTTATAAGTCAGCGGCCACGCTGACAGCTTCACAACAGCAAGTTAAACAGCCCCCCCCAGATAAGAGTGTGAACTTCCACTAAACAACTGCATCATTTACTCTACC
>NZ_JALBWM010000315.1 GCF_023895975.1 Microbulbifer okhotskensis
CCAGATACGCTACTTTCTTTCAAACCCTCAAACACCAGATTCGGTTATAACTCTCTATTGTGTTCACTTGTGTTTGTTCTCCCCGGTGGTGTTCGGTACGATATCTCTAAACAATATGGAGGGGTCGCCATGTGCCATTTATTGCCAGTTATCTTGTCTGGCAGTTTCAAGGCCGAAGCTAACACCAACGAATACGACCCCCATGAGTGGCCGCCACGCTGGTCGGACTCTGACAAAGGCTGCTAGAGCACCCGTCATGAGCTGCGAGTTCAGTCCTCTCTGGCCCCGGTGACCTTCACCAATGCCAAGCGTTGCACGGTTGACACTGGCCTATGGTTGGACCCCTACACTGGAAATTTCTATTTTCTGGCCTCTGACCTAGATGTTGAACACATCGTCTCGCTTTCATGGGCTCACGGGCACCGCGGTGCCAATTGGAGCGTAGAGCTAAAGCGGCAGTTTGCAGAAGACCATGAGAACCTATGGCTAGTCGATGACGGTCGGAATCAGAGCAAGGGTGACAGAGGCCCTGACGAGTGGATGCCACCCTATGAGCCAGTCCAGGCTATCTACGCGCAGCGGTTTATGGCGATAGTGGAGAAGTATGGGCTGAAGTTCTCGCAGGAAGAGTCAGTCCAAGTTTTAGCTCTCCTGGAAGAATAGGCGCACCCCATAAGCCCCATGGATACCTCGTTGGCTCTCAACTGGGTAGGGTAATTGACATACAATTAACCCGCCTGATATAAGTTGGTATCAAGTATGAGCCTTTAAGAATTATGGGTTGTTGCTTCGATCCAAATAGCCGGATTTTAAATTTCAAACAGTGCAATGGGCCATCCATTAAGGCTTATTAAAAAAATTTCCAATGAATCCCCTATCAACACTTCGGACAGTTTCATGCAGCTATAGCCCCGTAGTCACTGTACCGTTCGT
>NZ_JALBWM010000316.1 GCF_023895975.1 Microbulbifer okhotskensis
ATCTGGCCGTGGTTCCTACCTATTTCGCCCCCTAAAACTGTCCGAAGTATTGATTTATCATTCATCTAATATGCCACAGATCGGCATAATTTACCTTATCCTTCAATTCAATAGATTTCTTTCCCTCTTAATATGAATAACGTCTCGTAATCAATACATCATTATTCAACTTCGCCATATGGCAATGAGGAACTCTAAACATGAAGCACTACTTTAATCCAATGAGCAGAGCGGTCACCACAGACTGGATGCTTAAAGAGCTGGATGTTCAGCACGAACAAATCCTCATCAACTTTACATCCGATGAGAATAAGTTGCCGGAGTTTCGGGAAATTAACCCGATGGGTAAGCTGCCTACACTTGTAGATGGTGATGTAGTGGTTACGGAAGTGGCAGCCATTTGTGCATACCTTGCAGACAAGTTTCCAGAAAAGAAGCTTGCACCTGAAATAGGCTCTGTTGACCGTGCAACCTATTATCGCTATCTGTTTCTCGCAGGCAATACAATTGAACCAGCACTCTCACTCGCTGCATCTGGAGTAACGCATCCTGAGCCGAGGTCGGCAGGGTGGGGAGATGTCCCTCGGGTATTGGCAACTGTAGAAGCAATGACGCCTGAAACTGGTTGGGCACTTGGTGAACAATTTACCACTGCCGACGTAGTCTTTGGCGGTTTGCTGGACTTCTCAATAAGCTTTAACTTGATCGATGCATCACCTAAGGTTGCTGCCTACGTTGCACGTATCCGGCAACGACCGTGTTATCGAGAGACTCATAGCGTGTTCGCCGAAATTGTGGGGGATGAATAGCTACTATTCCTGCCTATGGTTGTATGCAAATTGCCTCACGTGAAAAAAGGTTCCCCATAACTTGGCCACGAGTTATTGTCAATTCTGGTGTTCAACAGGCCTGATCAAGCAGCGCTCTGGTCG
>NZ_JALBWM010000317.1 GCF_023895975.1 Microbulbifer okhotskensis
CCAGCTGCAGCAATGATCAATTTTTTATCGCCGCGCTGAATACTCTGCCCTTCTGTATACATCATCCCGGATTCTTTAAGGTTGTAGTCCTGCAGAATTACTTGGACAGGTTGATTTATGGGAGTATCACCTGTGCTCTGCCCGGTAATCGGATCATCAACACCCGGTATTACATCGTGCAGGGTTTGCTCAGAACCAAAACGCGCAATAAGCCGTAGAGCCGTATCAGCCATACGGTTGTAGAAGTCGGTCATAGGTTATGTCCGGACTAGGAAAAGCCCGTTGTTTTTCAGGAGTGGAGCAAGCAGAGCATCGACCTTAGCAAAAGCGGGGGTAAACTGCTGTTGTACAGGCGCGGCATAGGCCACATCTACCGCCCCCTCAACACGCTCTTTGATTATCGGCCCGGTATCGGTTGGCAACCGATTGGGCTGCAAATCGTTTTCCTGCGCCTCAATTGCAAGAGCCAATTGTGCATATACCAGTTCCCGCGGTATTTCATTACTTGGGAAAAGAGCATCCGGATAGGAAATTCCCCAAGCATCAGAGCGAGGCCACTGTAAGGGTTGACCTTGCGTTGAGACATACCCCTTGTACCGGTCTCGCTTGCCTTCCAAGAAGTCCATGGCCCTGATAAGAAGCGGCTCGCACTGCTCATCCGGTAGTGCAGACAGATCTACCCCACGGGCACCTGCATAGTCGCGCAAATCTTGCACGCTGGCATAGCTGTTGGCACTCGGACTAGTGCCAGTGCCGTCTTCTATCGTCAAGGCCATGGGTTATTCGCCTGCAAGCTCAGATTTGGCGGACTCGAAAGCCTTAAAGCCGCCGGATGTGAGAGTGCCGTCTTCCCGCACTTGGTTTCGTGCCGGTGCGAATTGGATGCCCTCCAACTCGACAACAAAACCCTCTTCATCATCCTGAATAACT
>NZ_JALBWM010000318.1 GCF_023895975.1 Microbulbifer okhotskensis
CCAGCTGGCCCCCTTTGCTATCGCCAAGTGTGTCGGTCATTGTGGGAATCTAGGGCTAACTACCAAAATCGCACTATTAGTTGCCGTCAGTACCCTGGTACTACTGGGCAGTTATTATGTTCTCTCGATGATCAGTGCCCGTAATGCCATTATTGATTTTCAGGACAACAGCTCGATAACTATCGGCGAGGCCCTGACCGATGATGAAAAGATACTAGCCGATATACAAAATAAGCAACCGACTAGTGATATTAATAGTCTGCTTGTTTTTCTAGAGTAACAATATTCCGATCAACTATTTGCTATTTTTAAAGATGGGGAACTACTTGTTGACAATTTTTCGAAGGCAGATATTCAGTTGTCTAGCAGCCCCCTTAATGATGGATTCCAGTTAAGGTTGATCTCCAGTGGCGGCTACCACAGTATTATAAATTTTACCCATCCAGGTTTTGAGTTCGTGATCCAAAACGCAACTTACTCTCTCATCTGGATGCCCGAGCTACTGGCCAACCATGGAAAGAAGCAGGACCGCTTGAAAGAGCAGCTCAATAATGATTTTACGCTTACCCTGATAGCGCTATCACTGGTGGCGATTTGTCTGTCATGGGTTGGTGCTTGGTACTTTCTCCGCCCCCTGAAGGTTTTAAAAACCAACTTTACACAGCTGGAGCAGGGCCAGTTGGATACCCGAATGACCATCGAGCGGCATGATGAGGTCGGTGAAATTATCCACAGTTTTAACCACCTAGCGACTTGGCTGCAGGACATGAACAGACAGTATAAACAGATGAGTTCCGATCTAGCTCATGAGATACGCACACCTTTAACCGGGATGCAATCGCGTATTGAGGCGATGCAAGACGGTATAGTACCAGGGCTGTCCCATATAAATCAGCTTAAATCGTGACTGTAATTATCTTGTCTAA
>NZ_JALBWM010000319.1 GCF_023895975.1 Microbulbifer okhotskensis
TATCTGGCCGTGGTTCCTACCTATTTCGCCCCCTAAAACTGTCCGAAGTATTGTACCTGCAATACCTGCGAGTAATGCACACAGCAGAAAGCAGCCGATAAATTTCAGGCTCTTTTTTCGATTCCTATTTCCTGTGACAGTGAAGAATGAAGGCATAAAAAGTGAAAATGGTATTGCCGCCCCCCACTTCCGATGTTCCTTCATATGTTTGTTTTCCTCAAGAATGTAGAAAAATGCTGAAAAACCTGAAATCAGGCCGCCAATGCATGAAAGCAAAAACAATACGTAGCTGACAATAGCTATGCCTTCTGAACTCATGATCACCTAACGCCCACAGCAGGGGCGGCTGAAGCGAAGCGTAGGCCGTCCCGCAGAGGCCCCAATAGGGGCCGGCGCTAACTGCCCGTGATTGTTGGCATGTGCACTATTTGACTTCAATATCATGACTTTCCCAACTTTCAAAGTGGTTAAACCAACTAAGTATGAAAGAGCCACTAGGAGATTTTTTTACAAAGTAGCCAATTCCTTTGCCTGGCTGTTTGTAAAGGTTTACCTCACATGAATACTCTGAAGCTCGGACATATTGTGGCGACAACGACTTTAGCACTTCTGGGATATCCTCATGCATTAAAGTGCGCTCTTCTCCATCCTTTATTAACTTCGAGCACTCATTAATTATTAGCTCGTGCTCGTTACTGCCATGCTTGCTCAGAAGTTCTTTAGCCTCGTCGATTGAGTTAATAGAGTTCATATCCCACAACCAGACAAATCCTATAGTTAGGAATATAAGGATTGCTGAAACTCCAATAGCTCCAAGAAACAACCAACGCAGTATTCTATATCAATACTTCGGACAGTTTTAGGGGCGAAATAGGTAGGAACCACGGCCAGA
>NZ_JALBWM010000031.1 GCF_023895975.1 Microbulbifer okhotskensis
CGCCGGTACACTAAAAGCCTCTGAGCGTTGGACGCACCCGATTCAAAACTGGAATTTGACACTGTCACAGCTGGCGATCCACTTTCCAGATCGCCTGGAGAAATACATCAGCCTATAAACCGTTTAGCTGACACAGAGTTTTGAACACCCTCGCGTCGTGAAACTCTAGTACTTGTCATGGCGCTAAACATTAGTTCACCTAGAGCCTCCCCTAGAAGGGGAGGTACAGCATTCCCCACCTGAGTATATCTTGGACACATTTCTCTGCGAAATTTGCCTCCCGTAGTATATCTACCTAGAAAATCAAACCAATCAGGAAATGATTGTAACCGGGCCATTTCTCTAACAGTAGGAATCCTGGGCTCCTCATAGTGTAAAATGTCATCCGGTAATGTTGTTATTGTCGCTGCAGGCTTGTTAGGACATAAGGGAGTTATCGTATGCTTTTTTAACTTAAATTTAGCTCTTATCTCTGGACTCAAACTTTTACCCTTGGGACTTTCTGTAAGAATTTGTGAAAATCGGTCTATAACCTCTGGTCTGTGCTTTGGAATTCTCAAACTATTTGGCATGCGATCTGGCTTCATACCTTTCCTCATGAGCTTTATATATCTGCTGCCTCCTTTTGGGGATCGATATAGTATTTGTTTAAATCCTTTCACATCACTATCAATGCAATCAATAAGCTCTTTGTTAGACACCTTAAGATCATCTATTGCCTGCTTAACCGTAACAGGCCTATTTGGATTTAAACCTCTCTTTAAGAGAAAATCTTTTCTGTTTTCTTTAAGAGTTATAAATGGACTCCAGTTAATACCGATATCAGACCTAACAGCAATCAGAATAAATCTTGGGCGAAGTTGAGGGACGCCCCAGTCCGCAGATAAAACTACTTGATACTCTACATTGTATCCTACTGCTTCTAATCTCCTCTTAACAACTTCAGAATAGGGAATTGATTCATCATTTCCGGAAGTACCGTTGAAAGGAATATTAAACCCTCTAACATTTTCAAGAAGAAGCATCTTGGGTTTAACTATTTTTACTATTTTAATATAGTTTTCTGCCATTTTATTTCTTGGATCATCAGGATTTCTACGTCCAGCGGGAGAAAATCCTTGGCATGGAGGACCACCGGCAATAAGATCCACTTTACCCTTTAAGCCCTTAAGATTAACAGAGTATTTCTTTATTAAAACTTCGACATCCACTTCTCTGCAAGGCAACCACGAAGGCCAATCAAAATTAAATTTCTTATTATCAACCAAGTTATGACGATATGTAGAAAATGCATGTGGGGATCGCTCTACAGCAAAAAGTCCTCGCCAACCTGAAGATAGAAGACCGAGAGAAAGTCCTCCGCAACCGGAAAAAAGATCAATAAATGTTGGCGCAGCTTTCAATGTAATTGACTCGCTAATAAGAAATTCTGTAGTTCAGTCGTTTAGGATATAGTAAGCACCCCAAATTGTCCAGGAAGATAGTGCCATTTCCTTCAGAATCACCGAATTCAAACCATGTACTAGAAACTATCCTATGCCTTTATAACGAGATTTTTCATGTCAGTTTTCTACTACGTACCTCCAAATGAAGGCAATGGAATATAATATTTCTTTCCGCCAAGAATAACATAGAGATCCTTCTTGCTACTTAAAACAAAATCTTCTAGTCCAAGTAGATCCTTTTTCCTTATGCATTTCTGATCATGAAAATATTCTAAAGTAATTTTAACCCATTGGTACAGGTCATTCTTTGTCCACTTTTTTCTGGAAAGACGGGAAAGCTTATTTTCCAAAATTATCTTTCTTTTTTTATCTACTATTTTTTTTAATTCTGTGGACTCACATGTAAGATCATGTCCCATCTCTTTATTGAGAAATCTAATAAAAACAGAAATTGTAGCCAGTTGTCCAGGACGCTGTGATAAATATTTAACTAACGATTCTTTGCTAGGCAAAGTATCGTTACTTGCAAACTGCTCAAGCATTAAACCAGTCGCTGCGCTAAGTGACAGCCTAATGGTCAAAAGAGTAAGCTTTCCGTTAGCTAATTTGGACCTTAAATTTTTTTCATACTTTAAAACTACTTCTGACGCAACAGAGCCAGGCTGAAGCCTTTTTAATATACGCACAATTCGTTGTTCTTCAGTAATTTTGTTTTTCTCTACTGAGTCTATAGCGATATATCCAGATTCCGACAACCACTTAACAATGTTTATGAAGCGCCTCAATTCTCCAGCTCCAAAAAAAGTCAATAAATCTGTGTAAGAAGGTATATTTATCCACTTTTTTTCTATACATCGGAAAAACAACACATCTTTAGCAATGGATAGGGCTGCTTTTTTATGGCCTGATCTATCACAAAGCCAGTAAATATACTCTTCGAACAAATTTTTTATATCTACACATTCAAGAAGAGCCCCATTAATCGTAATTTTCTTTTCAACTAGAAAAGCCCAGTAACATCCTTCACATTGTCTACCCCGTCCCGCTGGCATTGAGGCTCCACAATTTTGACATAATAGCGAACCAACAGAAATACAAGGTTTACATAATAACTCTCCACACATAAAGTAAAGATAGCGAAAACGATGGCAATTTTTACACGTACCGAAATCTTTTCTTGCGCACGAATCACAACGTCTTAATTCATCTCCTAGACGGTTAACTTTTGTTAAACGACGAGATAATCTTCCACAGCACTCACATGGCTCTTCAGGTCGGAAATAAGAAGCACATGAAGCACAAACAGGTCCATAAGAAGTCAATTTCCCTGTTGAGCTATGGACTCTTCCACAACGTATACAGGGGGTAAGCTTTTCACAGGATCGACACCAAGCATCTTGAATCTTTTTAGGCAATCGTGCTTTCGATGAGCAATTCGGACAAGGAATTATACGGAATTCCCTTGCATAACATGATCCACAATATCCAATTCCTCTGTACCTACGATGAATATGTAACGTCTTTCGTCCGCATTCATCACAACGTATCTCGAGGTCATCGCTCAATCGACTATTCCTCTCCTTTTAAGCCTTGTCCATGCTTTAAGAACTGCTATCTTGGACTTTGGTACTCCATAGGTTCTATTGGTTCTTGATTTATAGCGTCTATTTTGTATAGAAAGAGCTGAATTTAAAAAATGTAATGGCGATGGATTTTCATAATTATTGCTCCAGAAACTGTTTTTTGTTATTGAATAGTACTTAAGTATATTTGAAATATCGTTGATATGGATACTCATAAGTGTATTCAGACAGTCAAAAAGTTGTTCTCTACACCCTACTGACAACAGCTCTAAACGGAGATTTAGCTGCTCTGGTTCAATTTTGTGAAAAGGTACTCCAATATCAGTAAACATGCGGCCTAGTTTAGATTCTGGTTGACATACAACACGACGAATCATATTTATAAATTGTCTGCACGCATCAAACCACTCTCTGATGTCAATAGATCTTCCCCAAATTTCTCCTTGTTTAAGATTTATGAAATTTCTGGCGCACTCCTGAAATCTCAAGGCTCCAGAGAGATTGGGTTGAGGAACACATTTGCGTAAGTCTATTCCACACGTTGCGCAAAAAGATAGTTGCTTTACATGCAGCACACTTAATCTATGTGGCTCAACAGGAGAGGCACATTGCATACATCGATCAAGGAGAAGTACGTTATGCTTTTCACAATTTGTAGCCCAAGCAAACCGCCACTGGCGTCTGAAATAAGGCTGCGTATCACTACTAAAACATAATGGACAGTACTGTAACCCTCCACGATAACGACGATTTCTTATGCCAATTCCCAATAGCCAGGGCCAGATGCCATGCTTAAGTAATGGTAAACTGGAGATAATTGAAATTTCACACGCTAGTGCTGATTGCTTGAGGGCACTTTTTCTGATGTCTGAAAGTTCAAGAAGTATATCAATTCTTTCTTTCGGAATTCCTCTATCTAAATCAAATGTCCAAGCTCTCCAATCTGCCCAAATAGTACCGGTCAAGGTTAAGGGATCACAGCCTTGGCCTATAGCTAGGCGTACCAACCATGAAGAAATCGTTTCCTGAATCTGCATTGGCACTCGAATTGGCCATTTATTCATTAGAAGCCAATTTCTCGAATACCACGAGTAGGTCGAACCCATGATTTGTCTTTGATGATTTTAGGTGTTATGCACTCTGTACCAGATTCAATTGCATGCCGAACACACTCAATAAGCAGTCTATGTAAATCTCCAAGGTTTCCAGAAGATATGGCATGAAATGCGGATGCAAACTCAGGTTGATGCAGACGAGATCTTTTCTGAAGGGGTAAAACCTTTTCAAAAGATGCAAGAAGTTTTTGAAAATCTTTATTTAACTCCCATAAAGGTAAAGTAATTACGTCAAAGCGGCTTGCATGTTGTGGATCGCTATGAAGAACACGTACAGCTTCTCGAGTACCGACTCCAACTATAGGTATACATAACTCATTACAAAGGAGCTTAATAGCATTCATGACTTCTCTTTGTTTTGTTGCAGTCCCAGTAAGCAAAGAATGAAATTCATCAATAATCAGCATACGTACATGGCAGGTTCGGAAAAGATGAATTACTTGATAACGTAATTTAGCCGTTGAGTCACTAGCTCGATATGGTGCAAAGAAACGTTCTAGTAGTGATATGTATAGACTTTTCTCATCAGCGGATGGTGGTGCTTCAGCTAAGATTATTGGTTTAATGGGATCACCATCTTTACTAACATAGCTTTTCCCACAAAGATCATAAAACCTACGAATAATAGTTGTTTTCCCATTATTAGAGTCGCCAACTATTAATAGCCCTGGCATTCTCGGTCTCTTAGGTTTATCCATGAGGGCACACAATGAGTCAATGATTATTTGTGCTCTGTCGTAACCGATCCATCGAGGTTCATCCAAAAATAAAAGTCTTTCACTAGCCGAAAGTGTCATGACATGTTGGAACTCTGTATGAATATGGTTGAATTCATTCATGATATATCTCCAAACGTATCAATATCACCATCCACTAACTGGTCATTATCTAGCTCTTTCTTGCCTCCCGATGTCGTTTGTAACGTGCTTTTCTTAACCGACGGTAATACTTGTGCAACTGGTCTCTCATGCTCTCTTCTCCTTTGAGCTTGTCTCCTAGCTTTCTTGGTTTTCTTTTCAGCTTGATCAACATGAGCCCGCAATTCTGTTATTGCACGCAGTATTTCATGCTCATTTACGTCTCCAGCACCCTGCTTTTTAAGCCGTTCACGAGCTTGTTTATACTCCCAGATGCTCATTGATGGTAATGCCTGATCTGCGAAGGGGATTTTAAAATATTGTTTTATATCAGGGTCAAAAAACCACAGGGAACTAATATCTCTTGGGTCACGACGAAATAACAATTTTCTTTTATTTCCATTGTCACTATCAATTGCATTGATCCAGGGTCGTAATGCTTCAGCATAATATGTCAAATTATCCACCATCACGCCGAATGTTTGAACGGTACGAAAAAAAGATGGTAAAAAATCGAGTAAAACACTTAATCGATCAGCTGGTCTTGCAGGCAAACCGACACCTGGAGTTACACTATCGCCAAAAATTCCTAACTCCCATTTTTTTAATGGAGTCATACCAATACGAGAATGTACTTTTTGATGATATACTTTAGATATCATTGTCATCAGCCATACTTCAAATTCTGATCGTGTCATGGCTGATTTTTTATCTGAATCATATCCTTCCCGTTCTTTAATAGATGAAAAGGTAGAACCAGGTAGCACATGTATTTCCCTGAGTAATGTTCCCAATAAGCGTTCAATATGCCCACCGTAACGAGGCTGACGAACAGGACGGAATTCAAGGTTTATCCCATAAGCTAAACAGGATTTCTGAAAAGAATTTGAACGAAAGTCAGCACCGTTATCCACATGAATAGTTCTAGGGATGCCCCACACCGGCCACTCAACGTCAATGTTATGAGTAATTAGCCACTCTTCTTTTGGCAGAATGGAACTAGCTACACACATAGCCACAGAAGTTTCAGATGGAGGGTCAAATGATAAATAAAATCCCGTCACAGCTCTTGAAAAAACATCAATTGCTAGAGTTATCCATGGGCGCCCCACAGGCAATCGATGTATATCGTCAACTAGAATAATATCTGCGGGAGTGTGGTCAATTTGGATAACTGACAGTGGGTAATCCGCATTTGGAAAACTACCTGGCGCTGGTGTAAAGCGATTAATTGCTTTCTCTCTATATCCCCTCGCACGGAGTCTATCTCGCTCAGGAATTTCAGCTATTCTAGCTCTAATTGTCGTATGAGATGGTGGCTCGATTCCTTTCTCATTACATCTTCGTAAAATCTCAGTTACTGCTTGTTTAGATGTAGGGCGCTGTGGTGTAAGATAAAAGTTATCAATTACATCTGTTATTAACGCTTCGGTATCTAACGATATTCTACGATTACCTGACTTCCACCCTCTTTTCCTTGGGATCAAAGATATTACAGAACCCGTTGCATTAAACTTTTTTAACCATCTATAAAGTGTGGCAACATTTACACCAATTTCCTCAGCCCTTAGTTCTGCATCTTCTCTTCCAATAGTAAGCTTTCCTACAAGAGGGCTTATCGCTGCATATCGTTTCTGAGCAACCTGCCAGTCTTTATCACCTATTTCTTCTAGTTCTACATGTAGGCTCGCAGAATCATCCTCGACCGCCCTAAGTTCACCAACTCGTAAGTTCGCGGTTCTACCAGAAACAAGATCAACACCAATAACAGAGTTAAAATCTAAAACCTGTATAATTCGATATACATCATTGCCCTTTTGAACTATGGCATCAACATCTATAAGTAAACGAGAACGTTTAGGCTTGAATTTTTCGTCATTCATGTATCCTTGATATTCATCATCCATGTTCAGGAACCCACAATTCAGTAGATACATTCAAAGGAATTGAAATATCGCATTCAAGTTTTCTAACGGATAGTAAATGCCAAATTAGAGCAAGTCCTCGATCTTTATATATACCCGAAAAGTATCGCGCAAGCAGGTATTCAATAGAACAAGACCCCATTTCTTGAATGCAAATAATTAATTGATCTCGCTCTTCTTGGTCGACATTCATACGTCGATAACGATCCAAGAATCTAATATTTTTAAAAGAGATATCGCGAATCCTTGATTCATCATAAATATGAAATCCCCACCCTTGAAATTTTGCATATCTGAGGGCAGCTTTCCATTTTGGTAACCATTTTCGCCAGTGGGAACGCCATTGTTCCGTAGGTTTCACCTCGATAAGTAATGGTTTTGGATAATTAACATGCGATCCAGTACCTAAATGATAATAAACTAGAAAATCTGGCGTATAAATGTACTTGCCACCATTTGAATCAGTGAATGGCACCTCAACTGGCTGGGGAATGACATCTAGTACAGATAGGTCAAATTCACATCTAACAAGGAAATCCCTTTCGAGAGTGGATTCGAAAGGGATTGCCCTATCTCCCCTAAATGCATATTGCCCGGAGACGCTACGCCTAGTTGGATTGATCTTTCGTGTCTGTTTTGGGGCAGAATTAAACTTGTCGCAGCTATTTGGCTCTTTTATGGACTGCATCGCACCTATTCCTTTAAAGATGTCGCAATAATTGCCTTAAATTCTTCATATAGGTACAGCTATTGTGTAGAGATTGTCGCATCTATTTATGTAATTTACAGTGGCAGTACCCCGAGACCTGGCGAAATTTCTCTCGCCCATCGCGGTGTGCTCTTCCTGGATGAAATGCCCGAGTTTCCCCGCAATGCCCTGGAGATACTGCGAGAGCCGCTGGAGAATGGCGAAGTGAGAATTTCCCGCGCCCGCGCCCAGGTCACCTATCCGGCTCATTTCCAACTGGTAGGCGCAATGAACCCCTGCCCTTGTGGCTATCAAGGGGAACCGCGCTGCCGCTGCACCCCAGACCAGATAGACCGCTACCGCAGTAAGTTATCCGGCCCCCTGCTGGACCGTATCGATATGCAAGTGGAAGTGGGCTCTATGAATGCCGTGCAATTACAAGACTCAGCGCCCGGAGAACCTTCGGAATGTGTCAGGAAAAGGGTTTGTGCCGCACGGCAACTGCAAATTCAGCGACAGGGAACCACCAACAGCCTGTTAAAGGGCGCAGAACTGGAAACCCACTGCGCCCTGGGGGAAGAGGAGAAACACCTATTACGGCAATCAGTAGAAAAACTGGGGCTCTCCGCACGCAGTTACCACCGGGTACTTAAAGTAGCCCGCACCCTCGCGGACCTCGCTAGTTTGCAGAGGATCAGCTCAGCACAAATTGCTGAGGCCTTGGCTTATCGCAATTTGGATAGGCGCCAGGCAGTAATTTCTTAAAGCTAGAAAGCATTTCTTCAAACCTGCCATTAATAAATAACATTATCCTAATTTGGTATAGAAACCATTGTTCTATTGACCATCACAACAATATAGTTATCATGGTAACTATGTTAATCTTGATGAGTCGCTCTTATGAATCACAATCTCTTCATTATCGCCAGAATTTCCCCCAAGGCCGAATTCTTCGAGCAGGCCAAACAAGCCATTCTCTCCATAGTGCCAAATACCCTTAAGGAAGAAGGCTGTCTACAGTTTGCTGTGCACGAAGACGGGGAGTGTTTGTTTTTATACGAAGAGTGGCGCAGTCAGGAGGATCTCGATAAACATTACGCCATGCCCTATATCGCCCCGATATTCGAAGCCTATCAAGAGTGGCTAAAAGAGCCGGTGGAGATCAATAAGTTGGAGAGACTGGCGTAATGTTTTTTCTTAAAGAACTTCCCTCGCAACAGATGGTTGAGGGATATGCCAAACGGTTTTCTGTAAAAGATCCCACTGCCGTTCAGGGTGCTCTTACCATGATGCGGGATACGAGCCTGCTTTTGCGGGAACTGGAGGGCTATTTTTCCAAGCACGGAACTTCCCAGCTGCGTTTCTTAGTGATGATCGTTATCGACCGGGAGCCGCAAAGAGACAGCTTATTAGCTTCAGAAATCGCAGAGCGCATCGATGTTTCTCGCCCCGTAATGACACGAACCCTGAAAAGTATGGTGGAAGATGAGCTTATCGCTATGGAAACAAATTCCAGTGATGGTCGGGCAAAATGTGTAGCACTCACTAAGAGTGGGGAAAATTTTTTACAGGAAATATTGCCTGGATATTTTAAGGCAATATCTAACTTTATGAAGGAATTGAATAAATGAAGAAACCATTACTACACGCCCTGTGTATATGGGCACTGATTTACCCTATTGTTACACTATTACTACTAGGGATGCAGGCACTGGAATTAAAAATTGCAATTAGTTTAAAAGCGCTAATAATGACCGCTATTCTGGTTCCACTGATGTACTTCTATCTTGTGCCAAAGGTACATCAATTTTTGGCCCGGCATTAATTTTGCCAGGCCATATTTTATATCGCCAATATCTAATTAGCTGTATCTCTCTCAGCCTCTAGCTTTTTATTTAATTTTGCTTCCGCTTTCTGTGCATATTGACGACAACTTACTGTTTTCTTCTGTATAGCTATGTTTTTAAACTCCCAGCCGCTGGCAGGTGCATGAGGGGTAAGTAGTAAATCACAAGGAAAATCCTGTACACGGGCGAAGCTTGTGCGGAAGTCTTCTACGATATTGGGGTAGCGACGATTATCAATCAGTTGATAACCTGGCGCTGTAAGGCTATCCACATAAGCTATATCTGCAGTTTTACCATCCACTTTATCTTCCCAGGTCCAGGCCATACTGCCCGGGGTATGGCCTGGGATAAAATGTACGCGTAAACGCAAATCTCCGAGAACCACTTGCTCGCCATCATGCAGAATACGATCCGCCTTTATTGGGGGATATAAAATTTCATCGTCAAAGTGGATATCATTGGCGCCGCCGCGAGCCATCAGCACGGCTGACTCCGCATTGGTTACTACCTGAGCACCAGTCACGCGTTTTAGCTTGGCTAAGGAACCAATGTGGTCTGCATGGGCCTGACTGTGTAAGATTAATTTGAGGTCCGTGGGGGCGACTCCCAATCTGCGTATATTCTCCAATAAATGCTCGGCCGTCTGCTCCATGCCCCCATCAATTAGAATCGAGCCTTCTTTGCCTTTTAATAGCAGTGAGGTAATTCCCTGGGTACCTATTTGCCATGTATTATCTGCTATTTTTAGAGGCGCTACTGGCTGACGCCAGGATTCTGGTACTTTGTAGGTTTCCAGTTGTGGCAATACAGCAAAATTTTCCGCTGCCAAAAAACTGGGATAAACTGCCATTAGTATTGCGGCTGATTTAATTCTTATATTCATCGATCAGTCTCTGTTTTTACCTGCACCAGAGATACACCCAGGGGCCCCATTGTGTGCAGTCTTGTTAATCCACCCAGTAATTCTTTCAAAGACCTCTCCCCGATGATTTACACCATCCATATCTGTCATATAGTGATCGTAACCGGGGTACTCCCAATATGTCAGCTCACAACGTCCGGCTGACGCATAGGCATCTCGCGCTGCACGGCCGGAACTGACCGGGGCAGACTTATCCTCTGTACCCTGGATCAATAATACAGGGGCATGGCTTTTCAGTAAGTCATTGACCGGTACCCGATCGACGACATCGGCCCACCAACGCATAGAGTTTCCACCCCAGACTTCCGCGCTTTTAGGATTAGCTCGAGCATAGGCGAGTTTGGCATCCACCTCTTTAACTACATGAGGAGGAACCAAACTCTTTAACACTTGTGGGAACGACTTTCCCAACCCACTTGAAAAGACCACTGCGGCATCGGGATTTAGCCTGGGCGCCAGTCGTGCAACTAGATCACCACCCTCGGAACCACCAAATATGACCAGCTTGCCATTCCACCAATCAGCCCCGCGCAGTTCGTCAACAATTTGCTCTACATCTACCGCACGCTGCTCAACGGTGTGGTTAGCTACATACTCTTTTGAACAATCTTTAAATTGCTCTTCCGGGCTGTCGGAATGAGTTACACCATATTTTTCTACCATTAAAACAGCATATCCTGCCGCCAGCTCTTTTGCCTGTTGGATGGTAGTATTTTTACAGCTGGCAGGCAGCCGGAACCCTGAGCTATCAGGAACAAACCATATTTTCCGTTAGTCGATGGTTGCTCTAAAGCCCAATAAAGCGCTGATCCATCCGGGCGTTTACTGACTTTGAGTAGAGGCTCGGCGGACACGCCGAGATGAAAAGCCGCTAGCAGAAAACCAGTTGCCGTTATAAATATCGATTTAAGAAAACCCATAGCGAGAACTCCCTGCCCTCACCTGAAATTAAAGGCGAGGCTACATTTGCTTGGTTATTGTTGGTAAAGAGGCGAACCTCATATTCACCCACCTATCCGAACTCAAGTAAAAGTAATGGTTCCCGTGCTAACGGAAGCTAATTACATTAAATTTTTTTCCAATCATCAGCACTTAACCGATACAGGCAGTGCCGCAGTAGACGGCTTTCACTGGGAACCAGAGGATGTTCAAAGACAAGGGTGTTTCTCTGCATACCCAGCCGTTCCATTACCCGCTGGGAACGAATATTTTGTAAGGGCGTAAAGGAAACCACTTCACTGAAATTCAGGGTATTAAAAGCTACATCTAAAAATGCCCTGGCAGCTTCACTGGCATAGCCCTTTCCCCAGTAGGGGAAGGCCAAACGCCAGCCAATCTCTACTGCCGGTGCAAAGGGTAAATCGTCGGTCACATTTTTCATACCGACAAACCCGAGAAACTCCTTTGTCTCTCTCATCTCCAATGCCCAGAAGCCCCAACCATACTTCTCAATATGCGCAATACTGCGATCGACACCGGCATCACTCTCCTGCCGCGTCAGCAGTGAGGGGAAAAATTCCATCACCCTGGGGTCGGCATTCATTTCGGAAAATACAGGCTTATCTTCCTCTCGCCACTGGCGCAGCTGCAAGCGTTCGGTCGTGGGTTGTATTAATTCAAGCATGGGATATTCGCTACTCAGTATTTTGTTTCTTCTGAAAAGCTCTAGACGGTGCGACCATAAAATCACACCGGTCCAGCCATTCTCGCTGCCCTGGATAAGTAGCCCCCACAAAGCCCAACTTCTCGTAGAGAGTGCGTGCCGCTGTATTAGTACGCAGGACAAATAAGGAGCACTCTGTTGCATCCAGGGCGCTAGCACCGGTTTGTGCAAGTTGGGTTACCAGAGCGCGCCCCAACCCGGCTCCGCGATGACTGGGGGAGACAATTAAGCGGCTCAGATGGCAGCGGCCCAGGTGTTGGTAATATTGGCCGAAAGCCAACACATCGCCGTCGCTATCCTGAAGTGCGTAACTGGGCAACTCCGGCCAACGACAGTCCTCCAAAAAAGATCCCTGATTAAACGGGAACCTGAAATCGGGACCACCCCACTGTTGGCACTGCTCCCTATCTGGCAACCAGGACATCAATATTGGGAATTGCCACATTTCTATTGGCTTCAGGCTTAAATGTTCCAAGGCGATTTCCCTTCGACTTACTTGCGACTTTCTGCCAACCACCGATCTAACTGATCGGCGAAGGCTTTGCGGTCCGCCTGGTTCAGGGCCGGTGGCCCGCCGGTGTGCACGCCGCTGGAGCGCAGGGTATCCATAAAATCCCGCATATTCAGGCGTGCACGGATATTCGCTTTGGTATAACGCTCGCCACGAGGATTGAGGGCCTCAGCACCTTTGTCAATCACTTCCGATGCCAGGGGGATATCACTGGTGATAATCAGATCTCCCGCCTCACAGCGCCGTACAATTTCGTTATCGGCCACATCGAAACCGGCGCTAACTTGCAGGGCTTTGATATAGCGCGATGGCGGCACTCGCACCGCCTGATTGGCCACCAGGGTCATCTCGATGGCGGTGCGCTCGGCGGCGCGGAACAGAATTTCCTTGATGACTACCGGGCAAGCATCGGCATCGACCCAGATTTTTGTCATGGTTTTAAAGCCTTATTGAATGTATCGGGCGGCGCGCCCTCATCGCACTTCTTACAGTTCAGTGGATAGCCCAGCATGGAATCTCGCCCCTCCCCGGTAATCACCCAGGGCCTGCTGGTCCAGGGCGGATTGTGGCGCACATGCTGGAAATGGTCACAAGTAAGTTCGGCTACCCAGTGGTCTTCTTCATCCAGGTGATAACCGGCGATGGGTTGCTGCATGGGACTATCGATTCAATGAATGAGGCGCAGTTATAGTCAATTCCACCGGCAAAGTACATCTGTGGCCGGGCGTTCACACTCATGCTGGGAGGATTTGAGTCAAGGCTGATAGAATCCCCCGCTTTCTCGTCACGCAAAGATGCAACCCCATCTATGACCCAGCTCAACCCCCGCCAGTCTGAAGCCGTGAAGTATGTCGATGGTCCCTGCCTGGTACTGGCCGGTGCCGGTTCCGGCAAGACCAGCGTTATCACCCGCAAGATCGCCTACCTGGTCGAGCAATGTGGCTACGCCGCGCGCAATATCGCCGCCCTGACCTTCACCAATAAGGCCGCGCGGGAGATGAAGGAACGGGTCAGCAAGCTGCTGGCGGGCACGGACGGCAAGCGCTCCAAGGCGAGCCACGGCCTCACTGTGTCCACCTTCCACAACCTGGGGCTGAACATCCTGCGCAAGGAATACCGCGCAGCCGGCTTTAAGCCCGGCTTCTCCATCTTCGATGCCGAAGACGCCCGCGCCCTGATCAAGGAACTGATGCTGCGCGATGGCGACCTGGATACCGACCTGCTCGACCGGGTGCAAACCCAGATCTCCAACTGGAAGAACGATATGCTCACCCCGCGCCGTGCCCTGGAGCAGGCGCAAAGCCCCGGTGAGCAGGCCATCGCCATCGCTTACGACCGCTACTGTGTAGCCCTCAAAGCCTACAATGCGGTCGACTTCGACGACCTGATCCAGCTGCCGGTACAGTTGTTCGACAAGGACCCGGAGCTGCTACAACGCTGGCGCAAGAAGATCCGCTACCTGCTGGTGGACGAATATCAGGACACCAACAACTCCCAGTACCTGCTGGTAAAACTATTGGTCGGTGGGCGCGGCGGCCTCACCGTGGTAGGGGACGACGACCAATCTATCTACGCCTGGCGCGGCGCACGTCCGGAGAATATGAGTGCGCTCAAGAGCGACTTCCCCAACCTGCGTCTGATCAAGCTGGAGCAGAACTATCGCTCCACCAGCCGCATCCTCAAAGTAGCCAACCACCTGATTGCCCACAACCCACACGACTTCGATAAAGCGTTGTGGTCCGATCGCGGCCTGGGTGAAGAGATTCGCGTACTCAAGGTGGCCAATGAAACCGAAGAAGCAGAGCGAGTCGCCAACGAGGTCTTCCTGCAAAAGAGCCGCCGCGGCTGCAAGTTTATGGATTTCGCCGTGCTCTACCGCGGTAACCACCAGGCACGCCTGCTCGAGATGAAACTGCAAGAACATCAGGTTCCCTACCAGATGTCTGGCGGCACCTCCTTCTTCGCCCGCGCCGAGATCAAGGACGTGATGGCCTACCTGCGCCTGCTGGTAAACCCAGACGACGACAACGCCTTCCTGCGTATTATCAACACCCCGCGCCGCCAGATAGGCACTAGCAGCCTGGAGGCCCTGGGCAACTACGCCAAGGGCCGCGAGGTCTCCATGCTCAAAGCCTGCTCGGAGCTGGGCTTTAAAGAGCATATCAACGAGCAGGGCTACGAGCGCCTGAATCGCTTCGCCCTATGGCTCGAAGGAGTGCAGCGCAACTGTCGCGATACCACCGCCAACGGCGCCCTGCGCGAGATGCTCGACGATATCGACTACGCCGGCTGGCTCTCGCAAAACGCCAGTAGCGAGAAAGTAGCCGAGAAACGCATGGAGAATGTTTACTGGCTGCTGGAAAGCCTCAACAAGATTATGGAAGGCACCGATGATGAACTGGAGCAGGATATCCGCCTGGAACAGGCCATCTCCAAACTGATCCTGCGAGATATGCTAGAGCGCCAGGAAGAAGAGGAAGCCACCGATAAGGTCAGCCTGATGACCCTGCACGCAGCCAAGGGCCTGGAGTTCCCCCACGTGTTTATGATCGGTATGGAAGAGAACTTACTTCCTCACCGCAATAGTATTGAAGACGACAATATTGAAGAGGAACGCCGCCTCACCTACGTGGGCATTACCCGCGCCCAACGCACCCTCACCATGACTTTGGCAGGCAAGCGCAAACAGTTCGGCGAAACCCAGGACACCACACCCAGCCGCTTTATTGACGAATTGCCGGAAGAAGATGTGTTGCTGGAAGGATTTGGTAAGTCTACGCCGGAGCAGAATCAGGCGAAGGGGGAGGAAACTCTGGGGTCTTTGTTGAGTATGTTTGATTAACCTCCTACTGGTTAAATATTTTCAAATATTGCCGTACCCGCAAAAGCAGATATCCAAAACAAAAAAGGCCGCCCAATCAGCGGCCTTTCTTTTATGCTGTAAACGATTCCTTGGCGCACTGTGCCAACCACCGAGACATTACCTTAAAGTCAATTCTTCCTTCCGCCAAATCAACTATCTTGTCTGTGAGTAAGCTATTGTTTAACTCAATAGCTACCCCATTCAGTTCAAGAAAGTCCAACATACAGACTGTAGCTGTCCGCTTATTTCCATCTGCGAATACATGCCCTCGAGAAATAGCTTCGGCATAGAATGCTGCAACATCAAAGACATTTGAAAGGTCATTAGAATAAGCCAGCGTAAAATGTACCCGGTGTAAAGGAGCTTCGATAGACATATTTTCACGGTTCCCGGGTAAACCGCCAATAGTATCTATGATCGCATCATGTGTTGCCTGAACATCCTTGGCATCAAGATGAACCAGTCCATTGGAATCAAACATTAGCGGTCCTTTAGTGCTTCCAGTGTTTTACGATATTTAGAGATCGTTTTACTAGTTGCTTTCTTGACTTCTGCAGATGTCGCAACCTTAACGACACGTCCTGCAATTACTTTATCCTGTACTTGAACAGATCCAGTCTTGGTTTTCACGGTATATGTCCTAGTCATTTAAAAACCTATAATCGGAAGCCACTTTATAAATCCAATAGTAGCTCCACAGCCAGATACAACTTTATTTATATTTTGCCTCATTAAAAACCATTTGTACCGTGTTGTAAGAAATTAACAGCTATAGCTAAAAACTATTAAATGGCAACACTAGATAGCGCAAACTAAAAGCTGATCGTGGAGCTCCACAACCCAATACGCACAAACAAAAAAGGCCGCTCAATGAGCGGCCTTTTCGATAGCGAATAAACAGCTTACTTACTGTTATCCACCATATAGTTCACAGCCGCTTTGATCTCATCATCGTTACAATCCATACACAGACCCTTGGGTGGCATGGCATTGATACCATTGATGGCATTGGTATAGAGAGTATCCATGCCTTTGGCAATACGCGGGGCCCAGGCAGCGGCATCACCAAACTTAGGTGCTCCCGCTATACCCGCTGCGTGGCAAGTTTGGCAGCTTGCATTGTAGATATCCTCTCCACTGCGCCCACCAGCACTAGCGCCCTCTGGAGCCGCCACTACCGCAGCCGCACACTCTTCGCCCTGCATGCAGGTTTCACCCGCCGGAGCAATTCGCTCTGCGATCTCTTCATTAACAGACTGCTGGGCCACTGCCGCAGCCGCACTGACGGCCAGTGCCGCCACAATACCCAAAATACTCTTCATCATATTCCCCCAAAGGGCCGAAGTGAGTTGGCCCGCAAACGTTCAATGTACTGCCGCAAACTTCTACGCCGCGCATTATAAGCACTGCACCGCCCCCTGCCAAAGACTATATAACCCCGCACAATGTCCTTTCACCTACCCCCCAGCTTCGGTATAATCCGCCTCCCATTGGCACAGATAGCCAAGTAACCGCCCGTAGCTCAGCTGGATAGAGCGTCGCCCTCCGGAGGCGAAGGTCAGAGGTTCGAATCCTCTCGGGCGGGCCATATACAAAGAAGCCCGCTATAAGCGGGCTTCTTTGTATATGGCTTACTCCCAGGCTTTGTTCGAACTCAGGTTCGACTCGGAGGCAGCAAAGCCGCCGTAGAGCAGCGAGCCTAAAGGGCGAAGCTAATCCTCCCCCTACCCCAACGGCACCCCCAAAGGCTCAATCGCCACCCGATCCCCAGCCTCCACACTGCCACTTTCCCGCGCCAATACAATAAAGCAGTTGGCCGCAGCCAGACCGGTAAGAATATGGCTACCCTGTGCACCCACTGGTTCTACCACCAGTTCACCATTCTCATCAGATCGATAAACGCCTCGCTGGAAATCAGTGCGACCGGGTTTTTTCTTCAGGGGTTTTAACAGTTTGGCCTGTAAGGTCTGCGGGCCACTCCATTTAATTCCTTTCATCACGCCGAGGGCGGGTACTGTCAGTTGGTAAAAAGTAACCAATGCGGAAACCGGGTTTCCGGGTAGACCGAAGAAAGGGGTTCCCTGTAGGAAACCAAAGGCAAATGGCTTGCCGGGTTTCATGGCCACTTTCCAGAAACCGATCTCGCCCAGCTCTTCTAATACTTCGCGAGTGTAATCTGCCTCACCAACGGAAACGCCACCGGAAGTAATGATGGCATCCGCCTCTTTAGCTGCGCGCTCTAGAGCATCACTGATGGTTTGTTTGTTGTCTGGCAGTATGCCCAGATCCAAAACGTCCAAATCCATCTGTGCGAGTGCTGCCAGTAGGGCAATGCGATTGCTGTCATAGATATCGCCCTTGCTCAGTGCATCCCCTGGCTGGCGCAGTTCATCGCCAGTGGAGAATAGTGCGACTACTGGCTTACGCACTACGGTGACGTTGCCAACACCGACGGCGGCAATCAGGGCGATATGTGGAACGCTGATACGCTCTCCGGCCTGTAGCAAACTGGAGCCTTCAGCCACGTCCTCACCGCAGCGACGGATATGATCGCCGGGGCGCACATCACAGGTAATTCGTATCGACTCACCCTGGGCGTCGACATTTTCCTGCATCACCACAGTATCGGCTCCGGCGGGTAGGGCGGCTCCGGTCATAATGCGTACGCAGGTGCCCGGATTCACTACACCATCGAAGGGCGCCCCGGCAAAGGATTTGCCGATCAGCTCCAGCGGCAAGCCGCTGGCCAGGTCTTCGAAACGCAGGGCGTAACCATCCATGGCTGAATTGTCGCAGGGTGGCAGGTTCACGGTGGAAACAACATTTTCCGCTAAAACTCGTCCCGTCGCCTGAGCCAGGGAAATCACCTCCGTTCCACTCACCGGCTTCAGCGCCTGTAATAGTGTTTCGCGGGCACTCTCTATCGGCATTAGGCCAGGTTGGCTACAACAATCAATCGCGGGCATGGAAAACCTCTCACTTCATTCCTTTGGTATTGGGGGAACTGCGGGTATCAGTGTGCCCGGTCCTGGTGGGACTCCGGACGCTTCTGGTTGACCATCCACACAGCGGCTTCCACTCGGGAGCGCATGCCCAACTTTTTCAATAAGTGTTTAACGTGAACCTTCACCGTGGCATCACTGATATCCAGTTCACGGGCGATTAACTTGTTACTGAGGCCATCGGCGATCAATTGCAAGATCTGGTATTCGCGACTGGTGAGCGTTGAGAGCGTATCCGCTCCAGAGTTATCCGGCTTGCGCAGGGCTGAGGCAAGGATCTCAGTGAGGCGCTGGCTGATGGCAAGCTTGCCGTGGGTGGCCTGGATCACCTGGTCGAGAATATCCTCAGGCTCCATATCCTTGAGCAGGTAGCCATCAGCACCGGCGCGGATGCAGGACACCACATCGGCGTTATTATCGGAAACTGTGAGTATCACGATACGCGAGGCCACATCGGCGGCGCGCATCGCGCGCAAGGTGTCGAGCCCGTCCATGCCCCGCATATTCAGGTCCAGTAGAATAAGGTCCGGCTCATGCTGCTTGGCCAGTTCCAGTGCTTCCTCTCCGCTACTGGCCTCAGCCACCAACTCCAAACTGGGCTCCATCGCAAACAGCTGCTTGAGGCCTTTGCGGAACAGGGGGTGGTCATCAACCATCATTATCGTGGCAGAAGAAGTCATGGGGGGCCCTAATTCAGTGATGGAAATTGGTTTAAATCTAAACAATGACTTTACCACAGCGCCCACCGACTGCGCTTACCCCCAAAGAGGTAGCTATTTACGCGCGGGGACAAAGGGAGTACTTACTGTAGGTAATTGAGCGGGCTGAAGGCGCGGCCCATAGTGGTGGCACGAATCATTTCGAGGAGGAGTGGCCGCCGTGTCTGACATCACCGAGTGGACCCCAGAGGACAGCAAGTTCTGGCAGTCTAAGGGCAAAAAAATTGCAAACCGGAATTTGTGGATATCCATTCCCAGTTTGCTGTGCGGCTTTGCCGTATGGCTCTACTGGGGCATCATCACCGTTCAAATGCTCAATCTCGGCTTTCCTATTGCCAAGGCCGACCTGTTTACCCTAATGGCGATTGCCGGCCTTACCGGTGCCACCCTGCGTATCCCCAGTAGCTTCTTTATCCGGCTGTTCGGTGGGCGTAATACGGTTGTCTTCACCACTGCCCTATTGATGTTCCCTGCCCTCGGCACCGGTATTGCCCTGCAAAACCCGGAGACCCCATTGTGGGTATTCCAATTGCTGGCGCTGCTATCCGGTATCGGCGGCGGTAACTTCGCCTCTTCCATGTCTAACATCAGCTTCTTTTTCCCCAAGGAAAAGCAGGGGCTGGCATTGGGCCTGAATGCAGGTCTGGGTAACTTTGGCGTTACCACCATGCAAATTCTGGTACCGCTGTTTATGACCTTCGGCGCTTTCGGTGCTGCTGGTGGCGATCCCATGACCCTGGTGAGCAGCTCAGGTTCTCTGATCGGCAAGATACCTGCCGGTTCTGAGGCGTGGATTCAAAATGCCGGTTTTGTATGGCTGCTGTTCCTGGTACCGCTGGCCTTTGTCGGTTGGTTCGGTATGAACAACCTGCGCACCGATGAAGTTACCCCGGATGTAGGCAGCTCTCTCGGCGCCATGGCGAAGATGACCATGATGTTGAGTATCGGCCTATTCACCGCCATCGTGGGTCTGTGGATGCTCTTACCTGAAGCCGCTAACGGTTCAGGCTGGGGAGTGCCCAAGGAAATCGTGCTGGTGCTGGTCATCACTGCCACTGTTTTTGGCTTGAAACTGCTGCCTGGTGAAATCAAAACCAGCCTGCAACGCCAATACCGTATCTTCAACAATAAGCACACTTGGGTGATGAGTGTTATCTACACCATGACCTTCGGTAGCTTTATCGGTTTCGCCGCTGCTTTCCCGTTGGCGATCAAGGTCATCTTCGGTTATAGCCATGTGATGGTAGACGGGGTGATGACTCACGATACCATCAACAACAACGGCCCCAGCGCCCTGATGTACGCCTGGATGGGCCCCTTTATCGGCGCTCTGATCCGCCCGGTAGGTGGCTGGATTTCCGACCGCATCGGCGGTGCTCTGGTTACGCAAATCTGCGCGGTGGTCATGGTGGGTAGCGCCCTGGGTGTGGCTTACTACATGAAAGCCGCCTACGCTTCTGCCTCACCGGAAGAGTTCTTCCTGCCCTTCTTCCTGCTGTTCCTGTTGTTGTTCGGGGCTACCGGCATCGGCAACGGTTCCACTTTCCGCACCATCGCCATGGTGTTCCCGAAAGAACAGGCCGGCCCGGTATTGGGATGGACCTCTGCAGTAGCCGCCTACGGTGCCTTCTACATTCCCAAAGTTTTCGGTGAGCAGATCAAAGCCACTACTCCGGAATACGCACTGGCAGGCTTTGCCATCTTCTACGCGGTCTGCCTGGTGGTTAACTACTGGTTCTACCTGCGCAAAAACGGCGAATTCTACAATCCTTAATTTGGTCTCACAGGCGGGAAACCGCTATTGCGGGGAGGTTTAACCTCCCCTTTTTTATTTCACCTGAATAAATACTGCAGTGATATCCGTCTCTTCAAATGTACTGGCGATCAGCTTTCGGTCTGAGTCCTTGTGATAATAGATTTGCACTTCATCTAAATCTTCAACGGTCGGCATCGTCGGACATAGATGTTTGGCAATAGCGCGGCACATTTGCTCGTAGAAATCCAAATCGTGCAGTTTGTCCAAATAGATATGGCCGTCAACGGAATCCTTATCACTGATCGTACAGCTATAACCCACGGCCGCCTGAAAATAGTAAGCCTGTACAGCAACAGATCCATCTGCATTTTCACTCACCTCATAGTGAGCGGGACTGCCATGGATACACTGTCTGTATCCGGTAAGATCTTCCACAACCGAGGCGAGATTGTCTTCAGTTTCAATCGTGCTCTCTATGTCATAGTACGCTTGGTGGATAGGCTCAAAACACCCCAGGATCGCCGTAGCCTCTTCCGCCTGTAGCTCTGCCTTCATATCTTCAAATAACTGCACAAGCTTTTCGGTCGTAAGGGAATCGCGAAAGTAGTAAGAGCCACCCTTCTCAGTAGCCGACTGGAATATTTTTAACTTTCGCTCCGGCTGATCGAAATCGAGATTATAGAAAGGCTGTTTCGGATCGGACGTGTGATTATTTACCTCAACTTTTCCCAGGTGCGGAATAAAGAAGCTATAAGACCAGTATTCTGAATAGCCGCTTAAGCGCTGGCAGTGCTCATCGATATGAGCGGGTAAATATTGAAGATCAAAAATGGATACCAGGTGATAGTTGCCCCCTCCCTGATATTCCTCAATGGAGTCTTGGTTATAAAAAGGGTGCTCACCATGAAAAGCGATCTTGACCTTGTGCCCGCTGGCTGCGCGGCAAGCCAAGTAAAAATACAGGGCATCATCTTTGTAAGTGGAGCGAATAACGATGGAGTTGCCGTTTCGACGAATATGATAGCGGAAGAAATTAACACGGAAAGTCTCACTTTCCCCAACAACCTCCTCTATATCCAAGGCTCCCGATGCCAAGCGGTTTAACCGATAATTGAGCCCATTTTCTTCGATACATTGGGCAAGGACCGGATATAAATCCTCAACGTGCACAACTTTCGCCATGGGCATGCCCTCGAGCTGTGCCTTTTCCCTGTAAAACTCCACTCCCTCGTTAAAGAGAGAAATTCCCAACACAACACCCATTTGAGCACCATTTCCTTAAGACTGGCGCTAAAACTTAGCAAAAAATCTGCTGAGGGTTTAGGTGTGAATCAATACTTATCAGAAAAATTTACCCGGCAATCACTTACAAACCGGCGAGGCTCCCGGCCTTGAACTGGGCAAAGTAGGTAGTGTCTTCGCGCAGTTGCAGGCGCTCGCAGGAGAGGCGAGAAATATCCGCATAAAACACTTGCTCAGCCGCGATTAATCGCAGGCGTATGCGGCCATCGGTAAGGTTTTGTTTCTCTATCAAGGCCACCGGCAGGCAGTTGAGAATACTAGAGAGCCCCGGCTTTTCTACACTGAGACTGATATCTCCAGCTTCCAGCAGAAAAGCTGCGGTATCGCCTTTGCTGTAATGACCAGTCACTCTATCTGCATAAATAAAAACACCCCCCAAATCCAAGGAGAGTAAGCCATCCTGCAGAGATTCCACCCGCGCCTCGATGCGGCTGCGACAGCTATCCCCCACGGTATTGGTATCCAAACGCCGGGCCACTTCGCCCAGAGACAGTGGAGCGGACAAACCTGCAGATTCCATCCACAAGCAACGCTGAGCCAACAGCTGTATTTCATCGAAGTCGTGGCTGGTCCAGATTACCAGCGCCGGATAGCGGGCCCAAAAATCCCGCAGGGTCGGCAATAGACACCGTAGAACCTGGGCGCGATCTACCGCAGAGAGCGGTTCATCAAATAGCTGTAGCGACGCATTGTGAAAAAGTTGGCGCAGCAGGGCCACCCGCTGTGCCTCACCGCCGGACAGCAGCTCTATCGGCTGGTGTAGAAGCGGAGCGATACCAAAAGCCCTCAGCAGCTGCTCACACTCCTCAGCGGGCAGTGGCCTGCGGCTATAATTGCGCGCCAGGGCCAGGTTATCCGCCACCGATTGCCCGGCAAACAAGCGGCTGTCCTGAAAGCCTAAGGAGAGAGCCCTTTTGTGGGTGGCCAGGGCGCGGCGTCCACGCTGCCAGACCGTATTGGCAAAAGTGATATCACCACGGCAGCGGCGCAGGCCCGCCAGCGCGGCCAGCAAAGTACTTTTGCCGCTACCGGAGGGACCGGTAAGGCCAAAAACCCCTGTAGCCGGCAAGCTCAATTGCCAGGGATTGGCGGTATTGAGCGAAGTCTCCAGCCCTTCAACACTGAGCCCGCAAGAATCAGAAGTGGCAGTAGTGGTTCCGAATAGGGGGAAGGTAATGTCCATTAGCCCATTACCCCCATCACCGGTTTAATGCCCTCTTTATTTGCGCCGCGCGGCGCCAGAATATGTCCCAGCCATCGGGCCAGTAACAACATTACCGTCGTTATCCCCATCAGCATCAGCGCCAATCGGTGCGCGGCACCGTACTCCATCGCCTCCACATGCTGGTACAGAGCGATAGAGACCACCTGGGTCTCTCCGGGAATAGCACCGCCGATCATCAGCACCACACCGAACTCTCCCAAGGTGTGGGCAAAAGTCAGAGCGCAGGCGCTGACAATGGCTGCACGACTTGCGGGCAACAGTACTTTCAACAGTGCCGCCCAGGGCGGAATACCCAGTGCGGCAGCGGCCTGGGTCAGGCGCTGACCATTGGCGCTAAAGGCGGCCAGTAGCGGTTGCACCATAAACGGCAGGGAATAAATGACCGAGGCAAAAACCAAGCCCCCGAAAGAAAAAACCAAAGGGCCCCCAAACAGTTGTGATAGCCACTGACCGGGGGCGTAATTGGGGGAAAATAACAGCAATAAATAGAAACCCAATACCGTGGGAGGCAGTACCAGCGGCAAGGTGATTAAGACTTCAACCCCGTGGCGCCAGCGGCTCTGCCACTGGCTCAACTGCCAGGCCAGGGGTACGCCAATGATAAACAACAACAAGGTGGTCAGCCCGGCCAGCCTCAAGGTCAGCCATAGGGCCTGCCAGTCGGCAGCGGCAATATTCACAACTCACCTCCTTTGGACTGCGCCGGTAACAAACCGTAACCCAGCTGCTGCAATTGCATCTGTACTTCGGCTGAGCGCAGATAGTTGGCGAGAGCCCTCGCTTTTTCAGGTCGGCGACTTTGAGCGGGGATCACCAGCTGTTGTTCGATGGGGGTATACAGGCGTTGCGGCAACAACCAGAAGTTGTCGCGACCGGCTGCTTGCATCTGGCTGGCGGCGACAAAACCCAACTGCGCGTTGCCGGAATCCAGCATTAAATAGGCCTGCCCGGCATTGTGGACGCGGGCCAGTTGGGTTTGTTTTTTCTCCCACAATCCTAGGCTTTGCAGGGCCTGCTGGGCGGCTCGGCCAAAGGGCGCGACTTTGGGATCGGCGAGAACAATTTTCTCCGGCCAGGTTTGCAATAACTGCTCGATATTTACTGCGGAACCTGGATGCCAGAGGGCCAGCAATCCCAAAGCGTAGGTGTGGCGGCTATCGGCCAGCGCGCCGCCGCGCTTTTCCAGTAGCTCGGGCCGCTCGCGATCGGCGGAGAGGAATAAATCGAAGGGGGCGCGGTGTAATACTTGCTGGTAGAGCACGCCGGAACTACCACTGCTGAGCTGCACCGAGCAATGATAGCGGCGCTCAAATTCTGGCACCACTTGTTGCAGCGCCGGGCGGAAGCTGGCGGCTACGGCCACTCGCAAGGTGCAACTATCTGCCTTCACCGGCAGCGCAATCACTACCAGCAAAGCGGATAGCAACAGGGTCAGCCGGCGGACCACTTTTCCAACTCCGCAGCATCACTGTCTCGGGCTTCCACCCAGCGTTCAGCGGCACTGCCGGTCTGATCTGCAACGGCTTCGCGCTTCCAGAAAGGCGCCTCGGTCTTGAGCCGATCCATAATATATTGGCAGGCGGCAAAGGCCGCTTGGCGATGGGGGCTGGTAACCCCCACAAACACAATCTCGTCGTTAATCTGCATCGGCCCCACCCGGTGGACAATGGTCACACGTCCCAGGGACCAGCGATCGCGGGCATCGCGGGTTATGCGTTGCAGGCTTTTCTCGGTCATGCCCGGATAGTGCTCCAGGGCCAGGCCACAGACATCGCTGCCAGCATTAAAATCGCGCACCGAACCCACAAACAGAGCGCAGGCACCATCGCCGCTGTTGCCTTGCAACGCGGTATATTCGGCCGCTACGTTGAGCGGCTCTTCACAGACTTCGATACGATCAACGGCTTTCATACCGACACCTCTAACCGCCAGTAACCGGCGGGAAAAATGCGACTTCATCCCCGGCATTCACCACCGCCTCGGGCTCCGCCAACTCTTGATTTAGAGCCATACGGATATCGTCCCGCTGCAGGTGCACGCTCCAGTCTGGGTATTGCGCACAAAGGGCTTGGCGCAGGTCACCGAGGCTGCCGGAAAAATCTCCCAGACTGAGTTCGCCCGTGCCCAACTGCTGGCGCAGGCGTGCGAAAAACAGAACCTTCACCATCGCTTATTACCTCTACAATATTTAACTGTTCTCCGGCGCATCACCGCGCCAATCTCCGCGCTTGCCGCCGCTTTTTTGCAGCAACCGGGTTGGGCCGATCTCCATCGCCGGGTCTACGGCTTTGCACATATCGTAAATGGTCAGCGCCGCTACCGAAGCCGCCGTTAAGGCCTCCATCTCTACCCCGGTGCGCCCGGCCAAACGGCAGAAAGCGGTGATATACACGCTGTGTTTTTCTGGCTGCAATTCAAAATCCACTGCGACCTTGGTCAGCGCCAGTGGGTGGCACAGGGGGATTAAATCCGAGGTTTTCTTCGCAGCCTGGATACCGGCGATGCGAGCTACAGAGAGCACGTCGCCTTTCTTATGAGCCCCCTGGCTCAGCAATGCAAAAGCCTCCGCACTCATACAGATACTGCTTTCCGCCAGGGCGCTGCGGTCGGTGATGTCCTTCTCGGTAACATCCACCATGCTGGCTTCGCCGCGCTGGTTTAAGTGGGTTAACTGGCTCACGGATTACCCCCGGCTCTCGCAAGGCGCGCTGGTAAAGCGCACATGGGGGATAAAGTTACAGGGCTTGTGGCGGGCATCCAGCTGCTCCAGCAATATGCCTTCCCAGGCGGTGCGGCAGGCACCGGTGGAACCGGGCATACAGCAAATCAGTGTACGGTTAGCGAGGCCGGCCAGTGCGCGGGACTGCACGGTGGAGCTGCCGATATCCCCCAGGGAGATATGGCGGAACAGCTCGCCGAAGCCATCGACGGTTTTATCAAATAACGGCGTCAGGGCCTCAGGGGTGGAGTCGCGCTCGGTAAAGCCGGTACCACCAGTGACCAGAACCACTTGCACTTTCGGGTCTGCGATCCAGGCGGAGACCACCGCGCGCATCTGATAGACATCGTCCGGGGTAATACGTTTATCTGCGAGCTGGTGACCCGCGGATTTCAAAGCTTCCACCAGATATTGGCCGGAGGTATCGGTCTCCTCATTGCGCGTGTCGGAAACAGTAAGCACTGCAATATTCAGCGGTACAAATTCTTTACTGGCGTGTGCGGACATAATCAGTGGTCTCTCAATAAACTGGTTTCAGAAGTCTTATCCGGCGTACCCAGGCCAAGATAATCTGCCGGCGTATTGATATTGCGATGCCAATCGCCGGCAGTTTTTATCGATATGGATTCGGCCCCCAGATGCCGCAGTAGCGCGCCGACAGAATTGCGCGCACTGCCCTCGACGGCACTGCGTAAATAATTGAGGCAATCGCTATTCAGAGGCAGCCACAGGGGAAAAAAGAAGTTTTCAAAATAGCAGGGGCGGCCGCTTGCCTGCCCTTCTGCCAATAATTCTGCGAGGTGTTCCCGACCCAGCAGGGGCATATCCACCGGAATTACTAGGGCCGCATCGGCACCCGTTGCCAGGGCTACGGAATAGAGGCCACCCAATGGGCCCTGCTCTGGCACCAGATCTTCGATAGCTCCGGGGCGGGCTCCACTGGTCACGACTTTTTCCAGTGGCAGTTCACTCAGCAATGCCTCGGCATGCTGCAAAAAATTGCCCCGTTGGGGGTGTGCCAACAGGGCCTTGTCGCGGCCCATTCGGCTGGAGCGGCCTCCGGCCAGCACCACGCCGATTGTCGATTTGCCAAAGAGAGCCCTGGCCATAACCTTACCCCCCCAGCATTGCCAGGTTGCGGGTGGCACCGGTGAAGCCCTCGTGCAGCTGGTGGCCGGCGGTCTTATCGACGATCAACTCGCGGATATGGGCTGCCAGTGCGTCACTATCGCCAGCGGCGATTATCTCGCGCATATCAAAGCCCTGATCGGCGAACAGGCACAGGTGCAGTTTGCCCTGGGCCGATATTCGCAGGCGGTTACAGCTGGCACAGAAGTCTTTGCCGTAGGGGGTGATCAGGCCGATACGACCGGCGTAATCCTCGTGGAAATACTCCCGCGCCGGACCAGCATCTCGAGTGCGAATCACCTGTTCCCAACCCTCGCGCAGCAACAGGGTTTCTATATCACTCCCAGAGACATGGTTACTGGCAAAAAACTCGTGGTTGTCACCGGTGCGCATCAATTCAATAAAGCGCAGGGTCACCGGGGTTTCGCGTATCCAGGCGAGGAAATTATCCAGCTCCGCCAGGTTGTACTTGCGCATCAGCACCGCATTGACCTTGGTATCAACGCCCAACGCCAGAGCACGATCCAGCCCTGCCAAGGCTTTATCGAGGCGATCGTGGCCGGTGATATGGCGGAATTGGGCCGGATCGAGACTGTCGATACTGACATTGACCTGATCCAGGCCGGCACGGTGCCAGTCGTCAATTTGACTGGGCAGACGGTAACCGTTGGTGGTGATGGCGAGGCGGCGAATCTTGTCACTGGCGCGCACAGCTTCGAGCATCGGCACCAGGTCTTTGCGCAGGGAGGGTTCTCCGCCGGTAAGGCGTACCTTTTCCGTTCCCAGGGAGGCGAAAGCGCGCACCAGGGTGCCCACCTCAGCCACAGAGAGTGGATTTTCCCCTTCCAGGGAGCGGCCACAGCCAATGCCCTCGGGCAGGCAGTAGTTGCAGCGATAGTTGCAAATGTCCGTCACGGACAGGCGCAGGTAATAAAACCTGCGACCAAAATTGTCTTGTAACATTAAACGCCTTTCCAATGTCGGGAGGCCGCGCAGTTTCCCGCTAGACCCTGGTGGCCGGTACGGCCACGGTCCCGATAACTTGCAGCGATGGAATATCAGCGCTGTTTAGCTAGCGGGACTCGGTGTTTAAACTGGTGTCAGTGTATCAAGCTGGTTAATTTATGCTTGGGGCAAAGGTGGTACTCCCTTGGGGCTGGTGGTGATACCAACCGCCGCGTTGGCTGGCATCACTATCGATAATCCAGTGGGGAAAAAACCTATTTAGTTTTCAACGGTGCGGGGAAAACCCCAGCCGGAGCCGGGGGCCTCGCTAAGGAGTTCTTATTGCTGCTTAGAAATTCGCGGTCACCATAATCCAGAGCTTATCAGTGTCTGAACCGTAATCATCTGCTTGGTAAGTGGCGTACTTAACCAGGGCAGAAATATCCTTGGTGACTTTGTATCCGTAGCTCAGGTTCCACTCGTCGCCATAATTTGCAGAACCCTCACTGGCCTCGAAGTTATGATAGGCCAAGCCCAGCTTACCGCCGGCCACTTTCATGGAACCGCTCACATACAGGTCTTCAATACCGTCTGCAGGGGTTGCGAGGAATTGATCCGTGAAGCCCTGGAATTTGTGCAGGGTTGCCAGCGGCGTTTTAAAGCCAACATCGTTATCGGAACCCAAAACCTCATAACCGAGTTTTGCCGCAACTGGACCCAGATCAGCGCCAAACTCTGCCAGGTAATAGTTGGCGCTGTAGTCCAGCGAGCTATCACCAATTTCAGTCTGATGTGCATAGCTGAGGTTGGCTTTTACCGGGCCAAATTTGCCCTTGTAATCTACTCCGAAGGTGCGGCTGGAATTGTCGACAGCATCATCCAGATCCAGGTTGTAAACGAATCCGCTGACTTTGTGGTCTTCCGCTACCGGATAGATAGCGTGTAGCAGTTGGATATCGCCACCTATATCGGAATTAGCACTGTCTTCACCGAAAATACGATTGACGTTGTACACGTAGCTGTAATCCAGCTGCAGGCTGTCGGCACTGCCATACTGATAGCGCACACCATCGTAGGTCTGTTCGTTTTGTCTCCAGCCAACGCCGCCGACAAAACGCTGGCCATCCAGGTTAATGCGCTGGCGACCGGCAGTAATTACGGAATTGTCGCCGCTGTAGCGAATATAGGCCTGGTTAATTTCAGTACCCTCTGGATCGGCCACCACCGGGTATTCGCCTTCGCCATTCACGGTGGAGTTGTAGCTGTCATTGCCAACCGCAGTGACATCATCCATCTCCAGGAAACTGGTAAAGCCACGGTAGCTGCCACTGCGCCAGTTAAGGCGGGTTCTTAAAGTGGATGCAACCGCTTCATCATCAACCCCCTCCTGATCGACAGTCTCCACGCGATAGCGCAGGTTCAACCCGACTTCACCGGATTTCAGTGCGTCGACAAGAGTGGCATTTTCACTTTCCTGAGCAGCAGCCTGTAATGCAACAGAGCTACAGGCCCCCAACAGTAAAGCACCGAGAATTTTTGGAAATTTGGAAACGGTCATGACGCTTTTCCTTTGCAACAACGGAGTGAACAGTGACAAATTACAGTTTTTCAGTCGCGACTGAAACCACAGTTTTTTTCCTGCCTAAATAATCTTTACTCCCTAACCTCTATACAGGCGTAATCCCTAGTGGGTAGTGGGCACTACCTATCCGGCAAGGCCCCGGTTTCTCCACCCTCATCATTTAGGAAATTATTTTGCTGGGCGAACTGTAAACGCTGCATATAATTTTCTCTTTTAATCGCCAGATACATCACCAGCATACAAAACGCGAGTACCCCATAGAGCAGCATAAAGGCCGCACTGTGAATACCCACTAAATCCTGTGCGATACCAAACAGGACCGGCAGGGTGAAGCCACCCAGGGCACCGATCGTAGCCACCGTGCCCCCCACACTGCCCATATGTGCGGGGTAATTATCGTGCAGGGCCTTGTACACAGAAGCGCGGCCAAAACCCTGGGCAATGCCGATGACCAACAGCAATAAAGTAAACAGCTCAATGCCCACTTCGATATTTAAATGCACATCCCGTTCCACCCCGTGAATGGTCATGCTGGTGGGGGGATAACTGAGAAAGAAAAGGCACACCAGGCAAGTCCAGAACACACTCCAATTGACCGTGCGTGAACCGTAGCGATCGGCAAACCACCCCCCCAGAGCACGCATTGAACTGGAAAGGGCCACAAACAGCAGGGTTAAGGTCATTGCCACTGGTGTGCTGACCTGATAGACCGACAGATAGTAATTGGGTAACCACAATAAAAGCGCGAGAAAACTGCCAAAAACAAAGTAGTAGTAAAGCCCGTAGCGCCATACCCTGATCTGCAATAGCGGGGTTAAATGACTGCGCAGATCGGGTTTTCTACGGCTGCGCATATAGCGGGTTTCTTCCGGTGCGAATAATTCAAAAAGCAGCACCATTAGAAAAATACCAATACCGTAAGCCGGACCAATCCACTCCCGCCCAAACCAGTTTTGAATGGCCGGCGCCAACGCCAGGGTAATAGCCGCACCGGCATTACCTGCACCAAAAATGCCCATCGCGGTGCCCTGCCGCCCCCTTTCGAACCACGGACTGATATAGCGAATCCCCAGAACAAAGGACACACCGGAAATACCCAACCACAACCCCGCCAGTAAATGGGCCCGATAGCTATCGATATACGGCAATAAAAACAGCACCGGCAACAGCAATAACATTTGCAACAAAATCAATTTTTTTGCGGAGAAATACTCCACCAGGAAACCCACCGGAAAACGCAGCAAAGCACCGCTCAAAATGGGAGCGGCCAGCAAAATTCCGTATTCAGTAGCGGAGAGTTGAAGTTGCTCACGTACTTCCACCCCGAGTACCGCGTAGAGTGTCCATACGGAAAAGTTAGCGGCGAACATAGCTGAGGCAAATATCAGCGCGCGCCCGGCAAGTTGCTGTGTATATTGCACGGTAGACGTCTCCCATAGTTTCAGTACCGGCAATGGAAATTGCCGCTTATACCGAAAAGCCACCCGCTATCCGGGCCCGCATAAAAATAGCCAGCGCAGACTGCAGTGGAGCTAACCGGGCCAATAAAGGCCATTGGGCTGCAAGATGCACAAAATCCCCGCTGCCGACAATTACTCCTAAAAACCCATTTGTCCCACAATGGTTTTCTAGCGCTACCCCTCCTTGGGTAGATACCTCTATAGAGCCTGTTGTATCACCAGCTCCCAACTACCCCAAAGGGATTAACCCTCTTGGTGCAGCCATTCGAATCCTCTTCACTTACCCCCTTTGCGCGCTTTCTCTCTGGCGCTGCTCAAATACTATCGGTCATGACCCTATCCATCTTTCAAGTTCTGTGATGCCGGAGAAAATAGTCATGAGTCAATCCAGCGGCCTCAATTTATTTAATTGGGGCGATCCCAAAATAAAGACGCTGCACGTTACTTGGTTTGCGTTTTTCCTGACTTTCGTGGTGTGGTTCTCCCATGCTCCGCTAATGGTTTTTATCAAGGAAGCGTTCGACCTCAGCAGCCAACAGGTAAAAGCCCTGTTAATCCTTAATGTGGCACTGACCATCCCCGCGCGTATCATTATCGGTATGCTGGTGGATAAATTCGGGCCGCGCCTGGTGTACAGCGGACTGCTGATGACCTCATCTTTAATCTGTTTGGGCTTCGCCACCGCAGACAGCTACGAATCCCTGGCCCTGTTCCGCTTCCTGCTGGGTTTTGTCGGTGCCGGTTTTGTGATTGGTATCCGCATGGTGGGTGAATGGTTCCCAGCCAAACAAGTTGGACTGGCAGAAGGTATCTACGGCGGCTGGGGGAATTTCGGTTCTGCCGCCGGCGCTATCACCCTGCCCACCCTCGCCCTGATGTTCGGTGGCGAAGACGGCTGGCGCTATGCCCTGGGCCTCACCGGCGTGCTCGCCGGTATTTACGGCATCCTCTACTACCGTGTTGCCCGCAACACGCCTAAAGGCTCTACTTACTTCAAGCCGAAAAAGAGCGGCGGTTTGGAAGTCACCAGCAAGCGGGATTTCTACTTCTACCTGCTGATGAATGTGCCCATGTACCTGGCACTGGCGGCGCTGGCTTACAAATTGTCTCCCAGCGGCGTAGCCCTACTGAGCCAGAATACCACCTACGTGATGTGGGGACTCTTGGTAGCACTGTTCGCTTTCCAGACCCGTATGATCTGGAATGTAAACAAAGAGCACCTGCGCGAGGGTGTACCGGAGCTGGAGAAATACAACTTCAAGCAAGTTGCCATCCTCGACCTGGCCTACTTCGTCACCTTCGGTTCAGAGCTGGCCGTGGTTTCTATGCTGCCCCTGTTCTTCCTGGAAACCTTTGAAGGATTGAGCCCAGTTAAAGCCGGCCTGCTCGCCTCAGGCTTCGCCTTTATGAACCTAGTAGCGCGCCCCACCGGTGGCTACTTCTCCGACAAACTGGGACGCCGCCGCAGCCTGATGTTCCTGATCGGCGGCCTGGCCGTGGGTTACTTTGTACTGAGCCAGATCGACGGTAGCTGGTGGATTCCCGCCGCGGTTATTGCCACCATGTGCTGCTCTTTCTTTGTGCAGGCCGGTGAAGGGGCTGTGTTCGCCATCGTACCCCTGGTAAAACGCCGTATGACCGGGCAGATTGCCGGTATGGCCGGAGCCTACGGTAACGTCGGTGCAGTAACCTTCCTTACCGCCTTGTCTTATGTCAGCTACAGCCAGTTCTTCCTGATTATCTGCGGCGCCGCAGCGGTGATATTCTTCGCCTGCTTGTTCCTGGAAGAGCCCAAAGGCAATATTGCTGAAGTGCTGCCGGATGGTACCGTGCAGTTGATCAGCGTGGAGTGATCGGATAGCACTGACCAAGTAACACCCGTAATAGAGGGCCACTGGCCCTCTTTTTCGCTGTTTGCCAAAGGGGACGATAGAAGAGAGGAGAGCGCTGTGAGCGAAACCCATTCCGGGCTCCAAGCAGAAGATACTGCCAACCTTGAAGCCCAAGCACCACAATTGAGCCACGGCCTCTGCACCCGTGCCGGTATCAAACCGCAGAACGAAGACGCCGCACTCTATCACTGGCCAGACAGCCCGCACTTGCAGGAATACCTGGGCGCAGTCGCCGCGCTGGCAGACGGCGTCAGCTCCGCCGAAGCCGGTGCCCAGGCCAGCCACACCGCCACCGAACAATTTATACGGGACTACTACAAGGTCCCGGACACCTGGTCTGTGGCCCACGCCGGACAAAAAATTCTCGCCTCCATTAACAGCAAGCTATACCGCAAGAGCCACGACTTCCCCCAACAGGAAAAGGGCTTCCTGTGCACCTTCTCCGCCCTGGTATTTAAATCCCGCACCGCCCACTACTTCCATATCGGCGATAGCCGTATTTACCACCTGCGCGGCGACACCCTCAAATGCCTGACCCGCGACCACAGTATTACCCTGGCCCACCACCAGCAGATGCTATCCCGCGCGCTGGGTATGGATACCGGCCTGCAAGTGGATTACGGCCAGCTCAGCCTGGCTGAGAACGATGTGCTGCTGATTACCAGCGATGGGGTACACGACTTTATCGAACAGGATTTAGTGCGTGAATTGCTGGCAGACTCCCAAATAAGCGAACAGGAAAAAGCCGAAACCCTGGTGCGCCTTGCCGAGGAAAACGGCAGTGACGATAACCTCTCCGCATTAGTGGTAAAGGTGCAGGCACTGCCACAAACCACCCTGGACGACTACAGCCGCCAGCTTACCCGCCTGCCCTTTCCCCCGGAATTGGAACCGGGCATGGTATTGGATGGCTACCAGGTGGAGCGGGAGCTGTTCTCCTCCCAGCGCAGCCAGCTGTACCTGGTGCGCGACAGTGCCACCGGGGAAATCCTGGTGATGAAAACCCCCTCGGTCAATTACGAGGACGATATCCACTATATCGACCGCTTTATTCAGGAAGAGTGGATAGGCCTGCGTATCCGCAGCCCCCAGGTAGTGCGCCTGCACCGCCAGACCCACCCGCGCACCGCGCTCTATTACCTGATGGAGTATGTGCAGGGCAGCACCCTGGAGCAATGGATCACTGATAATCCCTTCCCCAAACCGGCGGAGGCGTTTCGTATCCTTAAGGAGATCGCCACCGGGCTACAGGCCTTCCACGATCAGGAAACCATTCACCAGGATTTGCGCCCGGCCAATATCATGATCGACGACGATGGGCGGGTGAAAATTATCGATTTCGGCTCAGTCTATGTCGCCGGCAGCGCCGAGATTTTCCGCCCCCTGGTGCACCCGGAAGCGCTGGGCACCGCCAGCTACTCCGACCCCCACTATATCCTCGGCCACAACAGCGGTATTCGCGGCGATATCTATGCCCTCGCCACCATTGCCTACGAAATGTTTACCGGCGAACTGCCCTACGGCGAGGACATCGAGAACTGCCGCTCCCACGCCGACTTCGAACGCCTGCGTTACCGCACCGCCAGCCAGTTTAATCCCGTAGTCCCCATCTGGTTTGACCGCGCCCTGGAGCGCGGATGCAGCATCGACCTGGAACAGCGCTACTCCACGCTGACGGAATTTATGCGCGATCTGGCCAATCCGAACCCGGATTACTTAAGGGAAGATCCTACTGAGAAAGGGGATGCTTCCCTTTTTTGGAAGGTTCTTTGTGGGATTTGGGTGGCTACTTTGTTGGCGGTGGCGGCGTTGTTTTCGTCTAGTGGTTGAGAGCAGAATTTTTTGGTACGGTAGTTCCTACTTATGAATATTCCGACCAAAAATATCTATAAAGTACTTTGCTTGTGTAAGTAGCTTTTCGTAGATATCAACTAAAACTCCATCTGCTCTACATGCATATCGGCATTTGACTTTTTTGTAAAAGTCAAGGATCAAGAACGGCTTCATATATCAATAGTAACGTATAAATTTACTTATTATTGAATGGTGTACGGCTATGGTTAAAAGCAATAAAATATAGCTACTTAAAGCAGCTGTAATATACAAACTAAAGTAGTTCAGTGCCACTACTAAATAACCATACCAGTTGGTTTTTCTCTGGTTAGGGCGGTCTCTCATTTTTTTAACACGTTGGTAACGTGATATGATGCAGCTTATATTTTACAAGCTGTTATACGCTAGTGTTCCTATTTCTATACCTGATAGGATCATGGCTTGATTACAGATAAGGAAAAAATAATAGCTATGAATCCCACCTGCATTCAACTCTGAAGTGCATCACCCTTTAGGCTGCTGCAGCAGCCTAAAGGGTGATGCACTTCAGAGTTGAATGCAGGAAATTAATATAATGCCATACCTTTCATTTATTGGCTTACCGTACACTTGGCAGAAGCTACTAATAAAGTCAGCTTCTGCTCAATTGTATTTTCTACAATAGCAACAAGCATATTATTTGGTTAAGCCCTATTAATATTTCTAGGGGACGTGAGAGTGAAAATTAGCAATGTTCCTACGTTACTGATTTAAACAGTAAAATATATCTTTCAATTTTAACGTAACAGTACTGGTTGTTGCACAGTGGTCTTTGCGGTGACTTCACACTAATGAGCCTAGGTATAAGCCTATTTGGCAGCGTCCCAGATAAACATTTTTCTCGCGATGAGAATTTTCTATAAACATTAGAAGATATTTTTTATCAAAACAGAATCTTACCAATAAGGGGAGGTGCACCTGAAGTTCTTGTATGGTGAGTTTCAGGTGCACTATTAGAGTGCTCATATTATGAATGTTATACTTTCTCAAGAAAGTACACTTATTAACCAGCTCAATCCGATCATGAATAACTTTGTTGATTAAAGGTTCCTAATACAAACATATTCGGAAGTTCGAAAAATGTCAGTTAAGTGAATTTATATAACAAGTTCTCGATCATAACTTTGCTTGAGCACCCCAGAATTTTTTGCTGATGGCCTTCCAAAGTTTGCCAACTAGATCCTGATTGGATCGGGAAGCTGATTCTACAATTGTTCTATGTAACTCCTTTTCTGAATCCGTAAAATCATTTCTATATTTTTCCTCTATCTGAGCGTAGCTCAGCCCTTTTGCCTTCATAAACCACGATAAGAGCTGCCCTAAGTATGAGATTTTCTCTCTGGTTTTTTTGAGTTCATGATTCCGCTGTAGTACAGCGCCCTCGCCCAACATCTTCCAAATACCGGCTTCAATTTGTTGAGCTTGGTCTGCACTGAGTTGTTTGTCTCGTGTTGCCTCTTCAAACATTTCATCAGCGAGTGCCTGTACATTACCTGGCATAGTTGAAAGTGGAGTGGAATACTCCCGCTCCCTAATTCGATAATCTTGAATAGTTGCTTGTAATACATAAATGACAGCAGCAACTAAGGTGGTGATAAACTTCATGATTAAGCCTCTGGTGGTTTATGATTTTATAAAAATATAGGCAGCATTTTGAATTTAGGCTGAATTTCCAGAGAGCTAAGAAGCTTCGGAATTAGTTTGTCCCCAAAATGGGGCAAAATATCAGCCTATTGTCACATAACGTACATAAAATAAGCTTTGCCGAGGTCGAATACAGGAACAAACACAATAAAATCGAAAAAGATGTTCCTCGAAAGTGGGCTCAATGAACAACTGAAACATTCATTAGCAGATAACGGGTGTCAAAGTTGCTAAAGCGGCTGCAAGGCCCCTACGAGAATTATCTTACCTGGAAAATTATCAGCGAAAGAGAAGTACACACCAATATTGATAACTTATGAGATTGATATTTGTAGGGAATATTTGAATTTTTTTGATGTTTTATACTTCTGATTTTAACAATTAGAAATAGTTAATTCCTACGATGTGTCTAAGCAAATAGATTTGGCAAACTTTTCTTGCATAAAGGCACTACCACCCAGCCCTTTAAATTTACTTTTAAAAATAGGGCTCATATACAGCCTGTATTTCGTGTCGAAATCAATTGGGGAAGTCTATAGATTGAGAAGTGGTTACTTTACATACGGTGGCGTACTGTTTCCGTTCAGCACTAAATCCAGTTTGGGAGTTCTAGGAAAGCCTTGGTAAAAAGCATCTTACAGGCTCTGGGTTACATTTTCTTTGTCCCCAGCCCCGAGAGAACGTGACTGTAACGCAAATCCAAAAACACTCAATGCTCAGTGTGAACGGCATTTTTCCCCGGCTTTTTGTCTGGGTGTAGGGCTTGTATGTACTAGCTTGTCCGCTTAAATTCCCCACCGCCTGCTGAGACTCCAGCAGTATCCCCCTTGAACTCTCCTAAGTCCTCGACTCGATATCGGGCCCCGAGGGGTCTATGCAAAATAAGTGTATTGGAAAAACGTAATGGATATCGCCAATAAACCGCGAGACTTACCCCCTGCTACCGGGCATGCTCCGAATCCAAAACCATCATTCGCTCCCGGCGAACCCGCGGTATGGCGGAGTCTTTGGATAACTTTACCGGCCATCCTTGGCGCCCTGGTGCTGTGGTGGACCTGGAACGATATGTCATGGCAGCGGCTGGATACCGATTACCGTTTGACGCTCGTCAATCAGTTGGCCTATTTGGCCGAGGTGGGCTTTCTGGCGGGGGTGTTGTGGCTGTCCAGCAGTTTTTTTGTGCAGCGATTTGGTTGGCGCAATAGTCTGATCTTCGCATTACTGGTCAGTTGTACGCTCGCGATCTATCTCTCTATCTATCGCATCCGCTTTTATACCCAGCGCGTGGAATGGTTGGGACTACTGTTGGTGACTTACGGAAACTGCCTGTTTGTCTATCTGTGCTTTGGACCGGGCCGCTTTGTTAAAAATACTGTGGAGCAAGAAAAAATCGGGCTGTTTGGGGCTCTTTTTAAAATGGGGGCCCTGCTGTGGCTGGGCCTGATAGTCGCCTTCTCAGTGCTAATTGTTCTTGCACATGCGGACGGCATAAACGACTGGCTGCGGGCCCCCTGGCATCAGCTCCAGGCGCAGGCGGAGTCTGCTGAGTGGTGGCAGCCGGAGCTAAGCTTCAGGGGGGTACAGGCCCTTGCGTTGCCACTGGCTGGGCCCTATTTTATCGTGGCCTGGCGCTTACTGGCCAAAAAAGGCCGTCTATATCCGCCGTGCATTAGTGAGATGCCCGTTACTGTCAGGCGTGAAGCCTGGTTGATGGGGACATTATACGGGATTATTTTTAGCAGCCTGATCGGCCTTTTGAGCGTCTCGGGAATACTGTATCAGGCGCTATACCTAGAGGTCGATTCCAGCGCTGGTGATTGGATTATTTTTGAGGTTGGGGAGCTATCTCTCATTTGGAATGCCTTGCTGATGCTACCGGCTGCACTACTGGGTCGCGCGCTGGGTGGCTGGCTGGCGAAGCGTTTCGGCGGCAGCTGGATTACGCTCACTTGCCTCGGGTTAATGGGATGGGCAGTTTATGCCAGTGGGAACCATTGCAAGCTGCTCTATTATACCAAGAATACCCAGTTGATCCTGCCTCTGACATTGCGCATTGCACTCTTGTCTATGGCGCTCGGCGGCGCTAGTGGGGGCTTGGTACACAGTCTGCTGGGCACCTTTTCCACTTTGCAATTTCGCGCTATCTGTACCTGGAGCATGGCTATAGGGGCTTTCGGCGCTTTTTATATGCCACTATTATTTGCCACGCCGTTTAGTGCCTATCATCCCGCAAGGGTTTTCAATGGGCTGGCTGCCTTATATGGGCTGTGCTTTGTAGTTTATGCCATTTATTGTCTGCGCATGCGCGCGCTATCGCGCCGCTCTTAGGGCGCGAATCGCTTAAATCTTTGACCGCTTTGGTTTTCAATATTGGTGAGGCGGGTGCCTGCTGTACATTATCGAAGGTTTGTTCACCAGCAGGACAACCCCAACCCGGACTACCTGCGTGAAGCCTCCACTGACAAAGGTAACGCCTCTCTGTTTTGGAGGATTCCCTGTGAGACTTGGGCGTCTACCCTATCGAGCAATCTTGGGCAGCCATAGATTGCTCGATGGCCTAAGTATCTTACGGGCTTTGAAGATATTTCTATAAGATTCGGGTATCCGCCCTATTGATAATACAGCTTTCAATTTTTATTTAGGATCAGTGCTACTCGGTACAATAGCCCCATTTACGGGTAGGCTAATCAAGGATATTTATAAAGCACTCACTTATTGCTGTTTAATAGATTGCGAAACTATAGATACAGGCGGCGCTTGGCTCTGATTAAAACACCCTTTCTCCCCGGCCCCGAGGGGTCAGGACTGCAATCCAAATCCAAAAACACTCAATGCTCTGTATGAAAGGCATTTTTCCCCGGCTTTTTGGCTGGAAGCAGAGCTTGTATGTATTAGCTTGTCGGCTTAAATTCCCCAGCGCCTGCTAAGACTCCAGCAATATTCCCCTTGAACCCTCCTAAATCCTCGACTCGAAATCGAGCCCCGAGGTGTCTATGCAAAAAAGTGTATTGGTAAAACGTAATGGATATCGCCAACAAATCGCGAACTTTAACTCCTGGCACCGGGCACGTTCAGCCTCCGAAACCATCGTCCGCCTCCGACGAGCCAAAAGTATGGCGTAGTCTCTGGATAACTTTACCGGCACTCTTCGGCGCCCTGGTGGTGTGGCTGATTTGGAGCCAGATGTCACGGCAGGGGCTGTCGGGCGATTATCGTTTTGAGCTTGTCTCTCAGTTTGCCTATTTGGCTGAGGTGGGCTTTCTGGCGGCGGTATTGTGGCTACCCAGCAGCTATTTTTTGCAGCGATTTGGTTGGCGCAAGAGCCTGATCTTCGCCCTGCTGGTGTGTGGTGCGCTCGCGGTCTATCTCTATCGCATTCGCTTTTATACCCAGCGCGTGGAATGGTGGGGACTTTTGCTGGCGGCTTACGGGAACTGCCTGTTTGCCTATCTGTGCTTTGGACCAGGCCGCTTTGTTAAAACTAGCGTGGGGCAAGAAAAGATTGGGCTATTTGGGGCTCTTTTTAAAATGGGAGGGCTCCTGTGGCTGGGGCTGCTACTCGCCTTTTCGGTGGGCATTTTTTTTCTTGCGCAAGAAGGCGGCCTAACTGCCTGGTTGCGGGCACCCTTACACTGGCTTGAGGCGCAGGTGGAGTTTTTTGGATGGAGGCAGCCGGTAATCAGTTTTGGGGTGATGCAGGCCCTTGGGCTGCTAATCGCAGGGCCCTACTTCGTCGCGGTCTGGCGTTTTCTGGCAACAAAGGAAAGCCGATATCGACTCTACGATAGCGGGAGGTCTGGCACTGTCAGCCGTGAAGCCTGGTTGATGGGGGCACTTTACGGGATTATTTTTGCCAGCTTTACCGGGCTTTTGAGCGTCTCGGCGATGCTGTTTAAGGCGCTATTTGAGTATCAACATTACTTCCGCGGTGACATCAGACTTGGCCACGCGATGAATTCGGAAGTTAATAGTCTGTCGATCTTTTCGATTGCCTTGTTGGGGCTCCCAGCTGCACTGCTGGCACGCGCTTTGGGTGGCTGGCTGGCGAAGCGCTTCGGCGGCAGCTGGATTACGCTCGCCTGCCTCATTGTAATGGGATGGGCAGCCTTTTCCGGCGGGAATCTTGTCCAGGTAGCCTTTGATGCCGAGAACCCCCAGGTGGTTTTGTCGCCGTTAACGTGGCGTATAGTACTCTTATTTATGGCGCTCGGCGGCGCCAGCGGGGGCTTGGTACACAGCCTGCTGGGCACCTTTTCCCCTCTGCAATTGCGCTCTCTTTGGACCTGGGGCACGGCTTTGGGTGCTTTCGGTGCTTTTTATATGCCGCTGTTATTTGCCCTTCAGTTTAGTGCCAACGATCCCGCATGGGCTATGTATGGCCTGGCTATTTTATATGGGCTGTGCTTTGTGGTTTATGCCATTTTTTGTCTACGCAAGCGCGCGCTACTGCGCCGCGCTTAGGGTACGAATTGTTTAAGGCTTTAACCATTTTAGGCTTTAGATATTTAGGGCGCGGTGCTTGCAGCACTTTGGGGGGGTATTCACGAGCTGGGCAATTCCAACCCTGTCTGCTTGCGTGAAGGCCCCTCTGAGCTGAAAGGTTCTCTGTAAAATTTGGGTGGCTGCGCTATTGGCTGTGGTGGCCTTATTTCATTTAGCCCTTAAGACTAGGGTTATCCGGTATGATAGCCCCTGCTTGCGAATATGCTGATCCAGAATGTCTATAAAGCACTCTGGTTTAGCTGATGGTTTTGGGCAGATATCATCTATCTCACTTTCTTTGTTCTGTTTTCATATACGGCACAGCATTTGACGATTTCTTATGTCGTCAAAACCAAAAATCAAGAGCATCTTCGTATATCCACAGTAACCTAGGCGCTAACTTATTGTGTTTTAATGGTTTGCACTTGTAATCAAAAGGAACAAAATACCGAGATATATTGAAGCCTCAATATATCCACTAAAGAGATTTTATGCTAGCCCTGGCTAATGTACTGATTTATTTTCTTTTTTAATTGGAGTGGTTTCCCATTCTTGGGGTATGTTAACCAGTGATATAATTCAGTTTCTTTTGAAAACGCTATTAAATGGTACCTGAGTAATACATGGAAAAAGTATCACTAAGAGTTTGGGGGATTCTGGGGATGGTTTTATTTGCCCCTCTATTCCTATTTACATTCGCCGCCCCTCATACCATAGAGAAATCAGGCGAGTCCTTTATCGAGTGGAAGCTTAAATCTGAAGCAGATAAGAAGATTGAGGCCTTACGACTTCCTGCGCCAACCAAGCTAGAAGGACTGCTAGGAGCCAAGGCACGAGAATTCCGAGCTAAAACTGAACGAGATCTTGAAAAGGTAAAGCAACAACTTAAGACAGATGCACCAGCCATTCTGGCAACTCAAATTGCAAAACTTCGAAATTTGGATTGTGAGTGTCGTAAAAAATGGGAACAATCCATCAAAGTATCTATGCAATCCAAGCTTGCCTCGCTTGAAATGACAAAGTCTAAGCTAATTGATTTCAGCCATGTCAAGTACATGGAAATTGTTCATAAATTAACTCTGGACGTACGTATTTTCTTGGCTGCAAACTCAATTGTTTTTATTTTTTTATTAATTGCTTCATTTATGCAGCCCAAGGCTATCAAACAGTTATTCCTACCTGGTGGCTTAATGCTGATATCAACAGTTATGTGCTCATATTTTTATCTCTTTGAGCAAAATTGGCTCTACACAATCATTTACAATGACTATACCGGTTTTGCATATGTTGGCTACTTGAGTTTTGTCTTTGCTATCCTATGTGACATCGTTTTTAATAGGGCCAGGGTAACAACAGAAGTACTCAATACCTGCCTTCAAGCAATTGGCCAGGCAGGAAGCCTAGTTCCGTGCTAAAGAATCGTTTAGCAAAGCTAGTCACAACTGCCCCTTTAGGGCAGGGCTGTCCCATATAAATCAGCTTAAATCGTGGCTGTAATTATCTTGTCTAAA
>NZ_JALBWM010000320.1 GCF_023895975.1 Microbulbifer okhotskensis
GCTTAGAAATATAGAGAAGGGTGATATAAAGACGCTTCTTTTGAATTAACTGTTAAGCGCAGGCATACATCAAGTATTGGAAGAAAATTGAAGATTAGAACAAGAGAAGAGCTTGTCGATTTTGTAAACCACGGAAACAAGGTGAAATATGTCTTTTTCTGGGGGCATCAAGAAAAAGACGGCCAAGTAACAAAGAGCTGCTTTAGCCAGTGGTATGATTCAAAATTCGAAGAAGATGGAAATGAATTTATCACGGCCGAGCATTACATGATGTATCACAAGGCTAAGTTGTTTGGTGATAATAACGCATGTGATAAGGTGCTTTCTGCCAGTAATCCAGGAGAAGCTAAGGCTGTTGGCCGAGAGGTACTTGGATTCGAGCAAGAATTATGGGATGAGAAACGATTTGAGATTGTGGTAAATGCTAATCTAGCGAAGTTCTCTCAAGATTCAGAACTAAAGGAGTTTTTGCTAAATACCGGAAATCGAGTATTAGTCGAGTCTAGTCCAGTAGATAAAGTATGGGGTATTGGTTTAGCTCAAGACAATCCAGCATCTGAAAACCCAAATACATGGAAAGGTCTCAATCTTTTAGGGTTCGCACTCATGGAAGTTAGAGATCAGCTTACAAATCAGGCAGGCGCTTAACAAGCGCGTGCAATCTGACCTCCGGCCACTGTCACCTTTTGTGCAAAAAGCCGCACAAAAGGCGCCAGTAGCCTCCGGCAGTTGACGCGGGCGTTACATTTTAAATCGGAGATAAGATGTTTTACGAATTAAAGTATCCAGAAAATCTAGACCAAGGTGTAGCGGCGCGCGATAAATTGCGCCGACTGATGCATTAAATGGTTTCTTAAATTTGTTGCACTCTATGCAACTGC
>NZ_JALBWM010000321.1 GCF_023895975.1 Microbulbifer okhotskensis
ATCTGGCCGTGGTTCCTACCTATTTCGCCCCCTAAAACTGTCCGAAGTATTGATAATAGCTCTTATTCAACTCTAAGGTTTCAACTTTTCCTGATACTGGATCAGTCAAAGAGGCACTCTTAATAAAGATTTTTTCCGACTTTTTAGAGAGCACATACAAGGAAGAGTATCGAACAGGGAATGATGATGTGAATGTTCGAAAATTTGGTACTACCTCAAAATCAACTACATCATTAATTTCGCCACCGTAAATAATTGCCTGCCGAATTTCGTGTGATTCAGAATTTCGATAATCTTTGATACTTACGACTGAACATCCAGCCTGAAACAGGCAAGCTATAAGCAAAAAATATTTGATGTTAGCCTCCTCGAAATGTAACGCCCGCCGCACAGGCGAGCAACTTGTTGCGAGTCCAAAGCGCGAAGCGCGAAGCGCGTATTTGTGCCGGCGCTTGTTATAACTCCGGAGCCTCATGGATCTCGATGACCTGATAGGACGCTCCAAACTTGTTCCCCACAGGCAGTTCTTTTAGCGACACTTTAACAGAGTGGATGTCATTCTTCATAAGGGCGTGACGTCCATAGATGACATTAAACTGTTTCCGCGTCACACGCTCATCCACAGACGCAACTACTTCCATTTTGTATAAGTAGAATGTTGCCCAAGGATGGCAGCTCTCTTCATCGTCTTCATAACAAATCTCGGATGACGTGATTTCTGTATCTTTTAAAAACTCAAGATTTCCAATGACGACGAGCTCCTCAGCTGAGGCAAAGCTAGTTAAGAGAAGGAAAAGTTCTACTATCAATATCTTCATTAGGAGTTAGTAGTGGTAGGACAGCCGGTTACCCTAACTGCCCCCACGCAGATCCGGACGTG
>NZ_JALBWM010000322.1 GCF_023895975.1 Microbulbifer okhotskensis
CTATTTTAGGTCTATTCTGTTCGTTTTTACACCGATTTATATGGGACAGCCCTGACCCCAACCCCAACCCTAACCCTAACCCCAGCCAGAATAAAAAAGCCGGCATTTGGTTAACAAATAATCAGCAGGACGCTTTACATATGCCTTCATTCCATGGCTACTTCACCTGCAAGCCTGCATCGTTGCAAACCGATATTAATCTAAGGTCTCTCCCCACCACTTTATAGATCAGCACACTCCCGCTGTATGCACCCAAAAGCCAGGAACCGCAGGCCGCCCAATACCTGGTATCTGTTGCCTTCACAAAGAATACATTCTGCGCATCAGAAACCCGCCAAAACAATCGGCCTTTAAATAAGCTTTTACTCTCAATATTGACAATCTTAATATTACTCCCCTTTGCCCAAAGAGCAATTTTCTTTCTAAAAAACTCTGATCTAATAGGCACCAGCAAATAGGGAACGACACCCAGAAATATAAGCGCGATTAAAAATACACCATTCCCCAAAGATGGGCTCAAAAGATGAGCCAATTTTCCCAAGCTAATCGACAGTAGTAGTACAATAAACGGCCGCATATTCACCACCGGGTCGTTAAACTCAAAGGAGGCAACCTATGCCATCCTTTCCTTTATATAAGGATGGCATAGGAACGGTCAGTGGCAAGATGGAAGAAATTATCAATCCAAAATCATTTATGTCTCATCTCGTCAAATCAGTCACAAAGCAACATGAAATTCGATGCACCCTGCGACTCATTCTTGCATCCCGCGTAACAAATATTACTGAAACACTTCAAGATTGACTCGACAATAGGAGATCAACACTTCGGACAGTTTCATGCAGCTATAGCCCCGTAGTCACTGTACCGT
>NZ_JALBWM010000323.1 GCF_023895975.1 Microbulbifer okhotskensis
AGTCCCTGTCGGGCAAGGCCTAACCAGCCATCCGTATCGAGTGTTGCGCGTAGGGCGGAGCAGAAGGAAAAAAAATATATCATTTTTTTCTTTTTTACTGTGAACAAACTATGTGAAGCGTACACAGAGAATTCTATAGGCCATAGGGATTACCGTGATCCTGAAGTGCTGGTATCGCTCCGATAATAAAGTGAGCTCCGATTGACGAGATGTGTAACGCCATCGAAGTCCAGGCAATGCAACCGCAATGGTGAGGTTGTGGCGGATCGGCGGGGTTATCAAGCCGTGGCATGTAGAAAGAGAAGTATTGAGAACTTGAGAGATCCGAGCAGGTTCCTGAAGGAACAGGTAGAGACGTTAAGCCTAATGGCGAAACCAACGAAGACCACTCGGAAGTCGGATCAGCTCATAGTAGTCCGAGAGCGGGAAAGCCGCTTACATGGCGAAGGGGCTGACAGTAATATCGGTGTGCAACAGAAACATAGTCCGGACAAAGTAGGGCTGGAGACACTATGACAACCGCCTTGCATGCCATCGCATTTAAAGCACGGAGCCACCCCAGGCACAGGTTTCAGAATTTATACGGATTGCTAAATTCCAACCTGCTGTATCAAAGCTGGGGCCAGCTCAATAAGCAGGCCCGCCCCGGTATCGACGGAGTAACGACCGAAGCTTACCGGCAAAGTCTGCCGCAAAATATCCATCGCCTACATCAACGGCTGTGTGACAAACACTACCGGACCCAGGCGATTAAGCGGGTATTAATTCCCAAAGGCAACGGCAAGCAGCGTCCATTGGGGCTGCCAACGGTGGAAGACAAACTGGTGCAGCAGAGCGTAGCGCAGCTACTGCAAAGTATCT
>NZ_JALBWM010000324.1 GCF_023895975.1 Microbulbifer okhotskensis
AGAGTGGAATGGCACCGTGTAGTCTTTTTCAACCGCCTTGCAGAAATAGCCGGTGAATACCTGCGCAAGGGATCAAAGGTGTATATCGAAGGCTCACTTCGCACCCGGAAATGGCAGGACAAGCAAACCGGCCAGGACCGCTACACCACAGAAATCGTCGCAGCTGAAATGCAAATGCTTGATGGTCAGCAAAATGGCGCTCAGCAGGGTCAGGGATTCCAGCAGCCCTCCCCTATAGCCCCGCAAAGCCAGCCACAGCAAAGGCCAGCACAAGGTCAGAGGGCACAGCAAAATCGACAGCAGCCACCTAGCTCCATGGGTGGTAGCAATGATTTCAACCAAACTTTTGATGACGACATTCCATTTTAGGAGATAGCTATGGGTGACTTTTGGAGAAAGCACTATTCATGGATGTCAGAAGGCCAATGGAAGTGCTTTGAAATGCTCTGCGACTTGTTTGGTGGTCCTCATCATATAAGGAACAAAGTAAAGCCTTGCGGCAGTGGAATCGAGATAAATGAACCTACTCACAATAGACTCGCGACCTTTGATTTTAACTATCTTACTCGCGCGGTTGTAATGGCTCATGACCGAGCAATTAGATTTGCAATTGAGCCAAGTGGCCCAGGTTTGCTAAGACTAGTCCTTCACTTCCGAGGGAGTAGAGCGGGCCGAATGTATGAGCGGCACCCAACCATGGAAGAAGCTGTTGAGGCTGCACGGAAATAATCACACCAGTCTGGGCCGCTAGTTCAGGGCCCCTAACGGAGTTCACATGGAAATCTCAAAACTCCCCCTCAATAAGCAGGCAACAGCAGTATTAGCAGAAGTGAAAAAGTTTCTTTCTGTATTCCAAG
>NZ_JALBWM010000325.1 GCF_023895975.1 Microbulbifer okhotskensis
CGGCTGCTGCAGCAGCCTAAAGGGTGATGCACTTCAGAGTTGAATGCAGGATATAATGGGCTTGGGAACGGTAACATTATAAATCATCGCAATCACTGAAAAGGCAACACTATATAATGCGGGGCTCAGAAACACTTCTTTGGCTGACCATACCCCTGAAGTTACCCCCGGCGCCACCACAAAGAAAAACAATATACCCACCACCACGAAAGCAATACCATATAAGATACCAGCGTGGCCAAAGGCCAAGGCACAAACTGCCAAGCCAATATTGCCCGTATTATTCATACTCAAGCATGAATAATATGTCGGTATATTTTGCCTAAACATTCGCAAAAAAAACAACCCCAGTAGCGACATCAAAGAATACATCAGGACGGCAACAAACACCATCCACAAGAATTTATCCAGCTCTACTTTCTGGCCAAGCATATGATCCAATATCAAAGCCGGATAGCCAATATGAGCCATCAATTTGGATACCATCCTAGTATCCAGCTCCTGTCGGCTCCTAGCAAACAAATACCCAACAAAGACACAAATAAATACAGGCCCTACAATCTCAATAACATTCTCGAATAAAGCTTCCACCGAAAATCAAAACCTCACAGCAAGGTATAAACCAGCCAACGAGAAGAAAAATCTTTTTGGACAAGGAACTCTAATAGATACAAAATTACTAGAGAGACAACCAGGCAATTTCACATCAACACTGCCTGGCCAGCACCTTAACCGGTGCGATACCCCAGTTAACCGTCTCGCACTTACAAATTCATCTGAAACTCTTTTAAATTCATTACAGGGGCAGGGCTGTCCCATATAAATCGGTGTAAAAACGAACAGAATAGACCTAAAA
>NZ_JALBWM010000326.1 GCF_023895975.1 Microbulbifer okhotskensis
CGAGCAGTACAGTGACTATGGGGCTATAGCTGCATGAAACTGTCCGAAGTGTTGTCTATAAAAATGATTTAAATTCAACAGGTTATAGTGAAATACCGAGTCATGAAGACTAGCCCCCGTCCCTATGAGGCAATCCTGGACGCCCACCAATTCAGGACGGCTAACATCCACCCTTCCCTATCCCGAAAAGCATTACTTACCAAATTGTCCCAACAAGGGATACCCACCCACGGCTTGAGAGCCAACACTAAGCGAGCATTTTGACCTTGAACTAGCAAGCCGGCAAAACCCATAAGTTGGTACGAATGTTTCTACTGAATGTGATAAACCCGCAATTAGTTACCTGTCCACACAGCAAATGTTATGCTTTTACAATCAATAACATCGAAATGGAATTCAAAGATGGGTAAAAAGAAGATACCTTTCAAGCATCAGCTTAAAACTGTACAAGACATTACTGACCGTATATCTAGAATCTATTTAGAAGCACAGGAGAGGAAGAAGAAAGCATTCTTTAGGACTGTCATAGATCCGAACGAAGCTACTATATATCAGGAGGGCTCTCATGGTAGAGGCGGGATAAGTAAAGGGGTTAGGCATTGTGACTACAAATTCTCAAATTCTGATCCTATGTGGATTGAACCCAGTGACGAGCACGGTTTGTCTTTCTCATCAACGGTCAAGCATGCTGTCTCAACAATGGAATTTCTAGGAGGATTTCAAAAAAAGGGAACTAAAGTTAACTGTGCCTATTGGATTATAGAGGACAGTCAGCATATCCCTTCCGGGACAGGGCTGTCCCATATAAATCAGCTTAAATGGTGGCTGTAATTATCTTGTCTAAA
>NZ_JALBWM010000327.1 GCF_023895975.1 Microbulbifer okhotskensis
AGCAGTACAGTGACTATGGGGCTATAGCTGTATGAAACTGTCCGAAGTGTTGTAGAATAAGATATGGCAGAAACGCATTCCCCAAGTGTCACTGTACTTTAGCTCTTGTCTCTTGGGTTATTTTTGATGTTGGTGGTGACGTGATCAAAAATGGTTTAGCTGTTTTTTTAGTTTTTGGATTGCTTTGTTGTAGTGAGCCTGCTGGAGTAAGAAAAGAAATTGAGCCAAGTTCCCAGGAGAGTTTTGGTGAGACTGGTACGGATTTGGTCTATCAAACTGAAGACTCCAATGCCCCCGGTCACTTGCAGGCAGGTAATAGATTAAAAGCCGTCGAAGTTATTCAGGGGGCTGCAGGTGTGGCAGTTAATAAAGTTGATCGTAAACCTATAGATACAAGTGTTGCGATAGAGGCAGACGTGGTTCCTGCGGATAGATATGATTTTTCCAGAAAGAATATTCTTCCAAACTTGTTTGATCAGAATTCGGATGAAGATGGAGTGACGTTTGGAGGTAAGCTGATCAGTAATCCTAAGAATCCAGATTACTTTGATTCTGTTGAGGGGATAGAGTTTTCAATAGAAGTTAAAACACAATAGATTTTGAAGCGCTTCCTATCTTTTCTCCCTTAGACTTGTATATTGTAGGCTGTTGAATCAGTGCCTTTATGGTGTCATTCATTCATGTTGGGTATTCGACACTGCGATAACTCGCCCTTATTTTTGCTTCATTAGGGTAGTTTTGATCTTCTTCGCGATGGTATTCAAAACTGGGATCACAGTTTGCTAGCGAGAGGGTGTAAATAATTCTGTGTAACCGCTCTTGCTAGTGGATTATTGGTAGTC
>NZ_JALBWM010000328.1 GCF_023895975.1 Microbulbifer okhotskensis
GAAGGCGCGCTCTGCGGCTCGTTGGTCCAGGTCCATAAATCACCTAGGCCTTAACGGTGCCCGGTACGCCAGTAAACTTCACCGCGAGACTGGCAGCACCTGCGCCGGCGGCTTCAGCGGCGAAGGCGGTGGAGCCGGTGATATCGCCAGTGGCTGCGGTGGCGGCGTTATCATCGAAGGCACTGGAGGCAACCACCCAGGTGAGGGATTCGCCCTGATTGATCTCTGCACCGGATACCTTGGGCACGGTGAATACGCCATCAATAGCGAGCACGCCGGACTCACCCACGGCGATATCATCCATCGCTACACCCAGGACTGCGCCAACTGCTACTACCTGACCGGAGGTAATGTCCGCGCTGGTACTGTTGGTGACATCCAGCATGCATCCGTCTTGCACAAAATTCGTAGCCATTCTCTTTCTCTCGATTGGATTTTTAATTGAAAGTAAAAAGGCCGCGTTATGCGGCCCTTTTCGGGTTCTTTAAGGTTCAGTTCGGTTTGAGATGGGTATTAGGTCTTGGGTGTTTTCACCATGCCTTTTGCATCCCAGGCTTTGGCGGCGGCATCGAGGCGCACTTTGAATTCGACCCCATCGATATTCCAGCCGTTTTGCTGTTCCAGTACTGGGGCTTGCTGGCCATCCAAATAGAGCACTTCGATAGTGTCGTGCATGGCCGGGTCGGCTTTTAGATACCAGCCGTTGTGTCCGCTGAGGCGCGCATCGGAGAGCACTTGCGCAATATTGCGTACGCTGTTGGGGACGGTGTTATTTTTACTGGTTGCGCCCACTTCGAATTCGGATTCCAGGGCAACTTTTGCCGTGCCTTCATCGGCG
>NZ_JALBWM010000329.1 GCF_023895975.1 Microbulbifer okhotskensis
TCTCATGAATATATTTTTTGGGAAACTTTGTATTTAGTGCTGAATAGTTACGAAACAGCAAGGCCGCTTTCCAGATAGGGTGCTCTGCCGAGTAATGCAGGTAAATAAGACTATCTGTTGTGGTTTATTGTTGATGGTTGTAAGGCTATTTCGAAGAAAGCATGGCAATAATAGGAGTTCGACAACTCGCAGCTTGAAATCCGGCGCTAAGACTCAAATTTTATTGCAACATGGTAATCAGCAATTAGGTAGGTGATAGTGGTTTTGCGCAAGCAATCAAGAAATTAGAAATTTAGGAATGTTAGAAGATCTGAGTACCTATAAATGAAGAGCTTAACATTACAAACAAAAATGTACGATCTGGGTGTAGTGAAGTCACATAGTCGGCCAAGAGTCAGCAATGATAATCCTTTTTCCGAGTCCTTATTCAGAGCCTTGAAATACTACCCCTGCTGGTCTTCAGGGGGCTTTAACATCTTGTATGATGCCAGGGCCTGGGTGCAGAAATTCGTTGGCTGGTACAACGATGAGTACCGTCATAGTCAAATCAATTGTGTTGCACCCAATCAGCGCCATCGAGGAGAGGATTACGTAATAACTCGTAATATCCTTTGCGCTCCATTTTAATATATTACTGCCTATCAAATTGGTACACTACTCTCACTGCCAGACACAACGAAAAAGGAATTTTTGATGTTGCATCTAAAAACTTTACCCAGCCAGCATGGCAACTCTTGCGCCGCGAGTTATAACCGAATCTGGTGTTTGAGGGTTTGAAAGAAAGTAGCGTATCTGG
>NZ_JALBWM010000032.1 GCF_023895975.1 Microbulbifer okhotskensis
CGGCATCGGCATCGGCATCGGCATCGGCATCGGCATCGGCATCGGCGTCGGCATCAGCGTCGGCATCCGCATCAGCATCAGCGTCCGCATCGGCATCGGCATCAGCATCAGCATCAGCATCAGCATCAGCATCAGCGTCCGCATCGGCATCAGCATCAGCGTCCGCATCGGCATCGGCGTCGGCATCCGCATCCGCATCCGCATCAGCGTCGGCATCCGCATCCGCATCCGCATCCGCATCCGCATCCGCATCAGCATCAGCATCGGCGTCGGCGTCGGCATCGGCATCGGAATCAGAGTCGGCATCCGCATCAGCATCTGAGTCAGCATCAGCATCTGAATCAGGAATAAAGAATCGATCCCCATTGTCATCATCATTATCACTAACCGCGATAGCGATAACGATAACGCCGAGGGCAATTAGTGCGGGAACCCACCAGGAATAGCCAGGATTGGCTGCTGCAGGTGCTGGATAAGCTGCTCCACCAGCAGCAAAGGCAGAGACTAAATCTCCATTGGCGGCCAACATCATGGGCTCTTCAGCCCCGGTAAGCGCCAACTCACTATGGTCACCATCATCATCTAACAGGTAAAAACCCGAGATAACGATAATTTGACCAGATTTTAAAACAATAACTAGGTCTACTCCGTCCTTGGAAAAAGACGCAATATCCTCCGGATCAGCGGGAATTTCGACTAGACCCGGAGCGGTCAATGCAAGACCCTCCAATGATCGTTCATCGATCGATCCCGTGAATTTGTCAAAGATTTTCGCAATCATGCTCTCACCAACTTCAAACGGTGCAAATTCTTAAATACACAGTTCATGGCCTGAGCTTAAAGACGGAAAATACCCCACTTTGAGCCCATCCGTGACTAGATTCACTAATACATTGCCTTACTAATTTTCCTCCATAAAAAAAACAATTACGCCAGTACGTTTTTACGCGCACTACTTTTGTATGGACGTAATTCAACAAGTTTTCAAGGGATTGTTAGGTTGCTGCAGGAAAAGAGTGGATTTAGCGTTAACTTCATTGAGATTAGGAAGTTATAAATGACTACAGACCCAGGAATTGGCCGGCACTTAAACATAAAACCCACACCGGTAATCGACTCGCCTGCGGGGCCAATTATTGGAACCACTGATGAAGAAACAGGTGTACAAAAATTCCTAGGAATTCCTTACGCTCACCCCCCAATTGGCAAATTACGGTGGCTTCCACCTCAAGCATTAGCTACCTGGAAAGTGCCTCTTCACGCAGATTGCTTTGGTTCTCCAGCCGCACAAAATTCATCAACTTTGATGGAAGTTCGCGATCAAGATGGGAATTTACCTGACACGGAGGAGTGCCTTTATCTAAATATATTTTCTCCTCCAATCTCACAAGAGAAAAAACTGCCCGTGATGTTTTGGATACATGGCGGATCATTCTATATGGGATCTGGCTGCCAAAATATATATAACGGTAGCCATCTAGCTGCTAGCGGACGCGTCATCGTAATTACCATCAATTATCGTTTGGGTGTCCTAGGTTTTCTTCGCCTAAAAGATATCAGTGATGTTCCATCAACAGGTAATGAAGGTCTTCTCGATCAAATAGCAGCTCTAAAGTGGGTCCAACAAAATATTTCAGCCTTTGGCGGAGACCCTAGTAATATCACTCTATTTGGGGAGTCGGCTGGTGCAATGAGTATTGCTTCCCTGCTAGAAGTACCACAATGCAGAGGTATAATTCGTCGAGCTATTGTCCAAAGTGGACATCCGAAGGCGATTCATTCCCAGCAACAAGCCAATCATGTTGCAAAAACTTTCCTCAAGCACTTTGCTGAAATCAGCAATGGATGCTCACTTAGAAACTGCTCACCCAAGCTCCTGCTTAAGGTTCAGCAAAAAATACTTTCCGATACTCTGATGGTGCCAAAGTGGGGACAGCTACCTTTCAAACCCGTAGCAGACGAAAACTTATCCCTTTCTGATGTGAAAATTAATGCCCCTTCAAATACACCCCTGCTTTTAGGTAACAATCTAGAAGAATGGAATCTGTTCAGCGCAATTAATCCAGAAAGCTTCTCTCTTGATTATCGACAAATATGCACCCATCTTGAGTGGCTTATCCCTGAATCTGATTTAAAGCCACTGCTGAGTCACTACTACCAACTGGCAAAAACAATGACCGGAAACCCTTGGCCTGAGTGGAGTCGAGCTTGGAACCTACTACTAACTGATATGGTGTTCACCTTACCCGGTCTACGTCACCTAAAGGATCATCGCGGAAATAACTTTCATTATCATTTCGCGCAACCCCTTGCAGCTCAACCATTGCTAGGGGCTTGCCATGCCGTTGAACTTGGCTATGTCTTTGGCACCCATGGTGATCAGTCTCTACAAGTTTTGTATGGAGGTGAAGAAAACCCTCACCTTTTGAGTGCCTCTATGCAGGAGGCGTGGTTGAGCTTTGCCGAATCGGGGAAGCCAAGTGGAGACTGGCCAGAGTTTTCAGGAAAGTACAGTAAGCGCTTTGGTGGTCATCCCTCCGCCCGTAAATTCAATACCCCAGAATTACTTAGCTTGTGGCAACATATACCCGACAATGCATTGAACGGTTATCTTTAGGTCAGAACACACATGGCAAAAATTTTTCTAGTTAGACACGGGGAGGCGGATAAAGGTGTGAACGTTCCCGATCCAGCGCTTACCGAACTGAGGCACAAACAATCGGAGAGTCTCGCCAACAAATTATCGACTCAGGAAAAAATACACCTAATCAGCAGCCCCAAACTACGCGCTCAGCAAACCGCAAAACCTTTGGCTGACCTGTGGGATGTCAAGGTGGTTATTGAAGATGCTGTCACAGAGATACCAGCCCCCCAAGGACTACCCTTGGGGCAGCGTTTAACTTGGATTCGTACTTTTCTAGATAGTGACTGGGATCAGATAGACCAACAACAATCTGCTTGGCGCAGACGTATCAACGACTTTCTAGCCACTATCTCTAAAGACACCATTGTTTTTTGTCACTTCATGGTGATAAATTCAGTAGTAGCTCACCTTCGAGGGCATCAAAAAGTTAAACAATTCCGACCTGACTACACCTCAATTACGGAACTTCATAACAATAGAATTGGCTTACATCTGGTGAGTTTGGGAGAAGAAAAAGGCAGTCAAATTTTATAGCTCTCGCAAAGGCATGCTTCGCATGCCCCGCACCAATCTATAGAGCCATTATCTAACCTAAGCTTTTACTGACCACTTCGAATAAGTCTTTAGAAAGCACATGACTATCGGCAACTTTTTGCAAAGCCATTTGCATTTCTTCAGCATGTGCTCCCGTATATTTCCTCCAGCGAGTAATCGGAATCACCATGCGTGCAGCAATCTGTGGATTCAGCTTATCCAGCGCTATAACTTGATCTGCAACAAACTCAAACCCACTACCATCATTTTTATGGAACTGTTTAAAGTTCCGATTTGCAAAACCACCAATGACAGATCTCACCTTATTTGGATTTGTCATCTCAAAGGCTGGATGCTCGATTAATGCTCGTATATTTTTTAATGTACCACGCTTGGGGCTACAACTCTGCTGACTTAGCCATAGTTCTATTACTTGTGCATCCTCTTGCCAGCGCGTGTAAAATTGAGCTATTGAATTTTCAGCTTGACTATCCCCAGCATAATTGATCAGCGCAGTCAGCGCAGCTGCACTATCCGTCATATTACTGGCAGAATCGAATTGATTTTGTGCCATGTCCAATGCTTCTTGTGTTTCTGTAGCGCAAAGGTAGGACAAGCAGATATTCTTTAACCGGCGCTCAGCAATATCTTTCGCATCAGGGCTATAGGATTTTTGTGAATTTAATTCACAATAACACCGGATGAATTCATCCGCCAGCTCTTCAGCAATGGCTTTTCGCGCAAATTCTAGAGCAACAACAGTAGCTTCAGAATCAATAAATACAGACTCTTCGGCAACAAATTGCTCACTGGGCAGCTGCAAAATTTCTGCACTTAATGCGGGGTCGAGTCCCCTATCTTTCAGCACGCCTCGATAGGCATCTATCAACTCTGACCGAAGCTGTAAAGGTTCACCCTTTCGATATGCTTCTTGTAACTCAGCTAAAGAATTCAGAGCCAATCTTTGACTGGCCTCCCACCGATTAAAGGTATCGGTGTCATTCCGTATAAGAAATAACAGTTGTTCATTACTATAACTGTAATGTACCTTCACAGGTGCAGAGAACCCACGCAAAAGAGAAGGTAAAGGCTTTTCTTTTAATCCGAAGAATTCAAATATCTGCTCGGTGCCATTTACATGCAATATAGTTTCGGTTAATCCCTGCTCATTTAAACTAATCTCTTTCCCAGTGGAATCCAGCATCCCCACTCTGAACGGGATATGAAGTGGAAGATTTTCTTCTTGTTTTTCTGACAAAGGGCAGGATTGGCGAACCGTCAACTGATAGACACCCTGAGTCTCATCAAAGTGATCCTTCACATCCAAAACAGGTGTACCTACTTGACTGTACCAGCGTCGGAATTGTGTCAGGCTAACTTGATTCGCATCTTCCATTGCCTTTACAAAATCCTCACAAGTTACTGCGCATCCATCATGGCGCTTGAAGTAAAGATCACTTCCTTTACGAAAGCCCTTTTCTCCTAAAAGGGTATGTATCATCCTCACAACTTCAGCACCCTTTTCATAGATTGTAAGCGTGTAGAAATTTGAGATCTCCATATAAGAATCCGGTCGAATAGAGTGTGCCATTGGCCCCGCATCTTCCGAAAACTGATTGGTACGTAAAAGTGACACATCTTCAATACGCTTTACGGCACGAGAGTTAAGATCTGCGGAGAATTCAGCATCGCGAAATACGGTAAATCCTTCCTTCAAACTAAGCTGAAACCAGTCACGACAGGTAACCCGATTACCGGACCAGTTATGAAAATATTCATGTCCAACAATAGATTCTATTCTTTGAAAAGCAGAATCCGTAGCTGTTTCCGGACTGGCCAAAACGCAGGCTGAGTTAAAGATATTCAGCCCCTTATTTTCCATGGCACCCATGTTGAAGTGATCTACTGCAACCACCATAAAAATGTCGAGGTCATATTCTCTACCATAAACCTCTTCATCCCAACGCATGGCACTCTTAAGAGAACGCATTGCGTGGTCACATTTTCCGACATTTTTTGTCTCGGTAAATATCTGGAGTTTTACCGTACGACCACTGACAGTCATAAAGCTGTCTTCGACTTGCTCAAGATCTCCCGCCACCAGCGCGAATAAATAAGCAGGCTTTGCAAAAGGGTCTTCCCAAGTGACAAACTGACGGTCAGCGCCATAGTTACCACGCTCTATTTCATTACCATTAGAGAGCAATACGGGGTGATCAGTTGGTGCCACTATGGTCGTAGTAAACTTAGACATAACATCAGGCCGGTCTGGATAGAAAGTGATCTTTCTGAACCCTTCAGCCTCACATTGGGTACAGTACATACCGTTGGAGAGGTATAACCCCTCTAGGGACGTATTGTCCTCCGGGTTAATACGATTTTGAATCTCCAACAGAAACTCAGCCCTATCGACAGGTATTGATAGGCCCTCAGGAAACTCCCTATAGCCTGCGGGAGAAAGCAAGATTCCATCTAAAGTAACCGACAAAAGCTCCAGCTCAACTCCGTCGAGTAACAGCGGCGGCAAACCCACGCCAGCCGCTTGATTTCTACGGACTTTGAGCCGGGACTTCACCAAGGTAGCTTTGGGATCCAGCTCAAACCATAAATCTGTGGTATCCACCAAATAGTCCGGTACTCGATAGTCCTTGAGGTAGATTGTCTTAGGCTGGGTATCTTGCATTATTGAAATGTCCTCGGTCACTATATGCCCACCAAAGTAGTAAGAATTAAGTAAATTGGGGTAAAAAACACCATTCCAAGCTAAGCACGGAAACAATACGCCGCGCAAACCCTTACGCCCCCCAACAGGACCAAGCCATTCTAGGCCACTTTCCTTGGCCGCTAGAAGCGCTCGACACTACCGCCCTACTGAGATCAAAGCGGCCGAAGCAAAAAGCTACCAACAACCCCCAAGACTACTGATTGTGAGGGAGTTGCCTTTTCATAGGGCATAAACTTATTCCACTAGTGTTTATCTTTGGTCTTCTACTGATCATTGGCTCACCCGTTCTGCAAATGAGCTGAATAGAGAGCTGCAGTCACGTATAGATGCACTCAAAATCGCCTTTATGAAGCGCGATGGAGATGCTATTGTAAGCATCATAACGAAGGACGACTTAATAGTTACACCCTATAACAAGAAACCTCTAAATACCCGCATACTAGCTGATAGCTTTAATACCTTGATAATCAAAAGTGCCCATCATTCAAAACAGTAGTGGCTCTGCTAGATCCCAATGCAGCCCTGATGACCATGCTCACCTCTTTTGAGGGCAGTATTGAAAGCACGCCAACTTTAACTTGGTTATTCACGTCAAACATCTGGGCTACAGGGAAAGGTGTATGGCGTTTGCAACTTCTGCAAGAGCCCAAATTGGATGCACCATAAGTAGCTGCCCTGCTACATACAGCTCAATTGCTGCCTGAACGTTATTATCGGTTAGCAATCCAACTAAAATATGCAGTAACTACCACTTGTTCTGATAAAATATTTCCCTTACGGGCGTTGAGAAATGCTGATTTCGATTCTGTCAACACTTCTTACCGCCAATGACAAACAATAGCTTAAATTGATCTCCTAGGAGCATTGAGGTTTAGTGTGAGAAAGTCCCGCATTCTTATCATTTCACTGACCCTTTTCTTAACCGTTTTCCTCATTGGCAGCTGGTGGAAAAAAGATATTATCGCTACTCAACTAGCCATTTTATTGACAGGGGAAGTGGTTGTTCAGCAACTATCCGGGCTCGAACTAGGCTTAAGAGAAGTCTCAATTAAAGAAGTTCGCCTGAAATCCAGTATCGGTAGTAGCCTGATCCTTGATAACGTTAGAATACACGATCCATTTCATATCATCTTTGACCGAGATAGCGCTCAAAAAGTAGAGCTATCTATCGAGAAGCTAACCCGAATCAAGGAAAAAGAATCGGTACTGACAAGACGCACCACACCTAGGAAAAACCCCAAAAAAGAATCCTCCTTGTCCCTGAAAACACTCACCCAGCAGTTCACTCGATATATACCCGGCAGAGTATTTGTAAAAAAACTAGTGATTGACGATATATTTGAGGCGGGTCCTCTAGAAATTATACGGCAGAATGGCGCTATTATCGCAGAATCCCCCTATCAACACCCTCAGCTTGGCCGGCTTATTATCTCACTCCAAGGCAATTTAAGTTCATCACCAATCGAGTTAAACTCCATTGTGTATTCTGAGAAAAATGGAATTTTGTCCCAAGCAAAAACAAGCCTTGCCAAAAAAGAAGATTATTGGATACTCAAGACCAAGGTAACTGCCGACCTACAAGCTCTATCTCCCATTCTGGCTATCGTCGAAACTCAGTCTTCCCCGGTTAATGAGGAAATCGAGACATCCGGCCAAGTCTTTATTAATGCCAGCGGCCAAATACCAGACAATATAGTGTCCCTATCAGACTATAAAAATATCATCGTACAGATTAACGGCAAGCAACTGGAAACCGCCCTAAACTCCAACCGTGTGAATGGCAGACTGAAAACCCTACTATCAATTGATTCTCCAATTGAACTTAAGCTTAAGTCACTTACCCCACTGATAGCTCATTCAGTCAGCGGCGTCGGCACACTCGATATCTCTATAGCAAGCGACGACTCGAAACTGTCCCATTTTTTAGATCTGAATTTTGAATCGTTTTCATCCGGGGCTGGCCCTGTGCTTTCAACACAAGGGACTATTCATCTCGGAAGTGCTGACTCCATAATTAACTCTCCATTATGGCTCAACCACCTTCCATATCTGCCAGCAAGCAAGCTGGATGGAGAATTAAAATTTACGGGGGATATTCAACTTAATCCTCTACAGGAAACATCGTCTAAGAAGAGCTGGCTTAGAGGTTCTCACCTCATAGTTCTCCCTGGGAGCCAACTAAACTTTAAGACTACCTTATCAAATCTGCCAAATAACTCGCCTCTATTCTCCGCCCTCTTTAATCAAGGCCGCACTCAACTGGAAGTCAAAAATAAAGTTGTAATTGAAGGCAAACCATCACCTTCAGGACCAATAGACATTCATATTACAGAGGGCGCTATTACCGCAGAATTACAAGCAATAAAAAACAACACTTCAATTCTCGCTAAATTCAAAGAACTCAACTGCAGCATTTCCCAAAACACAAAATGCGGATTTTGGATGACGGCAGCAACACCAAAAATGATTGACAAAGTCTCAGGTATATCTATTACTAATTTGGCATTAAGCACAAAGATAGATATAGAAAGGAGTCATACAGCAAAAAAAATAAGCCTGAAGAATATTAAAATTGAAACTGACAAAATAGACACCACCGAATTTCTGGCTGAAAATGTCATGGTAGCTACCGCTGCTTTAGACTGCGAATTTAGCGATAAAAAAAATAACTGTGAGAGCAAACAAATTCGCAGCCAATTCGACAGCCTCTCCACAGAATTATTTACAGTCGCAGGCGGCATTAACTTCAACAATACTGATTTGGAAGTGACCCCAGGAATCAGTAGACTTTGCAGTGATTTTCAGGCGTTAAAACTTAACGTCAAAACACCAGATAAATATTCTGCTACCACCTCTCTAACTGGGTCTCTCTCACTTCGAAATAACGAGCTTGCAGGAAATGGTCAGTTAGCCGCGGGTTCCGTCAAGATAGATTCGAACTGGAAATATAATCTTGATCATGCCTCCGGCGTCATCGATTTCACTGTGCCAGAGATAGCGTTTGATGATCAATACACTCTCAACCACAGTATCCATGGATTACCAGTAGACATCGTTTCTGGGAAGCTTTCTGCAAACGGGTCTTTATCATGGCCCCAAAAAACGGAAGATAACTTTAGAATCGGATTTACGGATACCGCCATAGTCTATGAGAACAGCTTTGCTACGGGACTTTCTGGAGAAGTCATAGTAAATAATAATGGGCATTGGACCACATCAAAACCGCAACCTTTAACGATACAATCTATCAACGCGGGTCTGCCGCTAGAAAAAATTAAACTCGCTCTATCTTTAAACAAACAAAAAGACCTTATCCTGAATAATTTTTCTGCTAAATTTCTCGACGGCAAATTACAGTCTGAGTCATTAATTTGGAACTTAGATAACAATGTGCGCGAAAGTACGCTATTTGCAAATGATATCTCCCTGCAAGCACTGGCCCATGAGACAGGTTCAGAGAGCTTTAAAGCCAGTGGATTTATCGACTTGACCATCCCTTTAGTAACCGGCCCCAATGGGATCACCGTGAAGGGAGGCCACTTGGAGGCGAAGGCACCTGGTGGCCGTCTCCGATACTATGGGGCATTCTCCCCACAAATGTTGTCGAACAACTCCCAGCTTAAAATGATTGCCAATGCACTAGAAGACTATGAATTTCGAACACTGGAAGGTAGCTTGGATTACCCCCCCAGCGGAGATTTGCAACTACATCTCAAGCTGGTAGGGCGCAGTGAAGCAATTGATTCAGGTAGAGATCTGGTTATTAATCTGAACCTTGAAAACAATATTCCTTCGATGCTGCGCTCACTCCAGGCCAGCAGGGACCTGACCAAGGCACTGGAAAAGCAGCTGGACCAATAGGTCTGGAGTGAAGTAGCCTCTCCATGCCGGGCATAATCCAAGTTGATTCACCGCTGGTTCAGGTTGACGCTATACAATGCACGGGTCTGCCTGTCTCCAATGTATTTGCTGAACTCGGCTGGAATATCAAGTTCAATATTGAAGGTATAAAAGTAAAAAGGTGCCAACAAGGTGCCGTGAGGAGTATCAGATGAAGGCCAGCCAAACGATTTCAATCGGGCTGCTATACGCTATGGTTGCTATGGGATGTACACCCACAGTAACTGTGCAGGCTCCCAGTGAGCCAATAACTGTGAACCTGAATGTTAAAATCGAACATGAAATCCGAGTCAAAGTCGATAAAGACCTGGACAGTTTGTTTGACGATAAAGAAGGTATTTTCTGAGGAGGCAAAGTATGAAGAGAATGATCAAAGCCCTTTGGATGTTGGGCCTGACAATCGCGCTGCCAGTCATGGCAATGTCCCTGGATGAAGCCAAAAGTAAGGGCCTCTTGGGTGAAGCCAATAGCGGCTATGTTGCGATAGTAGATTCCAGCTCACCAGAATTGGAGAAGCTTATCAAGGAAGTCAATAGTAAGCGAAAAGCAGCCTATGCCCGTATCGCTGAACGCAACAACATTGATATTGCGCAGGTTGCAACACGCGCTGCCGAAAAGCTTGAAGCCCGCCTTGGTCCCGGTGAGTACTACCAAGATAACCTGGGACGCTGGAAGAGAAAGTAGGCTATCCATCACCTACATCACTATCCTGCCCCTCAATAAATAGGAATAAAAAAGCCCCACGACCAACATTCGGTTGCGGGGCTTTTCTTGTAGGCAGCTGGAAAGCCGCTATAGATTACCAAACAGGGATTGTCCGTCGAGCCCCTGCTTCTCCATCACCTCTCTCAGACGCTTTAATGCATCAACCTGGATCTGCCTTACTCGCTCCCGGGTGAGCCCTATCTCACGACCGACCTCCTCCAGTGTGCTGGCCTCAAATCCACGTAAACCAAAACGTCGCGAAACCACTTCACACTGCTTGTCAGGAAGCTCGCCCAACCATCGGTTGATACTGTCGAAGAGATCACTATCTTGCAGTAACTCAGCAGGGTCCGATTCCTGCTGATCGGGGATAGTATCCACCAGGGTCTTCTCGGAAGATGGACCTATTGGCGTATCCACCGACGTTACACGCTCATTGAGCCCAAGCATCCGCTCAACATCTTCAACCGGTTTTTCTAATAGAGTGGCAATTTCTTCCGCAGACGGCTCGTGATCTAGCTTCTGCGCCAGCTCACGGGATGCCCGCAGATACACATTCAATTCTTTAACCACGTGAATTGGAAGGCGAATCGTGCGAGTCTGATTCATAATGGCTCGCTCTATCGTCTGCCGTATCCACCAGGTAGCGTAAGTGGAAAAGCGAAAACCGCGTTCTGGGTCGAACTTCTCCACGGCTCGAATAAGACCCAAATTTCCCTCTTCAATCAGATCAAGAAGTGCCAAACCGCGACTGACGTAACGACGGGCAATCTTCACCACGAGACGCAGGTTACTCTCGATCATCCGCTTTCTCGCCGCGGCATCTCCGCGCAAAGCCTTGCGCGCGTAATACACCTCTTCTTCCGCGGTCAAAAGGGGAGAAAATCCAATTTCATTGAGATAGAGCTGAGTAGCGTCAAGATTTTTCTGCAGATGGCCATCGCCATCTAATCTAGAAACCCTACTTTTCTCTGACGGGGAAGGTGAGGATCTCGTTTTAGCCGCAGGTTTCCGCGGGCGGCTAGTACTTGTTCCAGTAGAACTTAATTTCTGCTTACCATTTTCAACATCTAACTCAGGAGGAAAGTCTTCTGCCTGGCCAGTTACTGACTGGTCTTGCCGCTGTGCTTCCATTTCCCCTGCTCCTTGTACTTTGCCAATTTCAGCCGCACAACACGACCCGGCACTAACACCACAACTGTTAGCTACCGCGCACATGTGGCGACAGCCACTGAATCGGCTGACCCTGGGATGGTCACGAAACAGTGACTACCTCAAGTGGTACTAGTTAAAAGTCCATTTTTATCTGCACAGCTTAACTGCGGTCACGAACTTACGGCAAGTAAGCAAGAGGGTCCACTGGCTGACCGTTTTTGCGAATCTCAAAGTGGAGCTTGTTGCGGTCGGTACCACTCGAACCCAATTCCGCTATCCTTTGCCCCACTTTTACCCTGCTGCCCTCTTTCACGAGCAACCGGTGATTGTGCGCGTAAGCACTGAGGTAAACCTCATTGTGCTTGACGATCAGTAGCTTTCCATAACCTCTCAAAGCGTTTCCTGCGTAGATCACGGTGCCATCAGCCGCTGCCAGTACAGACTCTCCCTTTTCTCCCGCGATATCAACTCCCTTACGCAATGGGTCTCCAGAGCGGAAGCGACTAATCACTTTCCCCTTGGCGGGCCAGTGCCAGCGGACCGATCCAGTCCGAGTTGGTACGGATGTTTGGCGCTTTACCGTCTGTGTTAAAGATTTTTTAGCACTGGCACTAGCTATCTTTTTTGGTTTTGCTGTTACTGCTGGCGTATTTTGTTTCTTTTTATTGTTGATAGTTGGCCCGGATCGAGCCGAACCTGTGAGTTTGATTCTTTGTCCTGGGTAGATGTAATAGGGCGAGGGAATACCATTAGTTCGTGCCAGCTGGCGGAAATCCTTGCCATAACGCCAAGCTATAGAATAGAGGGTGTCGCCTTTGCTAACCGTATGGTGAGTAATCTTAATACTGGGTGGTTGTCGCAAAGCGCTTGAAGGGGCTTTGTGGTTGGAGCAGGAAGAAACAGCCTGCAATAAAAGCAACAAGCCTAATATTTTGAACACTCCCTGCAAACAACAAGCAGCATTAGGGAGCTTTATCCGCCACCAGCGGCTCTTAATAAGTTGCAAAAGATGACATTCCATTATTCTCTTTTTACATCAGACCACGGCATTTATGGAAAAAGTGTCTAAGGAAAAGCTCCAAAAATCATTAGAAAAGCTTGATAAAAAGCTGCCATACCGAGATTTTCCAGATCTTATTGCGGCGTGGCGCAAGACTTTTCTCTACGAGCCCCCCCAAAGAGGTCTACAGCAAGCACCAACAGAATCGCTGCTACAGCTGCAGCGATAGCTCCTCCCAAATGGGCACTATCACCTGTTTTCTCTGCAAAAGATAATGGAGAGGTGTTGGATAGTAGAGGAGCCAATTTACTAACGGTATCAATTTCTCCTGAAATTGGCAGTTTCCAGGGCCAAATTATTTTCAAGCTGCCCACTAATACTCCAGCAAGAAATGCCAAAGTCCCACCCATATATTTACGCATCAACCAAGAAAGCAACCTGCTGAAGAGCATCAATCCAATGGCGGCCCCCGCTGCAAAGCAAAGTAAGTTCGTTACCTGCAAATTGTGAACTGCGCTTAAAACTTTAGGGTAAATACCAATGAGTAGTAGCAAGAATGCACCGGAAATACCCGGCAGGGCCATAGCGCATATAGCAAGAACTCCAGAGAGAAATAAAGTGAGAGGCGTTGCCGGCATGTCCGCTGGCCGCAATTCACTGACAGTAATAGCCAGGGCAACACCCAGCACCATAAATATCAGTAAGAATGGAGACCGCTGGGGGATACTCCTCACAATTGGGACAACCGAAGCCAGCACCAAGCCAAAAAAGAAAGACCAGACAATAATCGGAAAATCTTGAAGTAAGCCACTAATAAGGTGGGCGAGACTGAAAACGCTGATTAGCACACCCAGGAAAAGTGATAACAGGAAATTCCCATTGATATAATGCCAAGCCGATAAGAGTCCCTCTTTCCGCAAGAGAGTGACACAGTGAGGGCCAATTCGACTTAAGGATTCCAACAACTCCTGATAGATACCCGTGATAAAGGCGATAGTTCCTCCAGAAACGCCAGGCACCACATCTGCTGCCCCCATGGCCATCCCTCGAAGTACCACTCCCGGGTAGCGACTTTTCAAAACCTCAGTAAATTTCATCGAACAACACCACTGAGCAAAGGTACAAAACGTACTGCTTCCAGCTTTTCCACATCAAACTGATCGCCATCCTGACGGCGGGTTACCATCGTCAAATATTGCTGCTCAGCACCTACCGGTATGACTAAAACTCCATTGGGCGCCAACTGCTGCTTCAATTCATCAGGGATCATTGCGGGCGCAGCCGCCGCCAAGATTGCATCGTAGGGGCCCTCTTCCTGCCAGCCGAAGCCCCCATTACTAAGTTTGAACGCAATATTGTGATGCCCTAGCTCCCCCAAGCGGTGACGAGCTGTCTCTAATAGCGGTTTGACACGCTCAACGGAATAAAGTTGTTTAACCAGACGAGCAAGTATTGCTGTTTGATAACCAGATCCGGTACCGACTTCCAAAACTCGCTGCAGAGACTTAGCTCGGCTTAGCAAGAGCTCTGTCATACGAGCAACAATATAAGGCTGGGAGATAGTCTGACCGAAGCCAATCGGTAAGGCAGTATCTTCATAGGCGCGAATCGCCAGAGCTTCATCCAAAAACAGGTGTCGTGGCGTAGACACCATTACATCCAGTACTTCCTCATTGGCAATCCCCTCCTCCCGCAAACGCTGAATCAAACGATTGCGGGTTCGCTGGGAGGTCATTCCCAGGCCTTCTTGTCTCAAGCGATCCATATTCTCATTTAGTCCATCGTTTGTAGAACTGCGCTAGCCACCCACCACAAATTTTATGTGCGTTGCCTCACATTGACCAGCTGAGCTATCTCCCGTAGCAAAGCCGTCGCAAAGGTACCCGGGGGCAAGGCAAATTCAAGCAATAGGTGATCACCTTCCCATTGATACTGAAAAGCCTCCGGACTTAAAACCAATGACCGGCGCTCCTGTTTGAGCCCACAATGCTCCAACCAATTGCACCACGAGTGCCAAGAGGAAAGTACTTGCTGCTCCAGTTCTCCAAGAGCTAAGGTAGACAATCCCCTGCCCCGCCCCCACAGTGGACCGCTAGGTTGGCCTTCAGGCTCTCCGTCAACGACACTCCGCCAGCTGCTCAAATTAACTCTTTCAGCTAAAACCTGATTAAACAGCCAACTTCGCGCTGCAGACATCGCAAACACTTTCTCACTTTTACGGCAGCGACCATCCTCCTCTGCCAAGCTTCGAACCAAGCTCAGGTTATTGCCATCGATACCAAAACGCTGTTCACCAAAATAATTGGGCACACCTTCTGGTATGCGCTTTAATACTTCCTCGGCCTGATCTCGATCTCCCTCTACATTGCGCAGGCGGATTTTGAAACGGTTGCCCATATGTTCGCCGCGACGCAACTTACGTGGCCCATGGAAGGCCTGCAGTACAGTAACTTCACCGCTATTCAGAGCCGACCAGTCCGCCGCCGGCTTCTGTCCCAACCAGACACTGAACCACTGTGTGGTGACTGCATGGCGATCTTTCAAACCATAAAAACTCACATCCCGACTCTGGACGCCAGCCAGTTTTGCAAGTTCCTTGGCGACCCAGGCCGTGTTTGCTCCGCGTTTTTTAACCAACAGATAGGCATGTTCGCCATTACTGTCTGCTGTGGGGGCTGCCAGTTCATCCACCAGGAAATCTTCTGGCTCAGTACGAAAATCACCGGAAATAACCGCACCACCAAGTGATCGGGGCCAATCCAGATTCCAAACTTCAGACATTATTCTGCTCTAGTAAAACAATTGCTTGGGCAGCGATACCTTCACCGCGACCCGTAAAACCAAGCTTTTCCGTGGTAGTAGCTTTCACACTGATAACTGCTTGGTCAACATGACAATCAGCGGCAATATTCGTCCGCATAGTATCGATATGTGGCGCCATTTTGGGTGCTTGGGCGATTAAAGTCATATCCGCATTCACCAGGCGGTAACCGTTAGTGTTTATCAATGTAATAACCTGCCGAAGTAAATTCCTGCTATCGGCTCCAGCATAACGCTGGTCGTTGTCAGGGAAATGCTGACCAATGTCTCCCAGCGCCAGCGCACCCAACAGGGCGTCGGCGAGCGCATGGAGTAAAACATCGCCATCAGAGTGAGCGACTAAACCGCGTCCGAAAGGAATATTTACTCCGCCGAGCACAACGTGATCACCAGAGCCAAATGCATGTACATCAAAGCCCTGACCTACTCGAAAACTCACTATCGTTTATCCTCAGTGGGGGAGTAGCGCAAACGTAAAATAGTCTCTGCAATAACGATATCCGCGGGGTGAGTTACTTTAATGTTATCGCTGTCACCCGTAACCAACTGCAGGGAATGTCCAAATAATTCCAGTGCGCTGGCTTCATCAGTCACAGCAACACCCTGCTCCATGGCCTTACCGAGACAGGAGTGCAGGGTATTTAAAGGAGCCCGTTGTGGGGTTTGCGCAAGCCAAATATTTTCACGGCTTACAGTTTTTTCCACATAGGTTTCACCACCAACTCGATGACTTTGCTTTATCGTGTCACACGCCGGTCGCGCTAAAAGAGCCATTGATGAAACGTTATCACTCAGCAAGGCGTAAATATCACGCTCAGAGACACAAGGGCGCGCAGCATCATGGACTAAAACCGGTGTATCACCACTCACACGTTGCGCCAGAAAATCCAACGCCGATAGCACGGAATCGGCCCTTTCAGCGCCACCAATTACCCTGTGGACCAGGGGGTGATTCGCTTCTTTTAGGTGGGAGAAATAAGTATCCTGTTCCGACAGGGAGACAACCACACCCGCCAGCCCTGACCAACCCAGGATATTCCTTAATGTCAGAGACAGCAGCGGTCGGCCAAGTAAAGGCAGATACTGTTTGGGGCGATCAGCCCCCATACGCCTGCCAATTCCAGCAGCAGGTACAATGACCCAATAATCCTTAATCACTTTCAGCCTCTTCCGTATCCAGGAAGATAAACAGTGTTTCCCCTTCCTTGATGAGTCCCAGATCATAACGGGCCTTGGCCTCTACACCATCAGAACCCACCTTCAAACTGCGCACTTCCCTGAACAACTGGCGATTCTCCCGCTCCAGCGCGGTATTTTTTTCCTGCTGTTGGGTTAATTGCCGCTTTAGACGGGTAACTTCGGCGAGACTTCCATCACCCACCCAAAATCGATACTGGGTAGCGAGAAGCATAATGGTGAGTATTGCCAGCAGCCATTTCATACGAGATTACGATATTTCGCTTGTTCGTATTATCCGTGCCGCATAGAGGGATTGATCCCCCCATGCAGCATCGGTGCGCTTTTCTGTCAGACGGTTACTTGAACTCAGCACGACCGCGGTAAGGTGCGGTACCGTTTAGCTCAGCTTCGATACGCAGCAGACGGTTATACTTGGCTACGCGATCTGAACGACACAGTGAACCGGTTTTGATCTGGCCTGCAGCGGTAGCTACCGCCAGGTCGGCAATAGTCGTGTCCTCAGTCTCACCAGAGCGGTGAGAGATCACTGCGGTGTAGCCAGCATCTTTGGCCATTTTGATCGCGTCCAGGGTTTCGGACAGGGAACCGATTTGATTGAATTTGATCAGGATGGAGTTACCCACACCTTTCTCGATGCCTTCTTTGAGGATCTTGGTGTTGGTTACAAACAGGTCATCGCCGACCAGCTGTACTTTGTCACCGATCTTATCAGTCAGTACTTTCCAACCGTCCCAGTCGCTCTCATCCATACCGTCTTCGATAGACAGGATAGGATAATTGGCAGACAGCTCAGCCAGGTAACTGGCAAAGCCTTCGCTATCAAATTGTTTGCCTTCACCAGCCAGGTCGTATTTACCTTCTTTATAGAACTCGGAAGAAGCACAGTCCAGAGCCAAAGTGATATCGTCGCCCAGGGTGTAACCAGCTTTTTCTACGGCCTCAGCGATGACTTTCAGCGCGGCTTCATTGGAGGGTAAATTGGGAGCAAAGCCACCCTCATCACCTACTGCAGTGTTGAGGCTATTGCCGGACAGTACTTTTTTCAGGGCATGGAAAATCTCAGCACCCTGGCGCAAGGCTTCGGCAAAAGACTCAGCCTTCACCGGTTGTATCATAAATTCCTGAATATCCACATTGTTGTCGGCGTGCTCGCCACCGTTGATGATATTCATCATCGGAACCGGCATGGAGTACTCGCCAGGAGTGCCGTTAACTTCGGAAATGTGCTGATACAGAGGAATGTTTTTGGAGGTCGCTGCCGCTTTTGCCGCAGCCAAGGATACCGCCAGGATTGCATTGGCGCCGAGGGTGGCTTTGTTTTCGGTACCATCCACATCAATCATCGCTTTGTCTAAAGCGCGCTGATCCGTTGCATCCATACCTTTCAACAAATCGGCAATAGTGGTGTTGATATTATCAACCGCTTTCAGGACTCCTTTGCCCAGGTAACGGCTTTTATCGCCATCGCGAAGTTCCAGCGCTTCACGGGAGCCAGTAGACGCACCAGAAGGGGCGCAGGCGGAACCAATAGAACCGTCTTCCAGGATTACATCGGCTTCAACGGTAGGGTTACCACGAGAATCCAGCACTTCAAAGGCTTTAACAGCGACAATCTTGCTCATTTACAATGGGCTCCGTATTGGTACTTACTGAAAGTAGATAATTTGCAAATCAGGAATTACTGACTTTTACGCGATATAACGCAGCACTTGATCTAAAACCCATATCCACTTGATAGAGTTTATTCTCTTCCTGAAAACACACTGGGAAAAGTGCTGTGCACCTACCTAAATAAGACGCACGCAAAAGTACAGTTTGTTTTATTTTGTATCCAGCGGTGTAAAGCCCTTAATCAGGTCATCCACCGCTTTCATTTGCGCCAGGAAAGGTTCGAGCTTTTCCAGAGGCAGTGCACTGGGACCATCGCACAGCGCTTTATTCGGGTTCGGGTGTGCCTCCAGAAACAGTCCGGCAATACCGATAGCGAGGCCGGCACGGCCCAGCTCAGTAACTTGCGCACGGCGACCACCGGAAGCTGCGCCCGAGGGGTCACGCATCTGCAGGGAATGAGTTACATCGAAGATCAGCGGAGCACCGCCAGAGGCATCAATCATAGTACGGAAACCCAGCATATCGACAACCAGGTTATCGTAGCCAAAACAGGCACCGCGCTCACACAGAATAATGTTGTCGTTGCCACACTCAGCAAACTTGTCCACCATATTTTTAACTTGAGGCGGACTCATAAACTGAGGTTTTTTTACATTGATTACCGCTCCGGTGGCAGCCATGGCAGCAACCAAATCGGTCTGACGGGCCAGGAAAGCCGGCAACTGGATAATATCCACTACTTCGGCAACTGGCGCCGCCTGGTGTATTTCGTGGACATCGGTAATCAGGGGAACATTAAAGGTTTCTTTGATTTCCTGAAAAATTTTCAGGCCTTCTTCCATTCCCGGTCCACGATAGGAATGGATGGAGGAGCGATTAGCCTTGTCAAAAGACGCCTTGAAAACATAGGGGATACCCAGCTTTTCAGTGACTTTCACATAGTGCTCAGCCACCTGCATGGCCAGATCGCGGGACTCCAGCACATTCATACCGCCAAACAGGACAAATGGCCTGTCGTTGGCAACCTGGATATTTCCGACTTCAATGGTTTTCATTTTCAGTTCCCTGTCTTTTCACCCCCAGCCACTAAGGCCAGGGATGGAATTTCTATTTTAGCCCTGGTTTTCATGCTGCTTCATTGCCGCAGCAACGAAGCTTTCAAACAGCGGATGACCATCACGGGGCGTTGAAGTAAATTCCGGGTGGAACTGACAGGCGACGAACCAGGGGTGATCCGGCAATTCAACCATTTCTACCAGAGTATCATCGGCAGACCAACCACCAATCTTCAAGCCGGCCTGCTGCAAGCGGTCAACGTAGTTGTTATTCACTTCGTAGCGGTGGCGATGGCGCTCCACAATCACATCAGCACCGTAAATGTCCCGGGCTTTAGCGTCTTTGGCCAGACGGCATTCCTGTCCACCCAAGCGCATGGTACCGCCAAGATCAGACTGTTCGTCACGCTTCTCGATTTTGCCTTCGCTATCGATCCACTCAGTAATCAGGCCGATAACCGGGTGCGGGGTCTTGGTATTGAATTCAGTGCTGTTGGCACCTTCAAGGCCGAGTACATTGCGCGCGAATTCGATAACCACAGATTGCAGGCCGAGACAGATCCCCAGATAAGGGATATTGTTCTCACGGGCGTAACGCACAGATTCCAGTTTGCCCTCAAGGCCGCGCTCACCAAAGCCACCGGGAACCAGAATTGCATCGGCATCTTTAATCAGATCGATACCATTCTCTCCCTCAACGTCTTCGGCATTGATAAAATCGATATCCACTTTGCAGCGGTGCTTGATACCCGCGTGGGTCAAAGATTCGATCAGGGACTTATAGGCATCCAGCAGTTCCATGTACTTGCCAACCATGGCAATTTTCACTTCATGCTGAGGATTAAGTTTTCCGTCGACGACCTGATCCCACTCGGAAAGATCAGGGGCCTGGCATTCCAGCTGCAGCTTTTCAACCACAATATCGTCAAGACCGTAGCCGTGCAGCATACGCGGCACGCCGTAGATGGTTTTAGCATCTGGCAGCGGTACTACCGCGCGCTCCTCAACATTAGTAAACAGCGCAATCTTGCGGCGGGAATCCTCGTCGATCTCACGCTCAGAACGACATAGCAGAATATCTGGCTGCAGACCGATGGAACGCAGTTCTTTTACAGAGTGCTGAGTCGGCTTGGTCTTGGTTTCGCCCGCAGTGGCGAGATAGGGGACATAGCTGAGATGGATCAGCAGGGCGCGATTTGTCCCCATTTCCACGCGCAGCTGGCGTACGGATTCCAGGAACGGCTGGGATTCAATATCACCCACGGTGCCACCGATTTCAACAATGGCCACATCCACGTCACGACCGCCTTCCACTACACGACGCTTGATCTCATCAGTAATGTGGGGAATCACCTGCACGGTACCGCCCAGATAATCACCGCGGCGCTCTTTGCGCAGCACGGTTTCGTAAACACGGCCAGTGGTGAAATTATTGCGCTTGGACATCCGGGTGCGGATAAAGCGTTCATAGTGACCCAGATCCAGGTCAGTCTCGGCACCATCCTCGGTGACATACACTTCACCGTGCTGGAAGGGGCTCATGGTGCCCGGATCTACGTTGATGTAGGGGTCCAGCTTGAGGATGGTAACCTTGAGGCCGCGAGCCTCAAGAATGGCGGCCAGAGAGGCGGAGGCGATACCTTTCCCCAATGAGGAAACCACGCCACCAGTTACAAAAATATAGCGCGTCATGCAAAACCTTGGTCAGTTGAGCGCTCGATGAATGTCGAGCTTACAGGGCTGGCCCGGGGCGGATAATCCAGCTACTCCCGGTGCCTTTTAGACGGGGCGCCAGGGTAGCAGAAAAGCCCTCCCCACTCAATCGAAAAACCGCCAGCCCGGCGGCGGATCGGGGGTGGCGCGGTTAGCCTTACAGGAGAAGAGTCCGGCTACGGCCACTAGCTCCCCTTTCAAAAACACCAGCGGAACACGGTCTCGCAGCCAAGGCTCCAAGCCCCGCTCCTGCAAAAGTTTCTTTAAGGTTTGGGAGCGATCACGATCGGCCGGGTGCGCCCGCTCGCCGCCCCGCCGATAACTCACTTGGTACTCGGCTGAAGACCAGCCAACCGCCGGCTCGAGCACCCCCCCCGCTGACAGTGAAAGCCTGGAAACGCCATCCCAGCTCACACCTTTCTCCCCATCCGCCGGGACCGTTTTCAGTCGTGAGGTGAGATAGAGCCGCCCTTTAAAGCGCCTCACCACCCGCCTGCCCAACTGCACTTCCAGCTGGGCGTCCAGCGCCGCACTGTCCACCTGGGAAATTGCCTCTTGCAGCACAGTCGACTCTGGCGCCAGACCGCCCTGCTGGAGAATCCAGTGGCGCAACAGGTTCTTGCGCCGAGTCATGCTCAGAGCGGAAAAAAGTGAAAGGTCCAGACTTTCACCGAATCGCTCTGCACGTAAACCACAGGACTCGAGGTCAGTGAGCGCCAACTCCCGCAACAATTCTGCGGACTCCCGAAGATTATCTACCGCCCGGGAAATCCGTTGCCTCACCGACCATTGCACAGAAAGTAGAGGCAGGATACGGCGCCTTAAAAAATTTCGATCCAGGGACTCATCCGTGTTGCTTTCATCATCAATCCAACTCAACCCATGATCTCTGGCCCAGATTTCCAGGTCAGCCCGACCGACTTTCAGCAAAGGCCGCAGCAGGGATTTACCCCCGCCTATCGAGCGCCATTCGGCCATTCCCGCAAGCCCCAGGACACCGGCCCCGCGCAATAGTCGCAGTAGAAAAGTCTCCGCCTGATCATCACCGTGGTGTCCGAGTAAAATTTGATCACCCGAACTCAGGACCTGATCAAATGCCAGGTAACGAGCAAGGCGGGCCCCCTGCTCCAGCCCCCCGTCTCGCTTATCAACCACAACCCTCTTCAAGGTAAAGGGCACTTCCAGTTCTTGCGCAAATGCCCGGCAATGATCCACCCAACGATCAGCGCTTTCACTCAAGCCATGGTGTATATGTAATGCCCGCACGGGAACTCGGCATGTGGCCAGTAAGTGAAGTAAAACCGTGGAATCCAGTCCGCCAGAAAACCCCACCCAGAGATTACCTTGGACGGGATGCGCCAAGAGTGCATTCCGCAAAATTTTTGGGAGCCTCTCAGAGACAGGAAGACTTGCCACAGATGAATATACTCAGAAAGAAAGCTCACCAAAGTATAACCGGAAAGCATAAACGTGACCGAATGAGCTTCGCCACCCTAGCGTTGAGGACCACCATAATTGATTGCCGCCAAGCTCACCGCTAACCATGGGGGCTGAATTTACCCCATCCACTACCGATTATCTCACTGGGTAAAAATCACTATTTGTTCAAGTCATAGTTACTCCGGTTTCGGAGAAGCAAAATTAAAATCCCATAGCCATGACAGGCCCAAGGCCCATCACAGCCACGAAAAACCCATCACTTACCAGAAAATTTGGCGACTATCAGGCTGTTTGAGCAAGAGGCTTGGTTAAACCCAAAAGATATTCTGAAAGGAGACCATGGAATTCGTCCGGCTTTTCCAGCATAGGGCTGTGACCGCAGTCACACACTTCGCTGTATTCCAACTTCATCTCCCTGGATGCCAGTGATCGCCAGGATTCTGCCGGTGTTATCCGATCGAAATCACCCCAAATCAACTTGACCGGGCATTGCACTTTTCCCAAGCTCTCGTGGACATTATATTTTCTGCTCAGATTCAGCCACTTTACTACTGATTTAAATGTTTCATTCGTTGAAAATATCGTATTAATATCACTTACCCCTCGATCATAATCCGGCTTTGATAGACGATTTATATCGCGAAAAACTCTTTCGCATAATGCACTGGCAGCACCAGGTACCGACCCCCTCAAGTCAACGAGCGAAACCCCTGCGTCCAGTTCCTCAAGCCCCGGAGCACCACTGATCACGACGCCTTTCACCAACTCAGGAAAGTTTGCCGCAAAGTCCAAGGTGATTAGTCCGCTCATCGAATTGCCGACCAATACCGCAGGACCGGCTTCCGTATTTAAGTTGAGGCACTCACCGATCATTTGATGGGCTGACTCCAATCTACCCATAAACACTTCAGGAATTGACGGCTCAATAACGGTAATTTTGTGCCCCTGCAGACGACATGCCTCCGCAACCCGATTCCAAATCCACCCACGAGCAAACAGCCCTGGTAGAAAAATGATATGACAAGGTGACATTAGTTCCTCCGATTCCATTTCAGATAGATGTGCGCACACCAATTTCTGATACCGCCACACTAACCGTTTCAACTTTCACATAGGGAGCCAACCTACCAAAATCACTGCTACATAATGGAAGGTTAGGATTTTAAAAAACTCACAAACCATTTATCGCTCAGCAATAAAGATGCCAACCAGCAAAAACCCTTCCAACACAAGGGGAAACCATATTAACCAACAAGAAGTGGCATCTTTATTTCAGGTTCATGACCCTTCCGCTCATTCAAATCAAATTAAATCTGCACTTCCACACCCCAAAAGAACAAACTAATGAAAAGCGAATTAAAAAATTAATCTCACTGAAATACTTCTTACTGAACTGCACCGTTCCAGTGCCAAACTTAACCAGCCAGCACCATTAGCGGAGATATTATTACGACAGGACTAATAACCTGATAGATATTAAAGCGCAGTAGATAACGGAGGGATGCAGGGAGGAATGGAGAAGCTCTGGATTTAGAAAATCCAGTCAAACTACTTCTAGCCAAAATTAGACGCCGATTATGAGCGACTTAATAGGAATCACTTGAGTAACACCACAAATAAGAATGGGTTAACCCGATAGAGAACAAGACACCAACGTAGAAAACTCTTCGTTGGCGCTCTTTCTATAAAAGCAGATCGTTTAAATGGCTAGCTGACGCTATTCTATTTAGCGCCAGCTAGAGTCCCCATGCAGAAACAGAGTGCGTTAACCCTTACACTGAATATCGGCAGAAACTGCGGCTTCCGGGGTCAGCTTAACATTGGCGACGGCAATAGCCATTGGGCCTTCACTCTCCAAGCCAAATGCACTAAACACTTTGCCGAAGTCAGCACCCGCGTTTACGAAACACTGGAGATCTACAGAAATTCTGGTCCAATCTTTCTGCGGCATAGACTGCAGCGCTGACTGCAGCTGTACTTTAGCAACACAGTCGTCACCACAAGTCATCGCCACCATCACAGGGTTATCAACCGGCTGATCGACACGGATATTCATGGTCAGGGCAGATTTCTCTTCCAGGTACACGTTCAGATCCTGCATATATTCTGCAGACAACTGAACAGCACCAGGGCGCAACCCTTTCCAGGTAATCAGGCGGGCATCTTCCTGAGAAGACATATCGATAGAGCTGACTACGATATTTTCATCACCTCCACTGGCCGCGTAATTGCCGTGCATCGGAACTGCCTTTGCCCCGGCTTCAGCAATATTCAGTACCCAGGGCGCACGTGGGCGGGACACCAGCAACCATGCTTCTTCCAGACCGCCGCCGGCGTGTAATTCACTGGTCTCCGGCAGGTCATTGGCAACCAGGGATTCCTGATCGGCCGCCAAACCATAACCCAGCTCAAACAGGGGCTCGTAGTTATCGTGATAAGGATTCAGTACATTCTGATAAGTATGCATCGGCCAGCTAAACGGCAGCTTGCCGGTAAAATCATAACGCACCTGCCCATCCCTATCCCGGAACATAACATCGGCAACGCCAGCACCCTCGGAACCTGGTAACCAAGCAGCCACAAAAGCGTCCGAAGCATTCAGCTCGCTATTGATCCAAAGCGGGCGTCCAGACAGGAAGACACTGACTACCGGGATTCCCTGCTTGCGCAGCTTCTGCAGTAATGCCAGGTCTTTTTTATTGCCTCTCTGGTACTCAAGATGAGTAATATCGCCATGCCACTCTGCATAGGGTTCTTCACCAAAAACCACAATCGCAACTTTTGGCGCCTTGCCGTTTACAAATGAAGTGTCAGAGTAGCCACCGTCGACGCTCAGTACCGCTTCACCACCAGCAGCACTTACTGCAGTCGCGACACCTTCAAATATTGAAGTGGCTCCCGGGAAGTCCGCGCGGGTATTACCCGTGCCCTGCCAGGAGATAGTCCAGCCACCACTTTGCTTGGATAGATTATCCGCACCATCACCGGCAACCAATACATTCTGATTTGCGGCAAGTGGCAATAACTGGCCATTATTTTTCAATAATACCAGGGACTTGCGCACAGCTTCACGAGCGATAGCGCGATGCTCCGGATTGCCGAGGACTCCGCTCTTACCCGCCAAAGGCATATTGCGATTAAACAATCCCGCACGTATTTTTACTCTCAAAATACGACGTACTGCATCATCAATACGCTCAGCACTAATCTCTCCACTCACAGCCTGAGCCAATGTGTTTACGTATAGTGCTTTCCAATCTGCGGGCACCATAAACATATCGAGGCCGGCATTAATCGCCGCAGCACAGCTCTCCACAGTGCAACCCGGTACAAAGCCGTGGCCGTTCCAGTCACCGACAACAAAACCGTCAAAACCCAAACGCTCCTTCAGAACAGTGGTTAGCAGGTATTCGTGTCCGTGAAGCTTCTTCCCATCCCAACTGTTGAATGAAGCCATCACCGTCTGCACACCGGCCGGCAGGGCGGTCAGGTAACCCGCCGCATGCACTTCCGCCAATTCCTTTTCAGAAACGGCGTTATCACCCCGGTCGATGCCACGAGTTGTGCCACCATCACCGACAAAGTGCTTGGCAGTGGCCACCAGGTTCTCGCCACGCAGGAAATCAGCACCGGTTTTCTCACCCTGGAGCCCTTTAACCATAGCCTCAGCGTAATCGGCTACTATCTTGGGATCTTCAGAATAGCTTTCATAGGTTCGACCCCAGCGGTCATCGCGAACTACCGCCACCGTGGGGGCAAAAGTCCAGTCGATTCCCGTCACCGCCACTTCGCGGGCAGTCGCGCGACCGATACGTTCAATCAGGTCGGAATCGTGGGCGGCACCGAGACCGATGTTGTGGGGAAACAGGGTTGCTCCGATCACATTGTTGTGACCATGGACCGCGTCAGAGCCCCAAATCAACGGAATCGCCACACCGCCATCAGAGGTATCCATGGAGGCCTTAAAAAAGGCATCGGAGAGCGCCAACCAGTCTTTTGGTGTGGCAAACTTATCATTGCCGGGAAAGGCACCACCGCCATTTAGCACAGAGCCCAAATGATACTTTTTAACATCTTCAGGCGTGACGTGGCGGATTTCTGCCTGAATCATCTGCCCCACTTTCTCCTCCAGAGACATGCGGGACAGGACTTCACTAATTTCAGTTTCCAGCTTTTCATCACGCTGTAGCGCGGGCTTTAATTTTGGCCAGTTCCCAACACCTTCAACAACGCTGGAACCTTTATTGGCCTGGGCTTTACCGGTCTCTGGCTGAGTTTCCTGGTTCTCAGGCTGGCAACCAGCGAGCACGGAGGCACAGAGTAAAAAGCCCAGCGAAAATCGCTTACTAAAATTCACGAATAACTCCCAAAATCATTCCACGCTTTACTGACTCGCTAGGCCTACAGTTCTCGGCAAGCTTGAAGGGTACACCCAAGGTATTATCCCCTGTACAGCTGTCCATTACCGTTTGCTTTCGCCCTATTTATTATTTCGACGACCAACTTCAATGCCAATCGATACAGACTTTCTCCGTCGTGCTCAGCGCCCGATGCCCCCCCCTGGAAGGAAAGCCGATACCGTAAAATCATCAATCGCCAGGCAAATCTTCCAGCACCACGAGACGCAGGCCGCACTGGAAACAAAGTGCAATACTTGCCTCTACACGCCAATAGAAATCCGATGGACTGGTCCAAATCACCGATAAGGCGGAAGGGTAAATGGCAGCTTTATTCTGCAGCGTTTCCGCGTAAAGTTCGCGAAAACGCGCCGTAATAAATGATGTAGCAGTAACAGATCAGGGGTACCAGAAATGAATACTGGATACCGGCACTGTCGGCAAGCATGCCCTGGAAAAGAGGAATGACGGCACCCCCGACAATAGCCATACAGAGAATGCCGCTGCCCTGGCTGGTATATCTGCCCAGACCACGCAAAGCCAGGCTGAATATTGTTGGAAACATAATTGAATTACACAGACCCACGGCGACAATCGACCAAACTGCCATTGCCCCCGACGACATCATCGCCACCGCGATAAGTACCACTGATCCCAGTCCGCAGACCGCAAGCACCTTTCCCGCCGAGACAAAGCGCAGTAAAAACGCCCCGGCAAAACGTCCTATCATCGCACCGCCCCAGTAATAGGAAACGTACTTGGACGCTTCAAACGGTGTCATCCTGGCAACTGAAGGTTCGCCAAAGAAACTCACCAGGAAACTTCCTATCGCCACTTCTGCACCCACATAGGCAAAAATACCCACGGCCCCCAGAGTCAGCCTAGGGAAGCGCCAGAGTGAAAACACATCGCCTTCGACACTACTCCTCTGCTGGTGTTCGGGAATTGCTGGCAAGCGTATCCAAGAGAAAAAAGCCACCATCACCAAAAGAAGAACCGCCAGCCAAAAGTACGGCGTTTCTACCAGTGCCGCCTCCCGAGCCCTGAATTCAAAGAGGCTCGCTGCGGTATCAGGATCGACAGAGAGGGTGAGGCCCGCAAAGAAAACTGCGCCGCCGATCACTGGCGCCAAAGTGGTGCCTAGGGAGTTGAAGGCCTGAGTCAAATTCAAGCGGCTGGGCGCCGTACGGGCACTACCCAACGCGATCACATAGGGGTTTGCCGATACCTGCAATAGCGTAATTCCCGAAGCGAGAACAAAAAGGCCAAGCAAGAACACTTCATAAATCTGCAAGCGCGCTGCGGGAATAAAAACCAAGCATCCCGCGCAGGCCACCAGGAGACCAAGCACTAGCCCAAGCTGGTAGCCTACTCGTCTGAGCAGCATCCCCGCTGGCACAGACACCAGAAAGTATGCGGCAAAAAAGTAAAACTGCACCAAGACTGCCTTGGTGTAGCTCAATTCAAAGACATTTTTCAGGTGCGGGACCAGGACGTCATTCAGGCCGGTAATAAATCCCCAAATCAAAAACAGGGACGTCAGTGCAATTAGGTTGATATAACGAGGGACTGTACCTACAGACATCTGATCCTGGGCACCCGTATTATATTTAGCCATCTCGCTCGAGGAAAACCCCGATTCGGGCAACATCTGGCTCATCGACAACCGATCCCCAAATCTAAATTTCTTGCTGACCAGCGGCGGTTCTCTTTACTCAGAACTTTTTCCCGCCACCACATATTTCTAAGAAGAAGCCTACTTCACCCAGCTGCTGGGGAATACTTTAAAGATGCACATTTTTAACACAATTCCCAAAAACTACCTACCGACCCCGCCAAATAGTCAATTACTGCTCGTGACCAGACAGACAATCTCACCGTTGTACAAGCAGGGCAGGCAGAGCTACAGCGCCAACCTCTCTCTCCCTGCAAATTAAATCGCACTAAAAATATAAAGAAGAGTTGTCTTATCCATCAAGATTGCCGAAAATTACTCGACTATTCACCCCAGGATCAGACAAGAGGGACTTTAACGAGGTCAAGCCGGAAGTGTGGCGCACACACCTCTAGCGGGTCACGCTTCTGCAAGGTAATATTTCGCGGATAATAATGAACGCGATCATTAGCGTCTATCCCGTCCTTTCCACAATACTAAATATACGGGACATCATGCAGTACTCGACCCGTCTAAACACGACACCAATTGCTGAGATCCAGTCGACTCGTTGGTTCTGGAAACTTCAGCTGGTTAGCTGGATCGGTATATTGTTGGTCACGTTTCTCTCCTTAACCCTGTGGCATTCCCCGGCCGAGTGGCCTCACTTCGAACCGATCAATACAATATTCCAATGCGCTATCGCCTTTGTCCTATCGATTTTTCTAAAGCCCATTTTTGATGTTGCCTGGGAGTCAGAACTCTCTTTTCGCACGGTTATCTACCTATTGGCGGTAGGCGTTATTTCCGGGATATGGACACTGATTCGCATGGAGGCCTACATACGTCTCAGTGGTGAACACTCCATTTGGTCTGAGTTCGGTGGCTGGTATTACGCTTCTCTTTTCGTGTTTCTGTTCTGGAGTGCCCTTTACTGCGGGGTGAAATATCACTTCTTATTGAACGAAGAACACAAAAAAATGCTGGAAGTCGCGGCAGTACATGAAAGGGAACAGCTGCGCAGACTACAAGCTGAAGCCATCGCCAATGAAGCGCAGCTGAAAATGCTACGCTACCAGCTAAATCCACATTTTCTATTTAATACACTCAACTCTATCAACGCCCTAATTCGCTTTCAGCAAGCCGATGAAGCCCGGGAGATGGTCGTGCGGCTCAGCGATTTCCTGCGGCTATCGTTAAAGGAAGACCCCATGCAGAAGGTCGAGTTGGAGCGAGAAATAGAAGCTGTATTACTCTATCTGGAAATTGAGAAAACCCGATTTGCCGACCGACTGAGCGTAGACCTTTCGATTGATGAGTCGGTTCGCCGCGCTCGAGTGCCGAGTATGCTGCTTCAGCCCCTGGTAGAAAATTCAGTGAAATATGCTATCGCCCCCAATGAAACCGGGGGCACTATTGGCATACTCGCACGCAGCGCAGGGGACCGCTTGGTCTTGGAAGTCCACGACAGCGGCTGCCCCAATCAATTTAACGGTGAGCGGAACCCTGAGGCCTCCTCTACCGGCGTAGGTCTTAAAAATGTACGAGAACGATTAAACACCCTTTACCCTCTAGACTTCGACATAAAACAAAATCAAAAAGCCGATGGCGGTATGCAAGTACTCATCAATATCCCCCTGCAATCTACCACCCACCCCACCAACCTCACACAGGGAGAAGTCCAATGAACAAACTCACTGTCGTACTGGTGGATGACGAACCCCTAGCCTTGCGACTGCTGCAGAGCATGCTCGAGGAACATCAGGATCTCGACATTCTCGCTTGCTGCCGTAATGGCAGGGAAGCCGTACAAGCCGTCTCTGAGCACAGCCCCGACCTGTTGATTCTCGATGTACAGATGCCGGGAATCAACGGCTTTGACGTTGTGCGCAGCTTGCAGGCTGACACCATGCCCCTTGTCATTTTTGCAACAGCCTTTGATCAATATGCCCTCAAGGCATTTGAGGTCCACGCTGTCGATTATGTGCTTAAACCCCTGGACCCGCGCCGACTGGAAACTGCGCTGGAGCGGGCCCGGCAACGACTCGTACAAATGCGCTCCGAGGGAGAGGAGGGGAATCAAGAGGAAAAGAAACGTTTGATGCGCTCTTTCGAAGAAAGAGGCAATAATAGTAACCCATCCGCAGAAAGCGCAGCTGCCCATACCGCCAGTCAGCGCCTGGCCATCAAGGACAGGGGCAGTATCACCATGGTCACCCAGCAAGATATCGAGTGGATTGATGCTGCCGGAGACTATATGTGCGTACACGCAAAAGGGGAAACCCACGTGATGCGCAGCACTATTAAAGATCTGCAAAAGCAGCTTTGCCCGAATCTCTTTAAGCGCATTCACCGCTCCACTCTGGTCAACCTGAATTTTATTGTGCATATCAAGGTTCTGACTAAAGGTGAATATTTCCTCACGTTGAGCAGCGGCGCCAAATTAAAAGTGAGCCGAAACTACCGCCTACCAATCAAGGAATTTCTCGACTTCAACAAACAAGCCAGCCTGACCACCCCTCAAACCTCTTAATACAAAAGCATTCAAAATACTGGCAGGGATCGCCGCCCCCCCCCAAAAAAAATCCCCCCCCTTTTTTACAAAACTTTATTCCAGACACAAAAAAGCCGGCATAAAAATGCCGGCAAACGAGCTCAGAAGAGAAGAAAATAAAACTTAAGCGCGCTTATCTGGACGGTGCCCAGAAATTCCATAGTAAAGAATATAAAGGTAACAGAAGATCGGCAGAACAAACGCTAACTGAATACCAATTTGGTCTGCCAGAAAGCCTTGTAACATCGGCACAATTGCGCCGCCGACAATAGCCAGGCACAGGATCCCGGAGCCCTGACTGGTTGATGGGCCCAATTTGGCCAACGCCAAACTAAAAATGGTTGGGAACATAATAGAGTTGCACAAGCCTACAGCGAGTACCGCCCACATCGCCAGATAACCGCTACCGGTGATGGTAATGAGCAGCAGTACACAAGAGCCAATAGAGCATATTGCAAGCACTTTACCGGCCGAAATAAATCGCATGACTAATGCACCGGCAAAGCGGCCGACCATTGCACCGCCCCAGTATAGGGAGATATAAAAAGCAGCTTCGGACTCCTCCAGGCCAGCAATGGAGTCTTCTGCAATAAAGTTGACCAGGAAGCTGCCTATAGAAACTTCAGCGCCCACATAAACAAAGATGGCAATTGCACCCAATACCAGATGGCGATAACTCCACGCGGATGCGGCTCCGCTACTGTGAGTAGAGGCTGCTGCAGCGCTGCTGACTATCCCCGGCAAATTAAGGAATGCAAAAAGCAGGGCCAGAATTGCCAATGCAGCGGCCAGGATCAGATAAGGTACCTCGATAACAGAGGCACTGGCAGCACCTGCCACAACACCCGCTGCGGGCAAAATTAGCAGTGCACCAAACTGGGGGGCAATCGTCGTACCCAGGGAGTTGAATCCTTGGGTCAGGGTCAATCGGCTGGGCGCTGTGCGCTCATCTCCCAATGCGGTGACATAGGGGTTAGCGGAAACCTGCAAAATTGTAATGCCGGAAGCCAGAATAAATAGAGCCCCCAGGAACAGTGCATATACCTCCATTCTTTCGGCGGGAATAAATAGCAGGCAGCCAATTACCGCAATACTGAGGCCGGTTACAATTCCTTTTTGGTAGCCGATTTTGCTAACCAGAGCACCGGCAGGCAAAGAGACAAGAAAGTAAGCCCCAAAAAAGCAGAACTGCACCAGCATTGCCTGGGCGTAGTTCAGGTCGAAGATTCCCTTCAGGTAGGGAATCAAAATATCATTCAGACAGGTGATAAAACCCCATATAAAAAACAGTGAGGTTAGCGCCACCAGCGCAAATCGCTGCCCCGATTGATCACCTGTCGGTATCTGTGCAGCATCCGTTGCTGTATTACTCTGCATTATTGCCATAATTATTAATCCTGAGACTTCAGCTCACAGGCCTCCGCAGGTTGATATTCAACCGGAAAAACCTATGCCTATTGCACCAATCTTTATTGTGGGTACTTTCTATCACGGAGGATGGCTCCGGTCGGAGTGCTTTTCGACAAGGGGGTTCAAAATGGAGGTAGCGTGGACCTGTAGCAGCCTGCAAACGCAAGACTGCCTGCTACCAGGGCAGCTGACCTAACAGATCACTTTCTCTCTTCAGCAAGTCTCTCCCACCACAATGTAGGGTTCATTATTTCTTTCAGGCACCGAATAAGAGTCGAAGAATCTAATTTTTTAGACAACCCTATAGGTTGAGCGGCCTGGACATTTATGTATTTTCCACAAGTTGTAAAAAAGAAGGGCAGAAGGATAGGAAAGATACTTAAAAGCAGAAAAGGAGATATAACACTGGAGGCTCCAACCGCACCAAACAGAACAAAAACTCAAAAATTTGGCGCGGCAGGGGAAATCGGTACTTTTTTAGTGCGGCTTAGGAAACGATATTACCGTAGCTCATCAGGCGCTGGTAGCGCTTCTCCAGCAGCTCATCAATAGGAATACCACTCAATTGATCCAGCTGCTCACTGAGGCGCTCCCTCAAACTGAGTGCCATAGCATCTGGATCGCGATGGGCGCCACCGAGGGGTTCTGCAATAGTCTCGTCCACAATACCCAACTCCTCCAGCACACTGGAAGTCACCCCCATCGCCTCAGCAGCCAGCGGCGCTTTTTCGACGGTTTTCCAGATAATGTTGGCGCAGCCCTCTGGAGAAATCACAAAATAGGTAGAGTACTGCAGCATATTCAGCTGATCGCCAACACCGATAGCCAAAGCGCCCCCAGAAGAACCCTCTCCAATCACGGTGCAAATAATGGGTGTGCGCAGTCGGGACATCACGGCCAGATTCTGGGCAATAGCTTCACTGATGCCGCGCTCTTCACTGTCGATACCCGGATAGGCCCCAGGTGTGTCGATCAGAGTGAGAACCGGCATTTTAAAGCGTTCGGCCATTTCCATAACACGCAGGGCCTTGCGGTACCCTTCGGGCTTGGGCATACCGAAATTACGCGCGACTTTTTCGTTGACGGAGCGTCCCTTTTCCTCACCGATAACCGCCACCGGTTTACCATTGAGACGGGCGATACCAGCGATAATCGCTCTATCGTCACCAAAATGGCGGTCGCCGTGCAGTTCGTCCCAGTCGGTGAACAGGCGCTCGATATAGTCCTTGGAGTAGGGGCGCTGCGGATGGCGCGCCACCTGAACCACCTGCCAGGGACTCAGGTCGGAGTAGATGGACTCAGTCAGAGTTCTGCTCTTCTCCCGTAACCGGGTCACTTCATCGGCGATATTCAGCTCGTTGTCGTCACCCACAAGCTGCAGCTCTTTTATCTTGCCTTCCAGCTCTGCAATTGGCTGCTCAAACTCGAGAAAATTGAAATTCATGAAATCTGCGCCTTTAACTCTTTTCAATACCACCGGGCAATCATAGCGGCATAGCTTAACTGTACAGAACCAACCAGTCGAGTCCAGTGGACTTTAACGCCTTTCTGCGTACTGAAGCGTCACCTGCTCACGCCCCAACAGTTCCCTGAGAGACTGGACCATCTGATCGTTTGGTTCCACATTCCACTGCAACGGCAATCGGTACAAGCCCCGGGCATCGTGGCGGGAAACCTCCAGGCTCACCCCACACTGACCACCGGTATAGGGCTGTAGGCAAGCCGCCAATCGCTTGGCCAGGCCTGGCGCCACACTGCCACTGTCCAATCGTAAGCGCACCCCGGTCACCCGGCTCTGGCGCAACTCATCGAGAGTGGACACACCGTTTACTGTCATTTTCAGGCCGCCACTGTAATCATCGGTAGCGACCGGTCCCTCCAATACCAACAAAGCATCTTTAGCCAGCTTGTCTCTGTGCTCACCCAAGGCCTCGCTGAATATGGCTGCTTCAATACGGCCACTGCGATCATCCAAAGTAACAATAGCCATGGAATCACCGCGCTTGGTTTTCATAACACGCATGGCAACCACCAAGCCTGCTACTTTTTGGGATTCGCGACCGGGCTTCAAATCGGCGATCCGCGCTTTAACCAAATGTTTTAACTCACCGGCGTACTCATCAATAGGGTGCCCAGTCAGATAAAGTCCCAAGGTGTTTTTTTCCCCCTCCAAGCGCTCGCGAATACTCCAGCATCGGGTGCGGCGGAAATCCTCGTAAACATCACCCTCGGAGGCCTGAGGTACCACTTCGCCAAATAAGTCCATCATGCCCGCATTGGCGTTGGCTTTTTGCTGATCCGCCGCCTTCACCGCTTCATCTAGCGTGTTAAACAGCACCGCGCGCGAATAATCCAGGCCATCAGCGCTGTGGGTATCCGGCCCAATACTATCGAAGGCACCAGAGCGCACCAGCGCCTCCAGTGCGCGCTTGTTCACCTTGCGCGGGTCAATACGCGAGCAGAAATCGAACAGGTCGACAAAAGGCCCGCCCTCTTCCCGCGCCGCAATAATATTCTCAATGGGCCCTTCACCCAGCCCCTTGATGGCTCCGAGACCATAAATAATACGCTTGTCGATATCCACCGAAAACTGGAAGCTGCCCAGGTTCACATCCGGCGGCACCAGCACCAGCTCCATGGCCCGGCACTCTTCGATAAAGGTTACGACTTTATCGGTCTTATCCATATCCGAAGACATGGTGGCCGCCATAAACTGAGATGGATAATGCGCCTTCAACCAAGCAGTCTGATATGACACCAGTGCGTAGGCCGCAGAGTGAGACTTGTTAAAGCCGTAACCTGCAAACTTCTCTACCAGGTCGAAGATCTTAATCGCAAGTTCGGGGTTAATGCCTTGCTCTTTTGCCCCATTTTCAAAAGTGGCCCTCTGTTTGGCCATTTCCTCCGGTTTCTTCTTACCCATGGCCCGGCGCAACAGGTCAGCGCCGCCCAGGGTATAGCCAGCCAATTCCTGGGCGATCTGCATTACCTGTTCCTGGTAGACAATGACCCCGTAAGTGGGCTCCAGGATCGGCTGCAGTTTCTCATGTTGGTATTTGGCATCCGGGTAGGCCACCTGCGCTCGGCCGTGCTTACGGTTAATAAAGTCATCAACCATGCCCGACTGTAGCGGGCCCGGGCGGAACAGGGCCACCAGGGCGATCATATCTTCCAGGTTGTCCGGTTGCAGACGCTTGATCAGATCCTTCATACCACGGGATTCCAACTGGAATACCGCAGTGGTTTCGGCCCGTTTGAGCATTTTGAAGGTTTCTGCATCATCCAGCGGCAGTGCGGCGATATCCAGGGGTTCCAGCCCTTCGCGCTCGCGCTGCACATCCACCATGCGCTTGGCCCAATCGATAATGGTCAGGGTACGCAGGCCGAGGAAGTCAAACTTCACCAGGCCGGCATCTTCCACATCATTTTTATCGAACTGAGTGACCAGACCGGCGCCGGTCTCATCACAGTAAAGCGGGGCGAAGTCGGTAAGCTTGGTTGGAGCAATGACCACACCACCGGCGTGTTTGCCCACATTGCGCGAGACCCCTTCGAGCTGCAGGGCCATCTCCCAGATTTCCTGGCCTTCATCATCCGTGTCGAGGAACTCCCGCAAGATCTCCTCCTGATCGAAGGCCTTCTGCAGCGTCATGCCCACATCAAGGGGAATCATCTTCGACAACTTGTCCGCGAGGCCGTAGGACTTGCCCTGCACTCGCGCCACATCGCGCACCACCGCTTTCGCAGCCATGGTGCCGAAAGTAATAATCTGGCTCACTGCCTGGCGGCCGTAATTATCCGCAACATAGCCGATGACCCGATCCCGCTTCTCCATACAGAAGTCGATATCGAAGTCAGGCATGGAAACCCGCTCTGGATTGAGGAATCGCTCGAACAGCAGGTCGTATTGCAGTGGGTCCAGGTCGGTAATATCCAGCGAGTAGGCCACCAAAGAACCGGCACCGGAGCCTCGCCCCGGCCCCACCGGAATATCCTGGTCCTTGGCCCACTGGATAAAGTCCATCACGATCAAAAAGTAACCGGGGAACCCCATCTGTACAATAATATCCAGCTCAAAGCGCAGGCGTTCCTCGTACAGCTTGCGGCGCTCGGCATAGTCCGCTGCGGATGTGTCGAGAATCGCTTCCAAACGCCTTTCCATGCCCTCATAGGAAACCTTTTCGAAGAACTGGTCTTCGGTCATTCCCTCAGGGATCGGGTATTCCGGCAGGAAATATTTGCCCAGCTGAATCGGTGCCGAGCAGCGCTTGGCAATCTCTACAGTATTTTCTAGCGCCTCGGGAATATCGCTGAATAGCTCCCACATTTCCTCGGGGCTGCGGAAATACTGTTCGGCAGAATAGCGACGTTCGCGACGGGGGTCATCGAGAGCCCGGCCCTCATGGATGCATACTCGCACCTCATGGGCCTCGAATTCGCTCTCCTCCATAAAGCGTACATCGTTAGTGGCCACTACCGGCAGGTTCAATAATTGCGCCAGCTCCACCGCCGCATGTAAATAATCCTCATCACCCGCGCGGCCCGTACGCTGCAATTCCAGATAATAGCGGCCAGGGAACAGCTCCGCCCACTCGCTGGCCAGCTCCTGCGCCTGAGCCCGGCGCCCGGCTATCAGGGCGCGGCCGACATCACCATATTTGGCCCCGGACAACATCAACACGCCTTCGCTGTATTCTTTTATCCACTCGCGCTTGATGTAGGCATTGCCGTGGTACTGCCCCTCCATCCAGGCGCGAGAAATCAACTCGGTAATATTGCGATAACCATCGCCATTCAGAGCGTAGAGGGTAATCAGGGTGGGCTTGCCCTCGCCGCCCTCACTGAGCCAGAAATCCGCAGCGGTAATGGGTTTAATACCGGCGCCAAGGCAGGCCCGGTAGAACTTGATCTGGCCGAAGAGGTTGCACTGATCGGTAATGGCCAGCGCCGGTATTTGTAGCTCCTGCGCACGGGCGATGGCGGGCTTAATACGCACCAGGCCATCGATCAGGGAAAATTCGGAGTGAATTCTTAAGTGGACAAAGGGTTGGGTCATAGTCGCGTTTAATTCCGGGCCCTGCGAGGCTCGGCCCCAACAAAGCGCTATCGATTGTTTACCAGAGTCGGCCCATCTGCCGAGCACGCTCGGTGCAGAGCTTCAAAATTGAGCGACGCTCTTCATTAGTTATCGAGCCCCAGCGGCTAATTTCCATACCGCTGCGAAAACAGCCCTCACACACATCCTCTTCGTTGAGGGCGCACACGGACATACAAGGGGATTTCACCGGGCGCTCGTCGGGCACTGCAGTTTCTACCGGTTGTTCAGACATCTTCAATCTCGAGCGGGACCAATTCCTCGGCAAAGTGTTTGCCATTGGCCACGTAGTGATCACTGCTCGCCTTGAGTAGTTCGTAGGTGGCAGGATCGAGGGTTTTAACCACCTTACCGGGGGTGCCCATCACCATGGAATAGTCGGGGATTTCGGCTCCCTCCGTCACCAGTGCATTGGCGCCGATGATACAACATTTGCCAATCTTGGCCCGGTTCAGGATCACGGCGTTGATACCAATCAGGCTGTAATCGCCAATCTCACAGCCGTGCAGCATCACTTTATGGCCTACGGTGACACCCGTGCCGATGGTTAGTGGAGTACCCGGATCGGCATGCAACACCGAGCCATCCTGGACATTACTGTACTCACCGATTGTGATCCGGGCACAATCTCCACGCACTACCGCGTTAAACCAGATGGAGCTGTGCCCGAGCATACGCACATCGCCAATGATCTGGGCGCCAGGTGCGATATAGTGACCCCCACCCTCCAGTTGCGGCTGTTTATTCCCCAATCTGTATAGCATTTGGCCTCCGGCGAGATCTGGTTAAGAACCGCGTATTATCCCGTGCCGGAGACGCTGTGGCTAGCGGATGAATCTTGCGCTTTTCATTTCCTACACTTCAGAGCAACTCACCCTGGCTGATAAAATTGGCACCTTCGAGCGTGAGTAACTGGGCTTTCAATGCCAAACCACCGGCGTAGCCAGTGAGACTGCCATTGGCTCCAATAACCCGGTGACAAGGAATCATCACTGCGAGCGGATTGGCGCCGTTGGCCCGCGCCACCGCGCGGATAGCACGTGGCTGCCCCAAAAATTGGGCCTGCTGGCTGTAGCTTCGGGTCTCGCCAAAAGGAATTTGTACCAGCGCATCCCATACTCGGCGCTGAAACTCGGTACCCCGCGGGGCCAGCGAAAGATTGAAGCTTCGGCGCTGTCCGGCCATATATTCACGCAACTGTTGAGCTGCCATATCAGTGAGCTCTGAGCCCCCCCTTTGCCAGTCGGCGCCTAGGCGCAGCGGGCGTTCGACATCGTAAAACTGCAGCGCAACGATACCGTTATCCACCCCCTCATCCCCAACTTCACAGGCGGCGATAGCAACATCACCCAACTCCGTGGAGTAACACTCATAAGTAATCATCTCTATTCTCCTGATTTCAGCGACTGCCACAGCAAAATAGCGCCATAAGCCCGCCAGGGCCGCCACTGTTCTGCCCGTGCCAGGGCCTCCTTGGGTTTTGCTTTTTCGCCATCACTGCCAAGCGCCTGCAGAATACCCAAGTCTGAAGCCGGAAATGCATCTGGCATCGACAGCCCACGCATAGCAATATAATGCGCCGTCCAATCACCGATACCCGGCAATGCTGTGGCCTGGGTGCACCAATCCTCCAGGGACTGATCGGCAAAACTCACACGCCCATCCAGCGTTGCGGCAACGAACTCCCGTAGGGTTTTCATGCGAGCGCGGGTCAACCCTATGTCGGCAAAGTCTGCCTCGGCGAGATGCTCCGCCGTTGGAAACAGGAACCGCTCTTTGCCGGAATCGTCCACAAACGACTCCCCGTAGCGGGCCACAATACGTCCGGCAATAGTGGTCGCCGCCGCCACACTGATCTGCTGACCGAGAATCGCCCGCAGCGCATATTCGAATGGGTCCCAAGCACCGGGCAAGCGCAGGCCCGGGTTCTTCGCCAATTGATCCGCCAGTAGTGGATCTTCATTTAATACCGTCTGGATCTCCTCAATATCCGCATCCAGATCAAACAGCCGCCGCAGGCGCTGGTTGAGCAGGTATAAACCTGTGCCACCTTCCTGCCCAAAGATCTCCACCACCAGGCGGTTTCGCTCCGGATCGTGGGAGACTTGCATCACGCCGCGACAAGCATCCAGCTCGAAACTGCGTGAATAGACCTCCCCCTCCACCTGCTCCACCCCTGCCAAAGCGCGAGCTCCCAGGAAAGCCAAGAGTTGCTGCCAATCCAACGGCGGGCGGTAATCGAGGTACAAACGAACCCGCGTGGTACTCGTCGTCTCCGCCCGTACAGAATGCCCCTCCCTACGCACCTCAGAGGGTGTACGTTGGTAGATCTGTTTGAAAACACCATTAAAACGCCTCAAGCTGTTAAAGCCGGATTCGTAGGCGATTTCAGCAATGGGCAAATCCGTATCCCGCAATAACCGAAAGGCAAACAGCGCTCGCTCTGTTTGCCAAACCGCCAAGGGGCTTACCCCAAGGTGCTCAGAGAACAAACGGCGTAAATAACGGCTGCTGACCCCGAGACGCTCCGCCAACCGCTCTACCGATTGGGGCTCCCGTTCACTGCGCATCAACTTTAGAGCACGCTGCACCGTGGTCGACACCAACCCCCAAGCAGGGCTACCCGGCGCAGAATCGGGGCGACAGCGCAGGCAGGGCCGAAAACCCGCATTGGCCGCCTCCGCCGCTGTCTCAAAATAAGTGACATTGCGCTCCAGCGGTGGCCGAGCCGGACAGATCGGGCGGCAGAAAATGCCAGTGGTTTTCACTGCGGTATAAAATCGCCCATCAAAACGACGGTCGCGGGCCAATCGCGCACTGGAGCATACTGCTGCATCAATCTTCATAGGTCTCTCTCGTTTCTGGCTATCAGTGTATGGCTTGGTCGCATCCGGAACTAGTCAAAAACGGAACTGACCATTTTGACCCCTAGACTTATAAGTCAGGAAGGTGAGGCCCGAAGGGAAAGAGGCCAATTAGGCTTACTTTAAATATCTCACTCAAAGAACGTCTCGGCCGACAAGTCACACCCAATAATTATTTTCAAATAAATCTATAAAAATCGAGAATTTTATAAATTGCAGAGAGGTATTCCTTAAGCGGAATAAACAGCCCAGAGATAGACTTACTGCTTGGCAAGAAAATTATTAGTTAAATACTCGACAATTTATCGCACAAATATTATTTCATCGAAGCTTGAAAAATGTACATAAAAGACGCAGCTCCCCGCAAATGGCCATAATCCTTTGCTACAGCTGCAACGCAGTAGCTATGGCTTTCAAGCCCCCAGCCAGCAAAACAGGCACACTTTTGATCATCTTGACTATTATTTTTCCAGAACGGCTTTAACAGGTAAAAACTTGCTGAAATACAACAACTTACAAAGTTGACCCTTATTTGGGATAGTAGCCAAAGTGATCGTTTTTGTATTTGGCACTATTGATCTAAAATCAAGCAGCCCTTTGATTTGAACAGTATTTTTTAATCTCGGCGCAAGATTGATTCCAAGATAGCAATCAGGATAATAGTGGTCAGAATGAACACTATATAAATGTTAGGTGCGTAATATCGACGACCTCTTTGAGACATGATAATGAAGAAACTCAAAAATGAAAAAGAGTTAGTGAAAAAGGCTATAGCGCTCGGTACTGCATATGGCACCAAGCGAGGAGTTGTCGAATTCGAAGCTACCGATTCAGCTCACGAAAAACTCGAATATATTTATCGTCTTTTAGTTCACGATAAAGTAATTCAACCGCTTCAAGAAGACAAAATATCACAGAAGGCTATCATGCATAGGTTGGCAATTTGGGCCTCAAAGCAATAAGCGCTCTAATAAGGTTTTCACCATAATCGGGTAGCCGGTAGTTCTAACTACCGGCCCCCACACCACCCATCGTTCGGCTCCGCAATGGGCGGCTCTCTATCCATAATGAATTTCTACCCAGCCATCACGTAACGTGATCAAACCCATCTTTTCGAAACTGCATTATTGAGTGCAATGTGAGTGCCCTCAGTTATTGCGCTTCGCCAGTAACTTTTACTGGGCGAACCGCAAGCTACAGCCAGCGATTCACTCACACCCATGCGCAGTAAACTCCAGAATTTTGTTCTAACCCTATGCCAATTCTTCCAATAGCTCATTCTTAATCATCACCGTATCCAGCAATCAAGCTCAATACATTGTTGACGCCCTTGCGCATACCAAAGAGCAATCTTGGACCCCCATAGATTGGAACCCTAATGACATATCAATAGGTGGGCCCAATACGTATCCAGTGGTTCCATCCAGGGCTGTCCCATATAAACCGGTGTAAAAACGAACAGAATAGACCTAAAATAGCCATCTTTTTTGAAGCATAGA
>NZ_JALBWM010000330.1 GCF_023895975.1 Microbulbifer okhotskensis
GCGGTACAGTGACTATGGGGCTATAGCTGCATGAAATTGTCCGAAGTGTTGATAGTACTAACTTGTGGAGAAATAATACTTTCGACTCTGCAGACCCTAGTTGTCTGGATTAAATTTTCCTATTTTATAACAGTAGTGCTCTGTAATAGGTTGGGCTTCAAGGTTAACATATCCTAATTTAGGACTCCTATTGGCATTGGTTGACGCGCTGAAGGCAAACTTATTTACTATGTTTTAAAAGATAGATTTCCTATGGTTGTTGCCGTCAGCTGACACAGAATCAGTATGATTCTGTGTTTTATTGGCTGTATCCAGGGAGATTCAGCATGAAGATGATATGTGGCAAAACAGTAAGAACCGTTTTGGTGGTTTCTATTGCGGCATCTTTTGTGTGGATATCTTGGTCTGCCCAGGCAGATGGCGATGTCGAGTGTGGGGATATTATTACAACTGCGGTAGTATTTGATCAAGATTTGGTCTGTGGTGTCACCCTGGGCTTGACTATGACGGGGCCTGTTGGAAGCCTGGATTTAAATGGTTGCTCCGTGATTTATAACGAAACCGTGGTGGGTATATTACTGGACGGCACGTCAGCTCAATTATCAGGGGGCTCTACAGGATGGTTTTACTTCCAGCTGTAATACCGGGATTTCTGTTGAGGGGGTGCATTAGTTACTGGGACTGAACACCTTTAATAATTTTTTGGCGGGAATTGAATTTATCAGTACCTGCATTCAACTTTGAAGTGCATCAGTTAATCCCCTGGAAAAGAACGGTCAG
>NZ_JALBWM010000331.1 GCF_023895975.1 Microbulbifer okhotskensis
TTAGACAAGATAATTACAGTCACGATTTAAGCTGATTTATATGGGACAGCCCTGACTCAAGTCCCAGCATTAGATTAACGATTTTCTGCTCATAGTAACTAGCGGCATCAAGCCAGCGCTCCATCGCATCGGCTTTGTTTTCTGCGGTTTCAACAGGCTGAACCTCTGACAGAAAACCAAGTAAGATATGGGGGCCGAACATATGATCAACAGACCACAGTTCTGTTTTACAAATCCTTAAACCTACATTCGATTCCAACCGCTCTCTAAGCTTAAAGTAGAACACCCTTTCCTGATCACTCTTTAGACTTTTAGGGTCAATTTCAGCCAAAGCTTCGAGTATTTTATCCTCCGACACGGCCATGGAAACAACACTCTCAGGGGAATTGCTCAAGAAAAGGTTGTGCCTTTCGGGCTGCATGTCCATGAAATAGGCGTGTGGCTGAAAGTTCTCTAGAAATACTTCTGAAGACTGTTCTGCCAAGTCGTAAAGCATTGCCGAATTATTACCTGCGACACCATCCGACATAGCCGCATTGTCACTGGCAATACTGCACCCAACCAGAACCGAGGACAATGCCAAAACACCTAAACCTGACATCTTTATATTAATCATTTTTTAAGACCCCAAAACACATATATACAATGATGGAATAGCCTTCCGACTAAAAAATCAATATCCAGCTTTACAGTAGGCCCTGCAATGGAAAAAGTTTCAACCAACGTAACTATTCAGTACTAACCTCAAAAAATTTGAATTTGTCCAATAAAAGCCTAG
>NZ_JALBWM010000332.1 GCF_023895975.1 Microbulbifer okhotskensis
GGCCAGCTGGCTGTAGGCTGGTTAGCTTCCACACAAACAAGCCAGGAACCCCATGGGAACCCATACTAGCCAGCTGACCCTGAAAGAACGATACCAGATCGAAGTCCTCAATGGGCAGAACTATTCAGCACGAACCATTGCGCAACAACTCAGTCGTTCAAATAAAACTGTTTCCCGCGAGCTAAACCGCTGTAGCCCTTACAGTGCGGAGAACGCTCACCAACAGATGCTACAGCGACGGCACGGAGCAAGTAAGCACACCAAGTTCGATTTCGCCATGAAAGTACAGATCGACCACCAGCTGAAAAACGCAAGTCCCGAACAAATTGCCGGGCGCATGCGGCTTGAGAAGTGCGATAAAACCGTCAGCTGTTCAACCATTTATCGCTGGGTTAGGCGGCTCAACTGGCGGCCGCGGCTACCGCGAAAAGGCAAGCCTTATCGCAAGCGCACAGGCCCTGAGGCTGGAGTGAAGCTCATACCGGGGCGCATCGATATTGACGAACGTCCAGCGATTGTTAATGACAATACAGAGCTCGGGCACTGGGAGGGAGACACAGTTTATGGTCAAGATGGCTATCTGGTGACTCTGGTTGAGCGAGTTTCCAAATTGTTGCTCACTCGTAGAGTATCAAATAAGAGTAAGAAGACAGTGAGTCGTGCAATTAAGCAGATGCTGAAGCCTTATCAGGCAGTGTGTAAAACCATAACTTTCGACAACGGCGGTGAATTCGCGGGCCATCAGTCGATCGCGCGAAAA
>NZ_JALBWM010000334.1 GCF_023895975.1 Microbulbifer okhotskensis
GCCAGCTGGCCCCCTTTGCTATCGCCAAGTGTGTCGGTCATTGTGGGAATCTAGGTTTGAAAATACTCGCAGCCCTTGTAAGGGGCTGCATATTCCCACCTATTTCTTGCTGGTTAAAAGCTTGCTTCGCCGCAAAGCATTCTTCCTTCGCGTCGCCAGAGAAGCCGTCACGTCATTGGCTTTACATTGCTGGCATTTGAAACCAATAGCAGGCGTGTGTGGTAGCTGAGTTATCATGAGTTCACCACAGAAATGGCATTTAACAGTCCTTCCATGATTATCAACTTGCTTTCCGAAATCCTGCTTAGCCGCCACTGGTCTACGTTGTTGTTCCTGGGCCGACTTATTTAAAATGGATTTTCTTTCCTGGTGAAAGGCTTTGATCAACTGTTCCGTATTTTCTACGAGTAGCCGGCGCTCTTCCTCTGTCAACTTTCGCGAGCAATCTGCGGTGTAAACCGCCTCACTTGAAAGCTGACCTTTATACAATATCCCGTAACATTTAGAGCCCAGAACCTGAATGGATCTATCATCTTCTTCAATAACGTGAATCCGTTTATATACGGGTCTATTGCAGCCCTCAGCGCAACATCGAATAGATCTACTTTTCTCGACTTCAACAATCGCCAACAACTTAGCCATGATCCCTCCCCATAACCTGTGATCTTCTTAAATTCCATTTCTTACTTCTCAACACTTCGGACAGTTTCATACAGCTATAGCCCCATAGTCACTGTACTGCT
>NZ_JALBWM010000335.1 GCF_023895975.1 Microbulbifer okhotskensis
ATACGGCTGCTGCAGCAGCCTAAAGGGTGATGCACTTCAGAGTTGAATGCAGGAATGATAAAAATATTACCAGGAGCAATTCAGTTGGAAACACGGGCTACTGCAGCAGAAAAGGCTGTTGGATATGAACTTACTCTAGAAGCCACTTCTGCTAAGAATGAAGAGAGCCAATAAGCAAAGAGCTGCGCTATATGTAGTTATAAGTGGCTTTCCCAGCTTAACCGCGACTGGTCGTCGTCATCCTCATCCTCGGAAAATCTATGGCCATACTATATCATAATTTACGCTAATACAAAGTTTAGGTGCGCAATAGATGATACCTGAGGTTTATTGTTACGTGCCTGCTATTTTATACTGAGTTTCATTTCCACAAGCGATGGTTCGAAGCCAGCTTTTTTATATGCTTTTATAGCTGAATCATTTTTGGCATATACATCGAGGTATATGTCGAATATTCCCTTGTGGTTACTCCAGGATATTAATTCTTCGATTAGTCTGGGGTTTATACCTTGCCCGCGATACTTTGGGGACACATACATAAAACCAAAATAAGAGTGCTGCTCGTGCTCGAGGGAAATTTTTGAGTTTCTTATTTGGGCATAACCAGTGGCAATAATATTGTGTTCAATTTCTACAACCAGCAGATGAGAATTATTGCATGAAATCAACTGTCAACACTTCGGACAGTTTCATGCAGCTATAGCCCCGTAGTCACTGTACCGTTC
>NZ_JALBWM010000336.1 GCF_023895975.1 Microbulbifer okhotskensis
TAATAACCCTGTGAGCCTTGAAGACTGCAGAAACTAGGCACAGCTCGCCCTAAGTTCTCTGCAAGAGCTGAAACTCAGAAACTATGGTCTTCAAGGCCCGCCCTGAAAGCTAAAGGCATCATAGAGTTATTCAGAGGTTTCTAGTGCTAATTAGAAGGTCGACTTCAGTAAAGCGTCGTTTAGCTAACGGATTGTCGGCCTTGCCCACTCCGGTTCTTATTGGTTCGATTTGGTTCGATTTGGCAAACTACTGGCTTTACACCAAGCAACTGTCCTGTGCTGACACACAATTCAAATACAACAGTAACATATTTTTCACACCAGCTTATTATATCTTGAGATTCGTAAAACATCTGCAGGCTTAACATTTACCGGGTGAATAAGAACAGCGGAAGATGGCCATAATTTGGCCTCAAGGCCCAAAACAATCACATTCTATCTACGCAGAGGTTTGACTTTGAACCAATAGAATAGAACTACGAAACACTCAATGAGACTCAATAAAAAACTGGGCAACTATTCACTTCTTACCCGTTAATTATTAACCAAAAATTCTATAACAAACCAGCATAAAACTACCTTCGCCACGAATGTTATAGCCAAGCATGTGCAATCTACTCGTGCGCCTATTCAATATATGCAATTGTTATGCATTTTTTTGATTAGCCAATACTTCGGACAGTTTTAGGGGCGAAATAGGTAGGAACCACGGCCAGATACTG
>NZ_JALBWM010000337.1 GCF_023895975.1 Microbulbifer okhotskensis
AGCTGACCGTTCTTTTCCAGGGGATTAACTGATGCACTTCAAAGTTGAATGCAGGGGGTAATGGCATATGATTTTGAGAGGCAGGGCCCTGGAATATCCTACTACGATACTGACGCAATAAACTCTCGTCTTGCAGCTAGAAAGTATGAAGGAGTCGATTTTTGTAATACCAATGGGAATACCCATATGTGTTTCATTCGTGAAAGCGAATGGGTCAAATATAGTATTAAGATACCACATAGCGGCTGGTATAAGGTTAGTGCTCGCTTGTCAGCAAGGCAAGAGATCGCTGGTACCTTTGCTCTGGAGTTTGAAGATGAAAATAATTTATATCACACTGTGAAAAATACCAGTGCACATGATTTATTTATGCTTCAACCTATTGGTGAGCATTACTTTGAAAAAGGTGTACAACAAATGACCTTCAGGGTAACTCCTTCAAGTAATACCAATTTCAATTTGCAATATTTCCAAATTGAAAGATAAATAGTTGTTTTCTTAGGCTCAGGAGTGAGCGGAAGTAAAAAAGTGAGGGTGTTCAATACTCTGTGTTAGCCATAGCCATAGCCATAGCCATAGCCATAGCCTCAGAGGCTGATGTATTCCTCCAAACGATCAGGGAAGTGGATCGTTAGTTGTGACAGCATCAGATTCCAGTTTTGAATCGGGTGCGTCCAGCGCTCGGAGGCTTTTAGTATACC
>NZ_JALBWM010000338.1 GCF_023895975.1 Microbulbifer okhotskensis
GATTCATTACGGATAGGGAACCGCCCATTGCGGACCCGCATGATGGGTGGTGTGGTAGCCGGTAGCTAGAAACTACCGGCTACCCGATTTAGCTGATTTCATCACTAGTGGGACCATGTCATATGATATGGCTATTTCTATAGGTGTTTCGGAGTATCGACCTCTACCTTTATCTTTTTTCAATTCATCCTGAGCATATGCAATTAGAACTTTTCTCCCCACACGGTACATCTTGATATCTTTTTTATTATTGGCATAGAAGCTTTCCAGGTGTAATGACCCATTTTCAAGTTTTAACTCATAGCTGTTATGTCTTCGATCTGAATCCATGCCAGCATAATAGGTACTAGTTATTACACCCGATAAAAATTTAAGTTTTATTTTTCTTGTATATACTGAATCCCACCATTCATCGCTACCAAATAAACCATGGGTCCCCTTTAAACCCATATGTGACCTTGTTTCATCGAGTGTTAACTCTTGAGTTAGCTTAACGCGCTCAGGGTCATTTTTTAGTGCGTCATAAAGAGTATATACAAGTTTTAATGAACAATTCTGACTCTCCAGATCTAGTAACCGTGACATTCATCGGATTCCTGATTCAGCTAACGCCCGCGAAGGCCCGGAGCATCCTGCTTGCGTTTGGTACGCCCAGCATGGGCGTGAACTAATGGGGTGAAAGTCCCCTGTAGGAAGA
>NZ_JALBWM010000339.1 GCF_023895975.1 Microbulbifer okhotskensis
TAGTGAAACTTTAGACAAGATAATTACAGTCACGATTTAAGCTGATTTATATGGGGCAGCCCTGTGGTTTTCTTCCCCTTTAATCATGGCCATGCATGGGTAGATTCTGTCCTCAAGCGAGACGACAATGATATTTTCTTACTTGTTTTTCTAGGTTTTCATAAGGAACAATTGACTTGCAAAGTAATGAAAACTCCGTATAGACAGGTTGGATTCCTTCAGTATAGGTATAAATCATATTTTTGTAGGAAGGGCGCGGGACTCTTTTAATGCTATCAAGACTCTTTGCGGATACAGTTTCTCGTGAATCATTGACTGAAAGTTGGGGATTTGTTTTTGATGTAAGTATAAACAGTTCCATTAAAAATGATTATGGGGCCTGTAAAATTTGACCCTGAATTCCTTGCTTGTGCGCAGAATTTCTAGTTGGGGGTATCCCTCCAATAGAGGTGCCCAAGAGATAGAGGTGCCCAAGAGATAGAGGTGCCCAAGAGATAGAGGTCGCCATTGATTATTGTTGTTCGATTAAATTATCTATTCGAGCGCTTACTGCGACGCTGTATCGCACACCATAAGCTTTACCTCCGTTTGTTTCTTCGTGTTCTAACATGTCAATACTTCGGACAGTTTTAGGGGACGAAATAGGTAGGAACCACGGCCAGATACTGAGAAAATAAGGTTCTCACTTCAAA
>NZ_JALBWM010000033.1 GCF_023895975.1 Microbulbifer okhotskensis
ATATACGGCTGCTGCAGCAGCCTAAAGGGTGATGCACTTCAGAGTTGAATGCAGGAAATAGAAATTCTCACAATCAATTTAATAATAATTTAAGCACCCACCCCTCTTTCTCAAAGATCTCACGTCTCAACAAACTGCTACAGCATTATATCGCCAAAACCTTCAGCTACTTCTGTTTCCCTATAGCCTTTATGATATAGATCCAAATATACGTTATGCTCAATGACACCTTGATGTGTATCACAAAGAACCACATAAGAATCCAAAATGAAACCCCATGGCCCCATACCTGCACTTGAAGTTCGTTTGAATTCTGAGACAGGTTCGCCGTTGGTACAGACAAGCCGTGAGAGATACTCACGCTGCCCTGCTGGACCATCCGCCCTTACGGGATTTCCTGGGGAACCCAGCGGATGTTTTACAATCTCATCCAAGTCGGGCTCGATACAACTTACTCCTAGCATGAGTTGCTCTAGACCGCACTCGCTGTCGCTCTGAGTAACATTTTGATTCGCACATGCCGCAAGGGATACACAAAAAACAATAGATATTATTTTTTTTAGCATTACTGACTCCTTAAAAAAGAACCCCTGATTTCATCGCAATGATAAAAGTTGCAATAGGGGAAAAGTAATCTCATGTTTTTATGATATACAAAGAATGCAATCTCTTAGGTTGATATATTATGAACTATAGAGCCAAGTAAACCCTAATCCACATTTAAGCATCCACACAATACTAAATTTAACTAAATATATATCCTTCACGCAACCAGTCATTCTCAGGATAATCATTGGTATTGAATAATTACAGGGCTATCCATGCCAGAGCTCAAAGTCAAAGACCTTTCTATAGGTACCCTTGTTAGAATCAGTTTTAGCCTAAAACCAGGGCGGATTACATGTATATCCGGCCCCTCTGGATCAGGTAAAAGCCGCTTGCTTCGAGCCATTGCCGACCTGGAGTCACACGCGGGTGACATCCTCCTGGACAATAAACCCCAGGGCGCTTATCCCGCGCACCATTGGCGGCGCCGGGTCATATTGGTTCCTGCGCAAAGTGCCTGGTGGGGGGATACCGTCGGCGAGCACTTTCTCACGCCCATGCCCCGCGCTCTTCTGGCCCTTGGTTTTCCTGAAGACACAGAAAAGTGGCAGGTAAATCGGCTCTCGTCTGGAGAAAAGCAGCGGTTAGCTCTTGTTCGGGCACTGTCTTATAGGCCCCAGGCACTGCTCTTGGACGAACCTACGGCTAATTTGGACGTCGACACAACTCAGGAAGTGGAGCGGTGGCTTATCGCTCTTATTGAAAAACACCGGTACCCAACGATTTGGGTCGCGCACAGCCGGGAGCAAATTCAGCGGATTGCACACCGACATCTGACCATTGTTGGCGATCAATTAGAAGAACAGGAGATCCACCGATGAATGTGATCGACCTATCCTGGTGGCAGTTGTCACTGGCAGCAGGACTGGTACTCGCCCTAGCGGTTTGCACCCATATCGCACGACTACAGCTCGGCAAGTCACTGATTATTGCCGCCGTACGTACGGTTATTCAGCTCACCCTAATAGGGTTGGTATTGGATTCTCTGTTTGCCGTTGGCAGCTTACTTTGGGTCAGTCTACTGGCGCTGGCAATGCTGCTATTTGCCGGGCAACAAGTGGCATCCCGGCAAAAGTATCGTTTGCGCGGGGGCTGGAGCTTTGCCGTGGGCACTCTATCGATGCTGGTATCGGCCTTTTGTATCACCCTCTTATGTTTAGTCGTGCTGATTGCCCCCGAACCCTGGTATCAGCCCCAGTACTCTATCCCCCTGCTGGGGATGCTACTGGGCAATACCATGACCGGTGTTGCCTTGAGCCTGGACCGATTAACAGAAAGTATGCAGCGATCACGAGACATTATCGAAAACCGATTAATGCTGGGACAACCCTGGCAACAGGCCTGTCTGGAGTTTCGTCGAGATGCTATGCGCGCAGGACTGATGCCTACCATCAATGCCATGGCCGCCGCCGGGATAGTCTTTCTACCAGGAATGATGACTGGGCAAATTCTTTCTGGTACTTCACCTACGATAGCTGTGAAGTATCAAATCCTTATTTTATTTGCTATTGCCTCGGGCACCGGTTTCGGCACATTTATCGCCGTTACGCTGGCATCAAGGAAACTTTTTGATAAACGTGAGCGCCTGCGCACTGATCGCTTAATCAAAAGTAAAAGTCATTAATCAGTATGTAAGTATGACTGTCAAAGTTAGCAGGGAAATGCGCCGGCGTTAAGCCAGCGCATAATTCGCTGTTATCGACCCAGCAATAGAATAGCTGCAACCATAATCAGGCCAAGCAATAGAGCCCATACACCCCGCAACATCAGGGAGCGAGCATATTCAGCTTCCTTGTAGCGCAAAGCGTAGGGAATACCGGTAATAGGCCCGAGAACAATTGTTGTAATCCCCCATACCCAGCGCTTATTACCCAGTGCAGTCAGCGCCGCCATCAGCCCTCCAAACCAGCACAAGGTAACACCTATCACAAACACGACCAAGGCAATGATCGACCACCATTGGTTGGCCAAGAAAATTTCTACAATTTCGGTTTCAGTCATGGAATTTCGCTAGTCCGTATTACTATTTAGTTACAACTTCAACGCCCGGCAACTTCTTCTGAAAAAACTGCCGCGGCAAGAAATCAGAATACCCGCGCACAACCCCTTAGACACAAGGCAAGTACTGCCAATCCTGAGGATTTGATGGGTTATTCTGAGAGCTTGTATGGCCATGGGAGGGGCAAAGCAATACAGCCCTGAAACACTATAGTAACTCTAAATTGCTCTCAAAGCGTCAAACTAGCCATTGAGAACCACCGCCGCGCGGTGATAGTAAGTGCTCACACTCACGAGTATTCAGTGACTAATTCTAAGCCGGTGATATTTTGCGTGTCGTTAGCGAACTCATAGTAATCCGGCTTCTCATCAATGAATATTTGATGAGTCATCTTGGTATTTACTGGGAGATCAAAAATACCGGCTGGAACTGAGTACTGGGAAGTCTCCTTCAGGTGGTAAAACAAGTGGGAGCCACAGTTTGAGCAAAAGCCCCGCTCAGCCCACATCGAGGAATCAAACACCGTGACATACTCTTCCCCCGTGATTTCAACGCTGGTCTGGCAATCGACCGCCAATAAAGGGCCTCCATTCCACTTTTTACACATACCGCAGTGACAAACACCCAAGTTTTCTGAGGGCAAAGTGGCTTTAATTGTCACCGAGCCACACAGGCAGCTTCCCTGTACTTGTGTCATAAATTTTACCTAGCAACTACTTATAATTAGGATAAGAAAAAGTTTTATTGGTTAAAGATAGATTTCACTGAGATCAACTCAAGGTGAATATGCCTTACAGCGCCGCTTAAACCAACTTGTGCGCTTGATATGATTTACGGGACAGTTTTCCTGGCAACCATTGCCAAGCTCCTGCAAAGCGACCGCTTCAGGATAACGCGCAACGACATCCCCATTGACTATATGAGAATAGCCAGGCTCAGTAGAGGTGACCAGGTAGTGATTGTCCTTAGCTCCAACCAGCACTCTATTTCTTGCGAGAGCATAGACTTCATACTGCCATATTCCCCAAGCACGCCAACTATGCATAATCAAACACGTTGAAAGAGTTTTCAAAGGCTCTTGCTGCACTTTTATATCTGCAGCTTTAGAAAATAAAGGAGCTAGAAAAAACAATACAAAAAATAAAACTCGCATTTATATTCCCTTTTATTCCCTGACGCCCCAACAAAAACCCTTTAGAGGCATACCGCCCACTGAGCAGAATTCACTATGCCGAAACTTCACAGCTTGTTCAAGAGAATAAATTTAGTCATCACCGTTGTTTTGAGCAAGCCATAAATCCAATCTGGATTTGGCGTACCATTTCAAGTCTGTGCTTTTCACAATACTGAAGTAATATCGAAAGAAGTTTGCACACTGAAAGCGTCGATAGAGGTTTATCCGCAATGCCAAAAGCAGAAAATTTATGCGCTAATTTGAAAACTCAACCCTAGGATCACCAAAGTCCCGACCAATATAATCGGGGGCGCAGGAAATCAACTCTGAGGCCTGAATCCCTGCATCAATTAAGTATTTCTCAACTTCACGACTACGCGCCATCGCCAGCTTTTCGAGCTCATCGCGTAGTGATGGCGATGGATTTCGATAAAATTCTACTAATATTCTCCGGCTCCGGCTTAAACCCACAGCAGCATAGGGCTGCAGCGCCTGCCAATCCCGAGCATTTGATATACCACAGACACCAGGTCGCGTATCGGGATGCTCGTTCAAAATTACAACCATACGCTGCAACTGTGCCAAGGCAAGGTTATTTAACTTTGCACTTCCGGGCTCAAAATCAACCGCGTCAAACGATTTAACAGTAAACCGGCCCCAAGCAAATTTTGCCAGCAAGTAAATTCCATAAGGGGTAAAGTAGCTTACCAGCGCATCTATAACAGCTTTCTGCAGGAGTTCGCTAAATACAAAGCTGAATGAAAATTTTGGATCACGAATATTACCGCTCACTGGCATAGCAAATTTAATATTTCCCTGCCCATCCTTCAGCAACCACAAAGCAATATTCAGCGGAACAAATGTGGATTTAACCGGAAGTTGGTCATCCTTGCGCACCCGCCTAACTTTCAGCTTCTCCAACTTAATGTCGGCGAAACCATTAAGTTCATTCTCATTGACTTGAATATTGACCACGGCATCCGCCTGCCCTTGAAGAATTTTAAATCCCAGCAATTTCGCCATATAGGGCGTAGCTGGAATTAAATTCACGCTGGAAAAATATCCGGTAAGATCAGCATCCCACTTTTTATCCCCCAGGTAATCGATAGTCCCACCGATTTGCAGCTCTCCAAAACCACCAGGCCTACCATTCACTACCAACATAGCTGGCGGGTGTTCCGCCAAATTACTTAAATCGCTGAGATTAAAATTAATATCTCTCACGGGAAGGCGCGCTCGAAACTCATCCTGATGATCCACCCAGGTGAAGGTGCCATGTTTGAGATAGATATCTCCAATATGATATAGAAATGGCAACGTGTTTTCATTGCGCCTCCATGTATCTACACCCACGAACCCTCTCAGCTCATTAATCTCATTGATAATTGGTAACTTCCTGGATAGATCTCGCAAAAGAATAAATCGAGGACGTAAAAAATCGATAAAGCCAACATCTAGAATCTTCTGCTGCCAGTAGTAGCTAAACTCCTCCACCCACAGATATTTGAAATCACCAATCCAGTTATGGCGATCAAATTCAAGACTGTTTGCGCTTCGTTCAAAGAAATGGAAGTGAACAGCTTCACCGGACTCAAAGCGTATCCCTGTATTAGTGATTTGCAACTGAGACAGAATAATACTCTGGCCCTGAACCAGTTCCTCTCCTCTTGGTGAAAGCAAAACAATATCATTGATCCGTAGGGTGCTCAGCTCAGCCCCTTTTCCACGACGAAGTGTCCCTTCCAGCAGGAGGCTCGTAAATGCAAAGCAATGATCGCCATCGTCCAGATAGCCGCTGGGGAAACAACCTGAAATGTCGTCAAACTCCAATGCTTTGAAATCGACTCCCTGGCGATCAATATAAAGTTGCCCCGCTGTCATTCCGGATACTGACAGAAGTTTCAACGGCAGGTCTTGAGGGAAATTTTTCTCATGTAGCTGTACGTTGTTAAATCGAATACCCGATAGAATAAGTCGCCGCCCACCGGCTCCAGTTGAACTTTCTACTTTACCAACACTAAAAGCACCCAACTCATAACAGGGGGCCACAGCAGCATCCTTTACGAGCCCAGCGGGTAAACAACCTCTGGCACCGGAAGCTTGTGCCAAGGATTCCCCTTGAATGGCTATGTCATCAATCTCGAGTTTTGGAATTTTAACAGGGCTCATATTTTTTCTTGGAATTGACAACCCTGCCAATTGAATAGAGCCCTGTACCGACCAGGGATTGGACAAGTCTATTTTTTGTAGCCCGGGCATTGAAACTCTATCAACACCAAAGCAATGATAGGAATCCCCCACTATGGCACGCGCTAACCTTGACACAGTCACCGTTAGCCCACTCTCTTGTGTACAAACACGGATATTCTGAATATCCAGAGCGGATATTGTGAATGCTACTCCGCTATCCCAAGAAAAACTTTGCCAACTTAATTTTTGTAGTCCAGCCTGTAAAAAATTAACATCTTTTTGCCAAAAGGCTATCGGCTGGCTAGTTAATCGACCCAATTTCAGCTGTGGAACTGTTTTGTTCAAACCCAGCTTTACAGAGATGTCTTTAAAGCTCAACTGCTGAGTTTCAATACAGTCTGCTATTCCCGCCTTACTACGATCTTCGGGGAAAAACGTCCTTAGCCCACAAAATAGAATACCGTCAATATTCAAACCATAGAAGTTCAAGGTATCAGATGAAAATGCCATTCTCTCTGTTGAGATACTGCCCATTTGCCACAAGGGTACAGCTTTAATCTGCTTTTTAAACTCTATTTCATCAATTGACCAACCACTCTGACCAACAGAGTGAAAATTCCTACCAAATACACAGGCTGGTAACGATTTGTCGGATCGTACCAGCTTCGCTAAGCAGACAGTGAGGGTATCTGCGGCAATATTTTTTAGGGAGATCTTGGACTCTACACTATTTTTTTGTGACCAAAGTATCTCAAGCTCTGGCACTATTACACCCGCTATATCAACCGTTGCAATGCCCAGCCGATTGACCAATTTAATTTTTTCTATCGCAGAGTTATCCATATTGGCAGATGCGTACTGGGCGCCAGAATATAGATAAAAGTACTCTCCGAGAGACAATCCCCCTAACTCTGTGCAATGAATCTCCAGCAGCGTGAATTCCTGTTTACCAGGAAAACAGCTATTGAAATTACTCGCAGAGGCACCTGGCAAAGCGACATAGGTCAGCGCTTCGGGGAGGGAGTGATGTCGTACCCGGACAAGTGGTAATTTGATACCGGATAGATCTAGCAGCGTTTTCTCATCAGCCGTTTTCGCCAGCGCCCTGGCGACGGTGACCTCTTCAACTAAGAGATCTATTCCGTGCTGCCATGCCAAAAGTAGCGGAGCCTTTTGATGCAGTTCACGAATATTAAAACACACGGGCATTTCATCTGGCTCTTGACTACCACGATAAATAAGCCTTACCCAACCTTCAGTAAGGCATCCATCTAATTTTTTTAAAGCGCTTTTTTTTATTTTTAGATTGGGAATTTCGATCATCGCCAGTGCTAAGTCACCGGTATCTGGTTTAATTTCATCATCCTGTTGATTCAGCTTCCCTTTTTCAGCGCCACTGCTGTCTGCTCCAACGCCAGCGGGAATTCCAGGCAACGGGGTGCTCACCACCCAGGGGTTATCCGCCACCTTTCTTTTTATCAAACTCTCTCCGGTCTGCAGCTGTTGGAGCAACAGACCCTCCCCGGCATTCCCTGAGTCATTCAAGAGCAACCTCTGAAGCCTCAGCTGGCCTAAAATGGCATATCCCTCCTCCCCTCGCTGCCAGGCAAAGTGCCCTCGTCCTGCAAAGCTGTTTACCCGAGCGCATAGAGGCTGCCAAGTTGTGGGTAAAAAATCCCGGGGCAAACAACCGGAGAGAGATTGCAGGAAAAAATCCTGAATCGATAAGGGGCTATCTCTGGCAATAGTATCAACGGCCTGCCAGCGTAATTCCCGCAGCTTGGCCTGCGGCTGCCCTTTAGCACCTATCGAAAATTGCGCTAGCTGTAGCGGGCCACTGGATAGCCCCCAGCTGATATCACGCTCCTCAGAGCCAAAACGAAAATCAAACTGCTCACTGCTTTGCAGGCCTTGCATAGCAACGCAATAATCAGGCTTTTGCCAGAGTTCGCTTGGCACACAACCGTTGGCGCTCTCGATGGCAAGGTGCTCAAAAGAGAGGACTCGGGTGACAGCATCAAACTGCAGTGGCCCAAATAGACCCTCTTCGGCCTTGAGTGGATTGGGGCGTGGTTGCGCCATATCCAGCAAGTAACCCCGGCTGATTGCACTGGCTCCGGTATTAATTTTTAACCGGTGGGTCCAATCGAAGACAGTGGCCTGTGACAGACTTAAGTCGCCAGCTCGAAGACAAAGGTGTGAATTGGTGTTGCGCAAATGCCGGGGACACCAGTCAAACGCCTCAGCATAGCCGCGCTGCCACTGCAGGCGTTTCATCGGACGTAAAAAGTCAAAGTTGCTTATGCTGATCTTCGTCGCTCGCCAGTCCTGCCAGCGCTGATCACTGCGCCGCAGCACCACATCTTCTCCGTTTAGCTGCTGCCAGCGCGCGAGCGCTTTGCGACCAAACTCAAACTTTAGATTCCCTTCGGCCTGCAGGTGCCGCGCTGCGGCACAGTGACCGATCAATCGCTGTAATCCCTGAATAGCATCAGCCCATCGTTGCGGTGGGCAACCGGAAAAATACTCTGCGTTTAGTTCATCCGCGCCCGTTTGCAAGCTCGGCCAGAGAAAGCTGACCGTTTTACTATGCAGGCTGCCTATCACCGTATTGTATGGAGTAATCCCCTTCTCCCAGGCCAATAGGTCATGCAGCTGCATATTGCCAACATCAATATCTACGTGGAGAGGCATATCGCCCTTGCGCCAAAGATCCAGCTGGAAGTTATCTGTGTGCAGATCGCCGATAGACGCACAGGTTGCTGTGGGCCAAATGGGTTTGTGTAAATAACAGATCTCGCTATCGCGTATGCGAGCCCAATCAATCGACAACTCTAAATCCCGGTCTTTTCCTTTACCGCCCCCAAGATTCCACCCTCCCACCTCCCAGATACGCGCCAACTGACCGGGAGTGGATTGCAAATCCATGTAGGCACCACTCACAGAGGCTTTAGGTAAATGCACACGCCCGCGTAGGAGTTGCCACCAGCTGTAGTCGAGCATTACTTCCCGTGCCGAAAAGCCTCGCCCCTCAGCATTCTCGGCTTTTACGCCCAGGGCAATGACCCGGAGATCCAGCAGTGACACACGTAAATAACTCACCTGGAAATCCAGACCGCGCTGCTGCAACCAATGCTGTGTTTTTTCCCTCAAAGTATGCGCTGCCCACAGTTGCACCACTGCCACCAGCATCAATACGGCTATCAGCCCCCACAGTATGCGGCGAAACAGGACACTTGGAGAATCGGGCTCTGGGGGCATTAGAATTAAGCGCCGGGAAATGAATTTTATGCTGGGTGCAACTGCATTTAGGCCCATACAGTAAAGACCAGCACCTGGGGATTTTTTTACCCTGGCGCCACTATCCGCGATAATAGCCAGCCACGTCGCTCATTCGGTCGCACTCATAGATGAACTGTCTACTATTTATCCATAAGTGGCATTGCGCGGCGCGGGAATTTGGGAAGCCAGGATGGATTACCGCCTCTCATTTTTACTTTTACCCAGCCAGTGAGTGAATATGCAGGAGCACCCAAACTATCAGGATATCCTTTTGGTCGGCGGCGGCCATAGCCACGCTATTGTGCTGCAGATGTGGGCCATGAACCCCCTACCCGGTGCACGCTTGACCCTAGTATCCCCCCAAGTACAAACCGCCTATTCAGGCATGCTACCCGGCATGGTAGCGGGCCACTACTCACTGGATGACACTCATATCGATCTCGCCAGGCTTTGCCGGGCGGCTGGTGCACGCTTTATTCAGGCATGCGCTCATGGGATTGATACCAGCGCCCGCACCGTATCCCTACTCGGCCGGCCGCCGCTAGAATACGACCTCCTGTCACTCGATGTCGGCGCCACTCCCGCCCGTGAACTACCCGGCTCCGAACTGGCGATACCGATTAAACCCATTGGACACTTCTACCGCTTCTGGCAAAAGCTGCAAAAACAGGTGGCAGACAACAGCTCCGACTTACGACTGGGTATTGTTGGCGGTGGAGCTGGCGGCTGTGAGCTGGCGATGGCAATGGCCTTTGCATTGAAAACTGCCGTTAAAACCGGACAGGTACAGATTCACCTCATTCATGGTGCCGATGCCATCCCCCAGGGCTACCCAGCGATGGCACGCAAGTTGGTAGTCAAGGCGTTGGAAAAACTGGGGGTTCAGTTACATCACAATTGGCCCGTGAGTGAAATTACCGAGCAAGGCGTAGTGAATGACTGCGGCAGCTGTCTGCCCCTGGACCAAGTTCTATTGACCACTGATGCCTGCGCGCCACCCTGGCTGGCAAATTCAAAGCTTTGCTTGGATAAAAAAGGTTTCGTCCTGGTTGATCAAACACTGCGTGCCCAAGACCAGGAGAACATTTTTGCCGCAGGTGATGTCGCCTGTTTCGCACCTGAGCCATTACCTAAAGCCGGTGTTTATGCAGTTCGCCAGGGCCCCGTTTTATTCCATAATCTGCGTGCGTCGTTAACCCGACGCCCATTGAAGCGCTACCACCCACAGAAAGATTTTCTCAGCCTACTTTCCTGCGGGGACAGGCAGGCCGTCGCCGTACGCAATGGCCTGGCCGTCTCCGGTAATCTCCTGTGGCGCTGGAAAGATCATATTGACCGCGTATTTATGCAGCGCTTCAGCGGGCTGCCCATATCGATGGATGGCGCCGCTCCGACACAGTCCCGCGAAGTCGTAAACCAGCGTTCAGGCATCTCCCTTTCTCCTATGCGCTGCAATGGCTGTGGAGCAAAAGTCGGGGCTGATATCCTGCGCCGTACACTGGAAACACTACCGGAGCAACACTCGGAATACCTGCTTCGGGGGGTCGGTGATGATGCTGCAGTTATGGACATCCCTTCCAACCATTTACTGGTACAAAGTTCCGATCAACTGCGCGCACCGGTCGATGACCCCTGGCTATTTGGCCGGCTCGCCGCGCTGCATGCTTTATCTGACCTGTTTGCCATGAATGCTCGCCCCGCTAGTGCACAGATACTGGCTACGCTACCCGCCGCCGCAGAGGAAATTACCCAGCGCGATCTGCAGCAACTGCTCGCAGGTGCCATCCACGAACTGAATCGCCACCATTGTGCCCTGTCTGGCGGACACACGGCTGAAGGTGCCGAAATGCTAATGGGCCTCACAGTTAATGGCCTGGCCGAGCGAGAACAGATTCTGGAGAAAACCGGTGCCCGTAGAGGGGATTGTCTGATCCTCAGTAAACCCCTGGGCGTGGGCACTATCCTGGCAGCAGAAGGTGCTGGGGAGGCCCGCGGCCTATGGTTACAACAAGCTCTGGAAACCATGCTGCATAGCAATGCGGATGCGGCGGAAATCTTTGCCCGACACGGTGCCCGCGCACTGACGGATGTCACCGGTTTCGGGTTGCTGGGCCACTTGTTGGAGATGCTCGGCCCCGATGGACTCAGCGCAACACTGATTGCCGATAACCTGCCTTTAATTTCTGGTGCTGCTACCTGTGCAGAGCAGGGATGGCTCTCCAGCCTGCAACCACAAAATGCCAGTGCTTACGCATTTGTACAAAATCCCCAGGAGTGGCAAGCACTTCCGCACTGGTCACTTATCACCGATCCACAGACCTGCGGGGGGCTCCTGGCGGCTGTTCCGGTCAATCAGGCCGAAGCCTGCGTAGCAGCGCTATTACAACGGGGCTACGCCCAGGCTTCGATCATTGGTGTGGTGGCGGGCTCACAGACATCGGAAGTCAGTATACATTTGCGCGGCAACGCCGACTGGCGTGCACTTATCTCGCAAGATAGCGAATCCGTTCAAACTCAGGCGTAGGGGGTTTGATCAACTAGCACTATATAGACCCGTTAAGGCTGTGGGATTTTAAGCACACTGCTATGGGTACCATACCCGCTTTATAGACTTGTCATCTATTTTCTATCGCGACATACTGGCGCTAGAAAAAACGTCGGTGAGCGATATTGCCGACACAAAAAAAGGTCTTCACAGATTGGGGAGTCGGGTTTTAGTAATCGACAGGAAGACCCTATCATGAAGAAAATTGTTATAGTTGGCGGCGGTGCCAGTGGCTTGCATTTAGCGACGCGGCTCGGGCAGTATTTTTCTTTTACGCCCTGCTTAAGGCGCCAGCGAAAATTCCCCATCGCACAAGTCACACTTGTCGATAAAAATCGTACCCACCTCTGGAAACCACTGTTACATCAAGTGGCCTCCGGTGCATTGGATGCCAATGTGGATGCGCTGAACTACCAAGTACACGCCCGCACCCATGGCTATGAATTTCAACTTGGCAGTCTGAAATCTCTCAACCGCAAGCGTAAGATCATAGAGCTGGAGGCCGTCAATGACGAGGGTGGCAACGAACTGGTACCTGAGCGCGAGCTTGAGTACGACTATTTGGTATTATGTATCGGTGGGCATAGTAACGATTTCCATATCCCCGGAATAAAAGAGCACTGTGCCTTTCTCGATAGCAGTAATGAAGCACAACAATTCCACCAAAATCTTCTCAATCGTTTCTTGCGCTTGGAAACCCGCGTCGACAAAAAATTACAGGTTGCGATTGTCGGTGGCGGCGCAACGGGTGTTGAACTATCTGCAGAGTTGGTCGATGCCGTAAAGCTGGTTGGCAACTATGGACGCATCCGCCCGAACGCCATGGAAATTACTCTGATTGAAGGGGGGGATCACTTGCTTCCCGCTCTTCCAAAACGTATCGGCAATAATGCCGAGCGGGAACTGGCCAAGATGGGAGTCAAAGTTCTTACCGGTCACCATATTGCCGGCGCGACCCAATCCGGGTTGACCACTTCTTGCGGCAGGGAAGTTCCGGCGACTATTCGGGTATGGGCAGCCGGGGTAAAAGCACCGGAGTTTCTCACCCGCCTGAATGATCTCAATACAAACCGTCTCAACCAGATCGAAGTGGAGACCACCCTGCAGACCCAGACCGATCCCCACATTTTTGCAATGGGAGATTGCGCCAGCTGCATCGATAGCAATCATCAGCGCGTACCACCGCGAGCCCAGGCAGCGCAACAAATGGCAACCTTGGTCGGCGAGAATATTATCGCCCTGCTTGAGGATAAACCACTGCATCATTTTTACTATCGCGACCGCGGCTCACTGGTATCCCTGAGCCAGTACACTGCTATCGGTAACTTGATGGGCGCACTGGTAAAAGGCAGCCTCACCGTTGAGGGTCGCCTTGCGGGTCTCGCCTACCGCTCCCTCTACCGGATGCACTTGGCAGCCGTACACGGCTGGCCACGGGCAATGCTGCTCTACCTGATTGGACAGGCCAATCGGTTCGTAAAACCAAAACTCAAAATGCATTAAAGTAAAATATACCCGTATATTCTCAATACAAAATATACTCGTGCAAATCGACAAGCTTGCAGATATTTAATGGGTTTGCGCCGGCTATTGGCCGGCGTCGACACACTATTGTGTCAGCTTAATTGTGTAAAATGGGCGCCGATAAAGACCGGTATAGACCAAATATTATCGAAATTAACTCCAGTGTGCAGAGTATGGTGGCATGCTTTATCGCGGATAAGGTTTTTTTACAAACGATGGAAAATCACTACCAAAAAATTGCCGTACTTACCGGAGCCGGTATTTCGGCTGAATCGGGGATAGGCACTTTCCGCAGTGCCGACGGGCTATGGGAAAATCATCGACTGGAGGATGTCGCCACTCCCGAGGCATTTGATCGGAACCCAGAGCAAGTGCAGAAATTCTATAACGAACGGCGTCAGCAATTATTATCCACAGAAATCACTCCCAATCCCGCTCACAAGGCCCTGGCTAAACTAGAAAAGCATTTTCTCGGCAGCTTTCTTCTGGTAACACAAAATATTGACGACCTACACGAGCGCGCAGGTAGCCAGAATCTGATCCATATGCATGGGGAATTGCTCAAGGCTCGCTGTAGCTTGAGCGGCAAAATATTTTCACTTACCTCAAGCCTCTCGGTAACAGATACTTGTACCTGCTGCCGACAAAGAGGGGCCTTACGCCCTCAGGTTGTCTGGTTTGGTGAAATACCTCTGCAAATGGAAACTATCTACAGGCAACTGTCGGAATGCGATCTGTTTATTAGTATCGGCACTTCGGGAAGTGTCTACCCGGCAGCGGGATTTGTCGAGTGTGCCAATCTGGCCGGAGCCCATACGGTAGAACTCAATTTGGAGCGCAGTAGTGTGGGCGACGCTTTCAAGGAGCACCGCCACGGTCCCGCCTCAAGAGTTGTTGAAACCTTCGTGAAGACGTTAATCAACTAATCACTTTGTGCCGCTCTACTGACAGTATTGTCAGTTCGCGGTGGTTTGACTGCACCATAACGATGGATCAAGGTTGTCACCTGATCGCCATCCCGCACCAAAATGTAAAGGCGATCAAATTCACTCGCCTCACGGATGGGCCTGCCTTTTTCACCGCCGAGCAACTCGGCCAGTTTTCGGGTTGTATTACTGTGGCCTACCACCAAGACACGATTGCCGGCCTGCGCTAGAGTCTCGGCAAACTGTTTTAATTCTTTTGGATTGTAAATGTTGACGTCAAGATCGAGTTCTTTTGCCAGGGGTGTTGCCGTTTCCCGAGTGCGATTGTAGTCAGTACTGTATACCGCCTCGATATCAACTTCACCGAGGATATAGGCGAGTTGCTGTGCTCGTCGCTGGCCGGCCTCAGTCAGATGGGGGTCTCTGCCAGTACCTGGGCCCTTCTCTTTTTCAGCGTGGCGAATTAAATAAATCACCTGAGGTTCTGACTCCGTCGAAACGGCATAAGTCGAGCCAGCGCTAAACAGCACAAAAAACAAACAGAAAAAAGCTAACTTAAGTCTTGAGGACACAGCACATACTCCCAGGCAAATGATTGCGCAGACTTATGCAAAAAAAGATAGGCTAAGTAAAGGTGAAATGCGGTAGAAGCGCCAGACAATGCGGCGAAATCAAATTGATTCTAGAAAATATTTGATGCCGGCTGCCCGGCACCAAATCGCAGAAAACCTTAGATCAGATTTTCCACTCTTTAACAGTGTCCAAACCATACTCATCAATCCACTGGCTCAGAGCCTTAGGATTGCGCTTTTTCTTTTCGACAGTAGCGCCGGTGTATGGGTTGCGGTAGTGGCCGGTTTCAAGCTTTGGCTCGGCGGCCTTGGCTGCCGGCGCGGCGCGGCGACCACGGCGCGGGCTGTCACCTTCTTTCTTCAAATGACGGGCAACACGCGCTTTCAGCGTTTGTACATAATCCGCTGGCTCGTCCTCATTCAGCTGGGCAACCAGCCACTCAACTATCTGTTGGCCGCGAGCGACGAAGAACTCGTCTTCTTCCATCTGGTGCTCGGCAGCGAGATTAACCAATGCCTTATCAAAAGCAATTACGCCATCTTTCTTGCGCTCTGCCTGTGCCATTTGCTCTTGCAGCTCTTCAATTCTTGCCTGGTGTTCGGCGATTTGTTGTTCAAGTTGTTCGTATTCCTGAAACATTCAATAAACCTCAACGACGGTTATTAACAAACACAGAGATAACTGTGGCGCTAGACGACACAGGTTGTTATTCCGGATATACCGAGTAAAAAGTCTCAAACATCACGGTTAGCCGACAGGAGGCAACTGGGCGATGTTCAATCCGGCATATTATGAATTGCCTGATATCTATAGTAGATACCACTGCACCAGCGAGTTCCGGCGTTAGAGAAATTTGGCAAGTACATTATTAAAAACTTGCCGGCTCCAGCCCTTTTCTGAAATCACGCCGAATCACTGATTATATTTCTCGACTGAGGTCGCGAATAATAATCTTTCACCGGCAAATATCAACCATTTGTGTCCCTATACCTGAATATAATAGGAATAATCCACTATCAGTACTAAAAACCGTAACAAAGGCGGCCATATCTCCGTTCTAAAAAGGATATTCACTGGAGCTGCAATTAGCTATATTGTAGCTGCAGTCGTCAATTGCAAATTAGGCATTTTATAACGGTAATCAGGCATATTGCCAAATACAATTGGATACCACCGCAAGCCATGTCCAATCCCAATAATATTCACCATATTCCTACATTGGCAGCTTTAATGACGCCATTCCCCTATCATATCGATATCAACGCCACGGTCGAGGACGCCCTGGCACTGATGGAAGAACACAAGGTGCGCCATCTGCCAGTTACCCGTGCCGGGGACCTCGAAACAGTAATTTCCCGCGGAGACATCGAAAGGGCCAATGCCCCCGGACATCGCCTGGAAGAGCAACAACTTTACGTCCATGACCTCTGTGCCAGACGCCCCTTTATTGCAGATATCCTTGACCCCTTAGATAAGATCCTACTGGCAATGGCCGACACCAGTATCGGTTCCGTGCTTGTCATGCGTGAAGGGGAGCTGGTGGGTATCGTCACTGTCACCGACATACTGCGCTTTTGCAGTAAGTTTATGACCGAGCTGGCACAGCCGCTAGACGACTCAATCGCGTGATAGCCCCGCATAGGCATTCATAGGGGCCAGACCCACAGGAGCATGGGGATACTCACCAAGAGCACCAGCAACTCGAGCGGCAAACCCATCTTCCAGTAATCCCCGAAATTAAACCCACCGGGCCCCAAGATCAATGTATTGTTCTGGTGCCCCACCGGTGTCAAAAAGGCACAGGAGGCCCCGATTGCAACGGCCATCAGGAAGCTGTCGGGGTTCACCGCCAACTGTTCTGCTGTGCTCATAGCGATGGAACACATCACTGCTGCTGTGGCGACATTATTCATAAAATCTGACAGGGTCATGGTAATAATCAATATCAATCCCAGTGCGAAGACGGCACTCCCCTGAGCCAACACATCAAGTAAAAGCTGCGCTGCCAGATCCGCCGCACCGGTTGTCTCCATAACATCGGCGACTGCAATCAGGGTTCCCAACAGAACCACCACCGAGCCATCCACGGATTCATAGACATTGCGCAAAGGCACTATTTTCAGTGCCATAAAGGCCAGCACACAGGTTGCAAAGGAAATTGCGGCCGGCAGTAAGCCAAAGGCGGCACCGGCGACCGCAATTATCATGGAGACAAGTGCAATCGCGGCCTTCTCTTTATTGGGCATACTGATATGTCGCGGCGCCAGCGGTACGCAGCCCTGCTCACGGGCGAAGCTATTCAGGTTATCATCGGCCCCCATCATCAATAGGGCATCCCCTGCCAGCAATGGTGTCAAGCGCAACCTGCGCACAGAGCGGCGCCCCTGACGGGACAGTGCCAACAGCTGAATCTGGTAGCGGGCGGCCAGGCGTGAAAAGCGCACTGATCGGCCCACCAATGCGGAGTCGGGCATAATCACCAGCTCTCTCAACTGCATTTCTTCCCGATCGGCCGGTCCACTGCCCGTATCTTTTTTGCGCGACCCCTGCCAACTTGCCAAAGATTCCCCACCATCTCTCTGCCTCGTCCCCAACTGCCCCGTCCCCGGAGCACCCATCATTTTCAAGCCGAGATTAGAGAGGCAGGTGGCAAGACTCTCCGGCTCTGCCTCAATTACCAGGATGTCGCCACTACGCACAATTTGCCAAGGTGTGGCCGGCGACACCCTGGCATCGTTATGTACAACCCCCACTACCTGAGCATCCTCTGTCTCCAACAACTTGGTGATATCACGTAGTTTCTTACCCGCGGCAGTGCTTTTTTCTTCTACCAGAGCTTCCGTCAGGTAAGTGCCTGTTTCAAAAGAAGAGGCACTTACCCGATTCCGTGCTGGCACCAGACGCCAGCCAACAAGGGCGATAAAAATAACTCCCACCACCGCAACCGCCAGGCCCACCGGCGTGAAGTCGAACATCCCATAACTACCCGCACCGGCATCGGCACGAAAACCGGATACCACCAAGTTTGGCGGCGTACCAATCAAAGTGGTCATCCCCCCCAAAATAGTGCCAAAGGACAGTGGCATTAAAATTTTTCCCAGTGCCAAATTTTGCTTTTCAGCCATATCTGCTGCCACTGGCATCAATAATGCCAGAGCTCCGACGTTATTCATAAAGCTGGATAGGAAGGCACCCAACCCCGTCAATAACAAAATGGCAATCGAAGTGTTGCCGCTCTTGCGCACCACCCGTAGCGCCAGCGCATCCATCGCACCCGTATTTTGTAAACCGCGACTCAGAATTAATACACAGGCTATCGTGACCACCGCAGGGTGGCCAAAGCCAATAAAGGCATTTTGCGGAGGAATAAGACCGACAAATACGCAAACCAACAAAGCCGCCAAAGCGACCATATCGTGGCGCCACCGCCCCCAGATAAACAAGGTGATGGTCACAGATAAGATAATCAGGATAAGTAGCTGATCAACGGTCATTAAGAGGGTTGTCCCTGAATAGATGCCGTACAGGTCTTTCTACAACAATCTATTCAGGGTATACCTGAAAGAGTACAAGGAGCGCTGTTTTGTGCCAGAAGCCCACCCTTTGACAGATTTTTAAAACAAGGTTGTCTGGCAGCTTGCTAATCCGAGGTGGGAGTGTTGAGCTGCAAATCCAATATGCCGGTGCTCAAAGTTTCGTGGAGAGCTCGCCAACATGAGGCAGCCCCAGGTGAAAATGGCGTTTTCAACAAGCGGCCTGTTTTACTCCATTAGGCACACAGCCTTCTAAGCTGGCGTCTTAAATCCATTAAAACGCCGATTTTTCTTGCGCCAACAACTATTTATGTTGCTCCATTAAAGCTAATCGATCAGGCTTACCGTGACCTAAAAGTTAATATTAGGTCAGAAGCTCAGACCTCAGGAGAATGTAACCGCGCGCTCCTCCAGCGGGTAAAATTGTGAACCCACTTTAATACATACCCGGTTGGTACTGCATGAAAACCAGCCTCGGTATCCAGTGACCCGGATATTCCTGTAGGTAGCAGCCATTGCCTGGTGCATACGTTGAGCCCAGGGTCTCAATTTCTCACCGTCATAACCAGAACCACAAGCACAAACATGGAGATTGACAAAGTTAATTGGCAGACCTTCTTTCACAAGGGTGTTCGCTAATTGTTGGGGCGAATAGGTTTTCCATTCCCCACCTTCCCAATGAGGCATACCGTTCATATAAACTTTTTTCTGTTTACTATCGCTACTGGAACGCTCAGCGCCAATAAATTGCCCATCACCAGCACCGGTGCCATGCGTAACCACATAGAGCGTATCTGCAGCAGTTAACTTACTCAGGCATTGGTTCACCCACCGATACATGGCTTTGCCAACACCAGAGGAAAACTTATTTGCCAGAATTTGATTCACCGGTATATTCCAAGCCTTTGCCAGCTCCTGTGCATACTCCTGCATTTCGCTACTGTTTATTGGAATATAAATATACTTTCTTGCCATTTTTTTATCCTTCTTTACTTGCCGGAGCAACCACTCCACGCCGCACTATACCAATCCTGGCATTACTTCCTAAAAACCTGTCACAACAATCCAATGATTTCAGACCTATCGTTTAAAGTTTTACCCATAATGTTTTCGGGTGAATTTTTCAAGAGTACTAAAAGCTGAAAACCGGATAACGATGGTAACAAGTAGATAAATATTCTCGCACAATAATTTTTGATATTCGGTAAAAAAACACCACTGTCATCGAATGATAAGCAACCTGGACATACTTCATCCAAACGCGTCACATTTTCAAAAAAAGCCAATTGTCTTTCTTTACCTACATACTTTTGATGGCAAGCGAATAGCTGCGGTTTCAATAGGTCTCTCAGAGGAATAGCGCTACAATCCATAACGACAGCCTTCTGGATCTAAATAGGAGTGTGACTTGCGGGTGGATACTGCAAACTTTACTGATCTCTTTTTAAACGATACGCCTCTAATGGATGTTCGCGCTCCTGTAGAGTTTATCCACGGAGCTTTTCCTTCTGCAGAGAATCATCCATTGCTGGATGATCGCCAACGTGAATTGATCGGCACAGAATACAAACGCAATGGCCAACAGGCGGCAATTGAGCTGGGCTGGCAACTGGCAACCGATGAAGTCTTGCATTCCTGTCTTACCCAATGGGGCGAATTTACCGATAAATACCCCCAGGGATATCTCTATTGTTTCCGCGGCGGGTTACGTTCCCAGACGACACAAAAATTACTCCGCACTGAGGGCATTGACTACCCTATGGTGCAAGGTGGCTATAAGGCTATGCGTCACTTTCTAATAACGGAGTTGCAAACACAGTGTAACAATCTGCCTTTTGTCGTTATTGCAGGTCATACCGGTAGCGGTAAAACAGAACTGATCCAGGTCGCCGGGCGGGCAATAGATCTTGAAGGAATTGCCAAACATCGCGGTTCCAGTTTTGGGCGCACGGCCAGCAACCAACCAGCACAAATCGATTTTGAAAATCAGCTCAGTATCAATTTACTCAAACTGGCACAGCAACCCGGCACTGTGATTGTCGAAGATGAAAGTCGTCTGATTGGGCGCTGCGCCCTGCCCGTAGCTTTGCAGACGACAATGAAGAATGCACCCCGGGTGATAGTGGAGGAACCACTGGAAACGCGCGCACAGCGTATAGTGCGCGACTATATCAGTGAGGGACTCAAACGATTTGTAACCGCTGAAAAACCTGCCACTCTTGCTCTGGGAGAAGAACTCCGCCTCAATCTCAGCAGGATTCAAAAGCGTCTCGGTGGACTGCGTTACAAACAGCTCGATGACCAGTTGGCTCTGGCCAATCGCGAGCTACAAACTCAAAATAATAGCGACGTTTATATCCCGCTGGTGATCTCACTACTACGGGATTATTACGACGGAACCTACGATCACCTGATGAAAAAGTTCGAGCAAAAAATTCTGTTTCGCGGCAGTTACCATGAGGTACAGCAATGGCTAGAGAGGTCGAGCCAATCGCTGAACGAGATCTGATGGCGTTTTCAGGTTTTATGGGCGAGACGATTCAACTTAAAATGGCGCATTAAAAACCAGTCCCTAACACTACGCGGTAACCAGCGGGCCAACCAGGGTAAAAGACTGCTGCGATTTCCAATGCGTACCAAGGTGCGTACCCGCTTACGCAGCAGCTCGCGCACTAACCTGCGTGCCAATGTACTGGCTAGTGTGGCATTTTGTTGGGACTCCTGAGCACGAGCACGCACAGCTTCCTCCTGTCGTTTATACAGAGAGTCCGGCGGCAAAAGGCCGCGCAGTGAGGTCTCCGCATGGCGACCAAATTCTGAAGCAATAGCACCGGGCTGTACCGTCATCACCCGAATACCAAAGGGTTTCAATTCGAGCCTGAGCACGTCGGAGATGGAGTGCAATGCTGCTTTTGATGCGCAGTAGGCGCCAGAGAACGGGGTTGGCATCACCCCGGAAACAGAGCCGATATTACACACAATTGCCCCTCGCTCTGAGCGCATCAGCGGCACGCAGGCGCGTGTCAGAGCCAGCGGAGCAAAAACATTGGTGCGAAATTGGTTTTCCAGGGCCCGGGTATCCAACTCCAGCAAGGGGCCCATCTGGCCATAGCCGGCATTATTAATCAGTATATCGAGACGCCCGTAGGCCGCTTTAACCGCGTGTACCACGCGGTTAATATCCGCCTGGGAATTGACATCCAATGCTTCAGTGGCAATTCCGAGGTCTGCCAATGCCTGCAGGCTTTCCGAGCGCCGCGCCGTGGCGATCACGATCGTGCCGCGGCGGTGCAATGCCAGTGCCAATTCCCGCCCAATACCGCTAGAGCAGCCTGTAATTAATGCAACTCGGTCAGGAACCACATAGCCACGCCCAATCTGTGCGAGACTTTCAGCGGCAAAACTGCGGCCAGAAGTACGAAAGCTGGAAATGGGCGGTTTATTCACAGGAACGGCTCCGGTTATAGGTCCTACATCTCTGGCAAAACTTGTGGGCACTCAATTAACCCAAATATATTGCCATCGGGGTCGAGAAAACTTGCCTTCAGTGCGCCCTTACCACCATCCTCTATATCGCTGTGCTGTCGCACTCCCATGGCGCCAAGGCGCTCAACTTGCGCAGCCAGATCCAATACCTGCCAGTAGGCGATCACGCCATCGGCTCGGCTGATCGCGCTGCGCGCATCCGAATCCAGGCCCAGTTCACAGTCGCCAAGCCGAAACCCTACATAGCTGTCGCTTTCATAGTAAGGCGGTTGTTCGAGTAACTGTGTATACCAAACGGTTGCCTCAGTAATATTGGCAACACCGTAAATGGCTCTGCGCAAGCCAAGAATCTGCCCCATTTGAGACACCCTGTTGAGTGATTTTTATCCACCAAGCGGGAGACTATGGCGCAAGTTATTACAGCTCTTGCTCCAACTGCTCCAATAGGTCCAGGGGTTCCAGTTCCACCCCTTCCAGCTCAGCGTTCCAGTTAAGGCCCACCAATAACACATCATCGTGCATCCCGGTGAGCCAATCATCCATAAATTCTTCCAGATCGATAGGCGCCGGCTCGTAGCCAGCCCAGTCTCCCTGGCAATGCGCTTGAGCAAACTCTTTCTGCGACCAAAAGGGCATCACTTCTGTGTCCGCGTGTTTTTCAGACTCACAAAGTGCAAACCCCTCGCTGCCCTGCAGGGCCCAAACGCAACCCAGGTCTACGGCTTCGGGTAAAAAGCGCGCGCAGTTATCTTCAAAATTATCAGTTAGGGTTTCGCTTTGCATAACAACTTCACTTAAACGGTTTAACAGCAGTTTACGTTAGTTTTTCAAGGCCCCAAAGCGCCCCAAAAAAGGTCTCACTATGAGATTAAATTTTTTCGAATATTGCCATTGATTCAACATGGTCGGTATGCGGGAACATATCCATGACACAGGCTTGGCTCAATCGGTAACCCAGCCTCGATAATTCTCCGGCATCCCGTGCCAAGGTTGCTGGATTACAAGAGATATAGACAATTCTACTAGCAGAAAATCGCGCCAGCCCCCGCACCACTGCCAGCGCGCCACTGCGGGGTGGGTCCAGCAAAATCTTATCAAAACCTTCAAGGGCCCAAGATGCCCCGGCGATATTCTCATTGAGGTCAGCGGAATAAAAATGCACGTTTGATATTTGATTCAGTGCCGCATTATCAATACCTCGTTGCGTTAGCGCACTCGCACCTTCAACGCCAACAACTTCAGCCGCTCTGCGCGCAAGCGGCAAGGTGAAATTGCCCAAGCCACAGAACAAATCCAGTATTCGCTCAGAGGGTTGCGGGTCAAGTAACTGAACAGCCCTACTCACCATTTGTTGATTGATGGAAAAATTGACCTGCACAAAATCCAGCGGCTGAAACCTCAATGTCAGATCGAATTCCGGCAACTGATAGCTTAAATACGCCACTCCCTGTTCCGGCCAAATTCGCTCTATTGTCGCAGCATCACCGGCTTGTATATACAGGTATATACCTGTATTTTTCGCAAACGCCAACCACCGCACCCTATCCTCTGTACACAAAGGGCTCAGGTGCCGAAGCACCAGGGCCGTCACCCGATCCCCAACGGCCACTTCCAGATGGGAAAAACTTGCACGGCCATCGCTGTCTGCCACCAGTTTTTTTAACTGTGGTATATGCTCGGCAATCTTCGGGTGCAATACCGGACACTGATCAGTGTCGACCAGATCATTACTGTGTTTTTTTCGAAAGCCAAATACCAGCTCGCTACCTTTTGATTTTTTTGCCTGTCGAATGCCTATGCGAGCCTTGCGCCGATAGCCATAGGGGGTCGCGGTCAATGGCGGTAACACATCCTGTGGTTTAACTCCTCCAAAGCGCGACAGCTGGTCCAGTAATATTTTTTGTTTTTCGGCAATTTGCGCAGTGGGGTGTAGTTGTTGAATAGAGCAGCCCCCACAAACTTCCACATGCGGGCAACGCGGAGTGCAGCGATCTATCGAAGCAGACACAACTTGCTGAGCAATACCTTCATCAAAACGTCCACGCCGAGAGGTATAACGGAATTTAACCTGCTCTCCCGGCAGTGCATTATCAATAAATACCGCCTTGCCATTTACCCGAGCAATACCGCGCATTTCGTGACTCAAGTTTTCCACCGTGGCTTCCGCACTCGACGGCAGGCTTTTTTTAACCGGTTTACGTGCAGTAATAAAACGGGGTTTCTTATTCATAATGAATGAGGAGATATCCTGGGAGACCAAGGGACAAAAAAATTACAGTGTCAGACGGTGGCCGTTGTCACGCAGCCAACGACGCAACTCTTTAAATTGCGGACAGACGCGCTGTACGAGCAGCCAAAATGCTCGGCTGTGATTGTGGTGTTGCAAGTGGCACACCTCGTGGGTTACCAAATAATCCACCACAGGTTCCGGAGCGAGACAAATCAACCAATTAAACTGCAACTCTGCGCGGATACTGCAGTGCCCCCATTTACTTTTAGTACGGCGCACTCCCACTGAAGCAATTCGCAACCCCATTTGCTCAGCCAGCAGTTGTGATTTTTTCGTTAACAAGGTCAGGGCTTCACGCTGGTATAGCCGCTCTAAAGCGCTTTGCAACTGTACTTCATCCGGCTCGCGATAGCGGCTATAGAGCCGTATAGTGTCGTCACTAATACCTGCACTTTGACTATTTGCCACGCGCTGCAAGGGGAGCTTCAGTCCCAACCAGGGAAAATACTCGCCCACAGCGTATTGGTATTTGGGTACCTGAGCCGCACGTCGATCAGCTACTAGAAGCTGTGCGCGTACCCACTGAATATTTTCCTGCAGAAATTCGTGTCCGTAACGCGCCGCACAACGCTGGGGAATACGCACTTCAACTCCCTCCCCCACCAACACCAGCCCCAAACGCTTGCGCCGACTTGAGCGCACCAAGCGATAGGCTATATCTTCAAATACAAACTCCGGGCCCGGTATCAAGCGACTGTCCCCCCAGCAACCGTGCAGGTGGCACTAAGCGCCATGGGCAACCACAGCCATCGTAATTCGCGAGATACAACTGAGTTTACCGTTGGGCGCGTAAATCAATATTTCCCAAACCTGGCTGCTCCGGCCTATGTGCACAGGCTTTGCCCGACCGCGGACTTCGCCGCCCGCAACTGGACGTAAGTGGTTAGCATTAACCTCCTGACCGACACAATAAAACTTATCCGTATCCACCAACAAGTTGGCGCCGATGGAGCCCAGGGTTTCCGAAAGCACCACATTAGCGCCGCCATGTAATATGCCAAAAGGCTGGCGGGTGCGATGGTCCACCGGTAAGGTTCCCTCCAGGTAATCTTCACCTACCTCAGTAATTTTAAGGCCCAGATATCCCGGCATACATTGAGATACACCCTGGTTAAGCTGTTCCAGTGTGGTGTTCACATGCCAAATTACCATTACATTAATTCTCTCAAGGACGATTTACCGGGCTATGTATCCGGACATCGCTATTTACACACAAAATCGAAAGTTCTTTACGCTTACCAGTAAAATAATCTGGCAGAGAAAAATCCGCGAGGGTAAAAACCGGAGGTGGAATATCTGGAACCAAACAAGCCGTAGCGATGCAGCTCCATATCCAGCATTTGCAACTCCCAGCGGAGTCGACTGCGCTGAAAATGTAGCGCGCGCAACTGCACTTCACTATCGCTATTTCGATAAGCATGGCGCAGAGAAAGCAATTCGCGCTGCAGACTGTCGCGGCGCCACAGCAGGCTCTGATAATGCTGCTCCACACGGTACTCTGCAAGGCCGCGCTCGTAATTCAGCAAAAACAGGTCGGCGGCGGGGCCCGTACACACCCCTTGATAATTGCGCCCTCTGCGCCCTTGGTCATAGCCATTTTCAGCAGTGCAGAAAGTCTCCACCCCCTCCTCGTGCCCCTGTAGCCACGCCTCACTATCCATAGGCATATCGTAGTTCTGACATTCTCGGGCAATATCATAAACCTGTGATTGCGGGCGTCCGCGAGCGCCATCTTGTAAGCCCCGCTCATACCAGAGCCCTACACGGCACTCCTCCTCAGAAATCACGGCGCAACCACTCAACCCCAACAGTAGCGCGATAAGAAAAAAACAGTTTTTTCTGGCGAACATCAAAGGGGCCTCCCGGCTCTGCACGCTTTACCTAGTTATTTTACTTAGCCGAAGCGTTTATCGGCGACAAATGGATTGGATTGGCGCTCCTGGCCAAAAGTCGACATGGGGCCGTGCCCCGGCACAAAGCGAACCTCATCTCCCAGGGGCCAGAGGCGCTCCTTAATCGAACGAATCAGGGTATCGTGATCTCCCTGGGGAAAGTCTGTACGCCCGATTGATCCGGCAAAAAGTACGTCGCCCACCAGCGCCAGCTGGCTCAGTCTATGGAAGAAAATCACATGGCCGGGCGTGTGCCCCGGACAGTGGTAAACCTCCAGTGGCTGATCCCCCACCGTAACCTGATCCCCCTGCTCCAACCAACGATCCGGGGTAAATACCTCGACCGATGGAAAGCCAAACATTTGCGCCTGCATCGGCAATTGCTGAATCCAAAAATCGTCGGCTTTGTGTGGCCCCTCTATGGGCAGCTGAAGTTGCTTGGACAGCGCCGCAGTGCCACCCACATGGTCCAGGTGGCCATGGGTCAGCAGGATTTTTTCCAGCTTCAGGCCGCGTTCCTCCACTGCGGCGAGAATTTTGTCAAGATCACCTCCAGGGTCCACGACGGCCGCTCGCTTGCTGTCTTCACACCACAGCAGAGAACAGTTCTGCTGAAAAGGAGTAACCGGAACCAAATGAAATTGCAGCGACATAGGAAAGCGGTCCTTGTTCGTTTACAGGGTCTATTGAAGTAGCCGCGGATTATACCGCGACAGCCGGCCGAGATCGCTGTGTGCGCGCATGACTCGATTTGTTCACGCCCTTGAGCAGTGCTCGCACGTCTTCAAGCAGCTGCCCTGTCACCAACTCACTCTGCCAATAGTCTTCAGGCGGCAATAGAGAGGCGCCGGTGTTTGAGTCGCAGTGATCGCTTAGGGGGCGTGTTTCATAGTCCCGATACACCGCTTGGTTGTAGGACGAGCTGAGAGGCTTGAGCGGCCAGCCGAATAAATCGTTGGGGTGATAAAAATTTTTCCAACGGAAGCTATAGCCACGGGTATCTGGAGTCACCGCCTGTATCTGCTCACGGGTACGGCCCGCGCTCCACAATGGCGTGGTCGCCCCCAAGGTATACCAATGTCTCAGAGTTTTAAGACGCAAAAATCTCTCTCGTGCAGAACCCTTGTGTACCCCGGCAGGCCCCCCGTCACGCCAAATACCGTAACTGGTATTGGGGCGTTGGGCATCCCAGAGATAATTGGACAAATTAAGACAACCCACCGAATGGGTAATCAGTATTACTGGTGTTTTGTCGTCCGTGGCATTTGCGGCCCCGGCAAGCGCAGTGTATATCTCGCGCTGGGTTTTTTCATAATTGCCATCGCGGCGTTCAATATCCCCCAACTGCGCAGCATTTTGTGCCATAGCAAACAACAAAAATTTACGTGCTCGCAGGAAGTCCATATCCTGTTTTTGCATCCCTTCAAAGGTGCGTTCGATATTTCCCTGAAAATGCCCCAGGCAAGGTAGGGTGGCGCAGTACAGGCGCGACCAGTCTTGTCCGAGCGAATTTTCTAACGTCATAAATAGTGGTTTTGCGAATGATTTATCCACAGCCCCCATACCCGCAGCTGCAAGAATCACAATATCTGCCATGGCTTCCTCTTTTTATTATTTTATCGGTGCCTTTGTGGCACTCAGTTCTTATTAAAAATACTGGCTTCATATGAAAATCTGCGCACCCGCGCGATTATTGCCAAACAAAAATCGACAAAATACAGGAGCTGATTCACCAGAAAGATGCAACAAATGACACACTCAATGAATCCGTGTGGACACTGAGAAGTAAATGAGTACTTATGTACCCACTTATAGCCGCGGGAACTGCGCTGCGACGGGTTAAGATGACCGATTTAACCCGAATAGTAATATACTGCCCAAAGCTAAACCTGCGCCACTCCCAAATACCATTAAAACAGGGAGATCGTTGGAAAAGTGGCATCTTACAGCGCTGTCACAATACCCGGGTCCTGGTGCATAATAGCGCCTGTACAATAATTAAACATTCATAACAAGCCCTCCCGCAGCGATGCTTTTAACGTCCAAATACAGCCTGCCGGATTGTCCCGAGCACGCCCTAGCCCGCCCGCGCCTGCTATCGGTTCTCAACCGATGCCACAGCGATCAACTCCTGTTGGTAACCGCTCCCGCAGGATATGGCAAAACCACGCTGGTCACGTCCTGGGCTTCCCTGCAGGACAACCCAGTCGCCTGGTATACACTGGATGCCAGTGACAATGAGCCGAGCCAGTTCTGCCGCTATCTAGTGGAAAGTGTGCACCGGGCGACCGGCAACGGCGTGCCGCAGACCCATCAGTTGTTATCCGCTCCGCAGAATCCCGATCCTTTGACCCTGGTCAGCCACCTGCTGTCTGAATTGCGCAGGCTGCCCAGTGAGCTGCGTATTGTTCTCGACGACTACCACCAGATCGACAACCAGCAGGTACACGACACCAGCCGCTTTCTTCTGCGCCACGCTCCCGCAGGTGTGGGTATAGTCATCACCAGCCGCAGCCAACCCCCCCTGGGCTTGGCCACACTGCGTGTTCAGGGGCGGCTGCTGGAACTGGGCAGCAACGAACTGGCCCTCAATACCGAGGAAATTGCCACCCTGCTCAAACAGCGCCTGCCGTTTAATCTCGACGGCGACCGCGCAGCACAGTTGCATCACCTCAGCGAAGGTTGGCCTCCGGCGGTACAGCTTTTCACTTTGTCGGTTCGCGACAGCAACGAAGTGGACCGCTACCTGGCAGAGCTGGAGCAGGGGCACAGCCATATCCTCGACTACTTGGCTGAGGAAGTTCTGGAGCGACTCGAACCGCAACTGCGCCAACTGCTCTCGTGTACTTCCATTCTCACCCGCGTCAACGCCCAGTTGGCGGAGCGCCTCACCGGTCGCCAGGATGGCCAACAGCTCCTCGAAGAGGCTGCTCGCCGCGGCCTGTTCCTGCAAGCACAGGACTCCAGTCGCCACTGGTTTCGTTTTCATCCGGTTTTTGCCCGCTTCCTGCAACGCCAAATCAACGATCGGGCGCGGCTGCTGCAGCTACACAGTACCGCCTGTGACACCTGGCAGGAATTGGGCCAGCCGGTGGAGGCCCTGCGCCATGCACTGGCGGGGGGCGACCGCGAGCGATTGAAGCAAATACTCAGCGTGAAAGGCGAACAACTTCTGCGCGGCGGCCAGTCACGGCTTCTGCGCGATTGCCTCGATTGGCTCGGTGCGGAAGAGCTGCAGTACAGCGCGTGCTTTACGTTGCTGTCTGCAAAAATGGCACGGGAGAATTTTGAATACGATCTCTGCGAAAAAAACCTGGCCAGTGCTGAAAGCTGGCTACAGCGCCAAGATCCGCAACAGTGGCGTGCTTACGAAGGAGCCTTTGCCACCATGCGCGCCCAGGTAGCCATTGCCCGAGGACAAACACTACAGGCCAAGGAGTATGCTGAAGAAGCCCTCGGACTGCTGCGCACAGAGCAGTTGGGCGAACGTATTTCCGCACTGCTGGTCACCGGCGAAACCAGTTTTTGCCTCGGGGCTTTGCAGCAGGCCAACCTGCATATGCAGGAAGTCGAAGCCCTGGCCATCGCCGAGCACGATATCCCCAGCGCCGCCTGGGCCATCTGTCAGCAAAGTGAAATCGCTTTCGCCGAGGGATTGTTGAAGAAAGCCTCCTCTCTGCAGGAAAAGGTACAAACTCTGGTACAGAAAAACCACTTGTCGACACTGCCCATCTCTGAGTTTGTGTGTCGGCTACGCGGCCAGCTTCAGTGGGAATCCGGCGACCTGGAAGGCGCGGAGCAGTCCGCGCGGCGGGGAATGCAAATCAACCGCCGGGTCGGCGAGCACTGGCTGTTGCCTGAGTACACCCTGCTTCTCAAAATTGCCCAGGCGCGAGGCGAGAAAGAGGAATCGGTGGAGTGGCTGGAACGCATCGAGCGCCTCCTCACCGATGGTCGCTATCACCGCGACTGGATCGCCAATGCGGACGCCACCCGTATCCGGACTTGGCGCGCACTGGGCAACCAACCAGCCATCGCCACCTGGCTGGAACAGGCTACCCCTGTGGTAGACAGGCCCGGCAACCACTTTGAACAGTGCCATGGCCGCAACCACGTACGCGCAATGATCGAACTGCACCACTGGTCCGATGCCAACCGCTTGCTGAGCCGCCTGCAGCAGGTAGCCGATGAGTGTGGTCTGGTCACTGATCGTCTGCGCAACTGCGTCCTCGAATCCCACCTGCGCTGGCTGCGCGAGCAGTACGCCCAGTCCGTCGAGGCCATCTCTGACGCGCTGGTTCTCTCCGCCGAGCGGGACTTCCGTGCAAGTTTCCTGCAAATAGGCAAACCGTTAATTGCCATCCTCAAGGCGGCCCTGGAAAGCGGCTTGGAAGATGCCGAATCCGCCAAGGCACAACAGCTCATTAAAACCACGCAACAGCAGCCGGAGTTGGACGGCGGTATTCGTATTGAGTTGGATGACACTATTATTCGGGAGATTCTCGCCAGCGATGCGGTGCCGGATTTCCTGCGCCACTCCCCCCTCACTCCGCGGGAGTGGCAAGTACTCAATGCCATCCACTCAGGCTTGTCGAACGAGAAAATTGCCCGCCACTTCAAAGTGGCACCAAGTACCATCAAAACCCATATCCGTAGCCTCTATCAGAAACTGGACGTCAAGGACCGACAGGAAGCGATCGCCCTGGCCGAGCAAATGCTGCGCTCTGTTCAAGACCGCCCCTAACGGCCGATTGAAATAAGTCTTTCGTGATTGTTTCAACCCGCTGATAGAGCAAACCTGTGGTACAAGGACGTGCCACAAATGCCTTTCGTGTACCGTGTTACCGCGCCAACCCCACCCAAACAAGTGATCCTATTTCGCCTCTCCCCCCTGACCGGGGAGGAGGAAGCCCGCCAATGACTGCTCCATACTCACCCTATCCTTTAAAAGTGGACTATCTCCACATTTCAAATAATGAAACAAGGCAGTAATCCATGAGCGGCAACAGCTATGAGTGGTGGCGCAACAGTGTCATTTATCAGATTTACCCACGCAGCTTCTGCGACGCCAACGGAGATGGCATTGGTGATATTCCCGGAATTACGCAAAAACTGGATTATGTAAAGTCCCTCGGCGTAGACGCCATCTGGATCTCACCCTTTTTTAAATCTCCGATGGTGGACTTCGGCTATGACGTTGCCGACTACCGCGATGTAGATCCTATATTTGGCAACCTGCAAGATTTTGATCGGATGATCGAGGCCGCACACCAACGCGGCCTGAAAATTATCATCGACCAGATTCTTAGCCACACCTCAGACCAGCACCCCTGGTTCGAAGAGAGCCGTTCCAGCCGCGATAACGCCAAGGCGGATTGGTACGTATGGGCTGACGCCAAAGACGACGGCACCCCCCCCAATAACTGGGTTTCCGTATTTGGTGGGGGCTCCTGGCGCTGGTGCACCCGCCGCCGCCAGTATTATCTGGCCAACTTTCTTAAAGAGCAGCCGGATCTAAATGTGCACAACCCCGCGGTACAGGCGCAACTGCTTGCCGATATGAAATTCTGGCTCGACCGCGGTGTCGACGGTTTCCGCCTGGACGCAGTGAATTTTGTTTTCCACCAGCAGGCTCTCGGCAACAACCCATCGCGTCCGCTCAAGCTGGATGAAAAAGGCCTGCCACCGGTCAATCACTATGATTACCAGTGGCACAAAAACGATAAATCCCAGCCGGAAAACCTGGTATTTTTACAGCGGGTACGCCAATTAATGGATCAATACCCCGGCACTGTCACCGTGGGCGAAGTAGGTGATGACAATACGCACAAGATCATGGCCGAGTACACCACTGACCAGCGTTTGCATATGGCTTACTCCTTCGATCTGTTGACCGAAGATTGCAACGCTGAATTCCTGCGCGAGACCTTGAAAAAAAACCACCAGGTCATTGAAAAAGGCTGGCCCTGTTGGTCTATCAGCAATCACGATGTGCCCCGATCAATCACCCGCTGGAATAAGGGTTTTAATACCGACCAGGCCAATGCTCGCGCACCGCTATTCCTACTGATACAACTGGCACTGCGCGGCAGTGTTTGCCTATATCAGGGTGAGGAGTTGGGTCTACCCGAAGCGGAGATTGCCTACGAGGACCTGGTTGACCCCTACGGTATTAATCTGTGGCCGGAGTTTAAGGGGCGCGATGGTTGTCGCACCCCGATGCCCTGGACAAACACCGGTGGCGACCATGCCGGCTTCTCCAAAGTTAAACCCTGGCTGCCAGTTTCCGCGGAACATCAACGGCGTGCGGTAGAGGTTCAGCAAGACATCGAGCACTCCATGCTGAACGGCTTCCGCGCCCTGATTGATTGGCACCGGAAACTGCCGCCGTCTTTGGCAACCGCGGAACAGGCTGTGATCGATACCGGCAGTGAACTCTTTGCTTTTACCCGACACAGCATATCGGAAGAAATACTGGTCGTTGTCAATTTGGGTAAAAGACCCGAAACCCTGAAAATTCCTGCAGAATTTTCAGGCGCACAGAATATTACCCCGGTACTGTTTAATGGCCGCCTCCAGGATAACGCCCTCACCCTTGAGGCTGCAGACGCCTGTGTACTCCTGAGGAAAAAAACATAACACTTTAACAGCTTATTAAAAATTGCCTGCAGGGCTTCCTCGAGCCGAGTCTGCTGTGCCTAACTACATAACTTTTTACGCCATGAATGACAGTCTCTTTGCAACGTCTCTTCCTTTCGACGTCTGCTTTCTCGCCGGCCCAGTGCCGGCTTTTTTATTCTATAGGATTTTTCTGCTCAGCTATGAACTAGCGGCTCTAGACAAAGGCCTCAGAACAAAGGCCTCAGCGTCATAAGTATCAACATAAACAATACCCCGAACTGCTAGATTAAAATGTCCCAAGGCCGTCATTCCAGTGCGAGAATTTCCCCACTGGCCAACCTCTTTGTCATCGGGGATTTCATCTTGCAAGATCCAGAAGCAACTCCAGAGAATAAAGGTACCGATGCGACAGAGAACAATGGCCGGCAACCAGAGGATCTGCAAACCGCTGAGCTGGATAGCATTTACTCTGAACTGAATACCACACCCGAAGGACTCACCAAAGCCGAGGCGGATTCGCGCCTACAAAAATACGGCGCCAACAGCATCCAGGAAAAAGAGCAAAGCGCACTTGCCAGATTTTTTCGATTTTTCTGGGGCCCCATCCCCTGGATGATCGAGGCGGCCGCCCTGCTATCGGCATTAATCGGCCATTGGCCAGATTTTGCCATCATTATGGCGCTGCTTTTATACAATGCGATTGCCGGCTTCTGGCAGGAACACAAAGCCGCTAATGCACTGGCTGCGCTAAAAGCCAGTATGGCGCCGCGCGCCAATATACTGAGGGATGGCGACTACCAATCTATCGATGCCGCACAAGTTGTTCCTGGAGATATAGTCCGAATCAAACTGGGCCAAGTAGTACCCGCCGATGTTCGCTTTATCGAGGGAAAATCCATCAGTATTGACCAGGCCGCCCTTACCGGTGAATCACTGCCGGTCAGTAAAAAAATTGGCGACATCGGTTATTCCAGCAGTATTGCCAAACGCGGGGAAATGACAGCCGTGGTTATTGGTACCGGGCACAATACTTTTTTTGGTCGTACCGCCACACTGGTCGCAGGTGCCGGGCAGAGCGCCTCACACTCACAAAAAGCCGTCACCCATATCGGTGACTTTCTAATTGTTCTCTGTTTAGTACTGGCGGTAATCCTGGTGGGCACGGAATTATACCGGGATATCGTCGTGGCAGATAAATGGCACTGGTCGGATATCATCAATATTCTGAGAACCGTTTTGGTCTTACTGATCGCATCGATTCCAGTTGCTATGCCTTCGGTAATTACTGTTACCAATGCCCTCGGTGCTCTGGCACTGTCCCGTAAAAAAGCCATTGTTTCACGGCTTGAAGCCATCGAAGAACTCGCCGGTGTCGACATCCTGTGCTCCGATAAAACCGGCACCCTGACAAAAAATCAGCTGTGCCTGGAAGAGCCCACCGTGTTCAGCGCGGAAGACAAAAATCAGCTGATTCTCGCCGCTGCAATCGCTTCAGAGCAAGGCTCAACTGACCCCATTGATCAAGCAATTTTTGCTGAACTCAGCAGCCCGATAAAGGTAACAGATTTTCACCTAAAGGAATTCACTCCCTTTGACCCGGTTAGCAAGCGCACCGAAGCCAAAGTAATGGATAACAAGGGTAAAACTCTATTTTTCAGTAAAGGCGCACCACAGGCAATTGCCGATCTATGTCAACTGAGCGGTGACGCGGCTGACAATGCCCGCTCCTGCGTTCAGCAACAGGCTTCCCGAGGCCTTCGCTCCCTTGGTGTTGCGCGAAAAGAGAGCAACCAGCAGTGGCTTTTTTTGGGTATTCTGTCCCTTGAGGACCCTCCCCGGGATGATTCCAAAGATACCATTCGACGTGCCCGTGAACACGGTTTACAGGTAAAAATGATTACCGGCGATGATGTAGCCATTGGTAAAGAAATCGCAACCCAGGTCGGTATCGGAACCAATATTTATGCTGCGGCCAATGTTTTCGAAAAATCACAGGATATGGATCACCTACCCTCTGCCACCATTGACTGTGTTGAGCGTGCAGACGGCTTTGGACGGGTTTTTCCTGAACATAAATATGCCATCGTAAAAGCACTGCAAGGCCGCGGCCACCAAGTCGCTATGACTGGAGATGGCGTAAACGACGCCCCGGCACTTAAACAGGCAGACTGCGGGATTGCTGTCAGCGGTGCCACCGATGCCGCCCGCGCTGCAGCAGCCATTATTCTCACCTCTCCAGGCCTATCTACTATCGTTGATGCCATTGATGAGGCCCGAAAAATATTCGAGCGTATTATCAACTATGTGCTTTTTAGGGTATCCATGACGTTGGATATTATGGTGGTCGTCGTTGCCGCTACGATTATCTTCGGTTTCTCACCTCTGACACCGGTGATGATCGTCTTAGTCGCGCTTCTCGATGATATCCCCATTATGACTATCGCCTACGATAACACGCTACTGCCCAAACAACCGGTGCACTGGCAAATGCGGGATTTGCTACTCGGCTCCAGTATTATCGGACTATTCTCGATCGCGCAGACCATGGGAATTTTGTTTCTGGGAATGGCGTGGCTTGACAATACCAGCTGGCAATCTTGGATCGCGCTGAATAAAGAGCAGATTCAAACGATTGTTTTCCTTCAGATTGTCGCTGGCGGTCATCTATTGTTATTTGTTGTTCGTTCACGAACGGCCTTTTTCTCTAAACCGCTGCCTGCCCAACCGCTATTTGTAGCGATAGTGGGTACCCAGGCCTTCACGGTGCTCATGTGTGGCCTGGGCTGGTTGGTACCGGCCATTCCCTGGAGCATTATTGGCCTAGTTTGGCTGTATATGATTATCTGGATGTTTTTCCTCGATTTGATTAAAAGGCTACTCTATCGAAGGCTAAGCGATATATAGGGCACTAGTAAAAAGCCGAGTACAGTGAGCGAATAAATGATGAACTGTTTCGAAAACTTCAGAGTAAAACCCGGCAGTAAGATCCAACTGTCTGAAATAGACCCCAGCTTTAAGCACTGTTATGACAACCGCGAAGAAGCTCTTCCAGAAACCAATCGCATGGACGAGCAGATCCGCACCCTCACGTATAAACTCTACGCGGAGCATAAACAATCCCTGCTCATATGCCTCCAGGGCATCGATGCCTCTGGCAAAGATGGCACTATCAAGCATGTTCTGGGCGCCACAAACCCACAAATGTGCACGGCACTTTCATTCAAAGAGCCGACCCAAGAGGAAAGTGAACATGATTTCCTGTGGCGTTATCACAAAGTAACCCCCGGCCAAGGTCATATTTCCATATTCAACCGATCTCATTATGAAAGTGTGCTGATAGAGCGAGTTCACAATCTGGTACCCGAGAAAGTTTGGTCAGGACGTTACGATCAAATCAATAGTTTTGAAAGTTTACTTACTGGAAGTAATACCTTGGTCCTGAAATTTTTTCTCTATATCAGCCAGAATGAGCAACTGGATCGATTCAAACAACGCATCGACGACCCCGCCAGACAGTGGAAAATCAGCGAGAGTGATTATACCGAGGCCAAATACTGGGATGATTATATTGCTGCATTTGAAAATATGCTAAATCGCTGCAGTACCCAGCATGCACCTTGGTTTATTATCCCTGCGAATCATAAGTGGTTTAGAGATTTAGCGGTGGCTTCTATAATCGCTGAAGCTCTGAAAAGCCTAAACCCTCAGTTCCCAGCCCCCAGTGTAAACATTGAAGAGATAAAAAATAAGTATCACAAACTGAGAGAATCTTAGAGCGTTGATTTCGCCAGCAACTGACTATTGATATAACCGCCAGACATAGCGACCTAATAAACACATTAGACCGCTATGCCTGGAATTATTACCAATGGTGTACAACGGAGACACCATTAAGGTTAATCGTCAGTGCGACTTGAATATTAATATCCTGTTATTAGCCGAATCAGTCACAAATAGATTATTCTTGTAACCAAAGACACCAGTGGGCACATTAAGAGTGAAAGCACTTGGCAACTCGCCTTCGTCACTGATGCCATTTTGGTTAGTATCATTTCCAATATTTTTGGTGAAATCACTCTGCCCCAAGACGTAATCTGCAGGAGCATAATTACTTTCTGGCCACTGATTCCAAATCAAAACACGATGATTCTCTGTATCGGTCACAAATAGCTGAATCCCATTTGACCAGATTCCCATCCATGGAAATAAGAAATCCTTATCAGTTGTGGTATCTCCCCAGTCGTGGTCGCCAAAATCTTCCTGCCCAAGAACAATATCCGCTGCAACATGATTTTCGGTAGGCAATTGATTCCAGAGTAAAACTCGATTATTGCCACTATCCAGAATCGCGAGTTTTTGACCATCACTCCATACTGCACTGGGAAAAGCCAATACCCGAGCGCTAGGCACCTCTTCATCACCTTCAACACCACCATTGAAATAGCAGTTTTCCAACGTCGGCTGCCCTACAACCAAATCTGCAGGCGCATTGCTATCTGCAGGAATACTATTCCAGATCAAAGCCCGAGAGTTTTCCTCATCCGCCGAAATTACCTTACCATCGACCAAAATCGACGTTATCAGCGAATCAGCACTATTACACTCGTTCGCATCTTCATTCCCTGTCCCTAAAATCACCGAAGGTACAGCATCCCCATTCTGTGGAATAGAATTATAAATTAAAATACGTCCCTCCCCTTCGGCCTGAGAAATTACGAATTTATTGCCATCAACAGTTACCTGGGTCGGAACCTGAAGCGTTTTCTGCTCATCAGATGAGTCAGTGCTATCTAGGCTATCAACACCAATCCCGAAATCGGCAGGTGCGCCATTTACCGAGGGTATTGCGTTAAACGCTAAAACCCTGTTATTCCTTTGGTCACTCACAAAGAGCTTTCCATCAGAACTGACCGCAGCCGATGCGATAGGAAAAGCGCCAAGATTTTTGGCACTAAGGCCTTCGGCTCTACTTGAAAAATCATCTTGACCAACAACCACAGCTGCAGAAGCAAAGTTCTCAAAATACATAGGTACGGTGAAACTGTTATCCAACGTGGTCACTGCATTACCGGCAAGATCTTGCACATCGACAATAACACTCCGCCCCTGTCCGGCTATCCAGTATTCTTTAGGGGAAATGCTTAAAGTATCATTTTCAACATTACCGGTAGACCAAACAATCTTGTATTCATCCTCAAGCAGTTCCCCTGTTAATTGAAGGCTCTCTGGATTCATGGTTTCAGAAAACTCAATTTTGATAGATTCATTTTTTTCCAGGCGAATGGCTTCAGGATAAAATTTCTCTACCGTGGGCGCTACACTCTGAATCCGATACTTGGCCGAAACCTCTGCCATTTTATTACCTACTTTATCCTCGGCATTGATCAGCAGAGTCAGCTCCTGCCCCTCACTCCAAATCTCATTAGGCCTCAGTTCCAGAGTATCCTCATCGATTTGAAATAACTCTCCAATCCCTTGCATAGCACCGGACAAGGAGATATCTGCTAGATCCACGGGCTCATCAAAATCCAGCTGTACGGTGTCATCCTCCGCAATGATGCTACCGCTCAATGGTGCAAGACTGACCTTTGGCGCTGTGGTATCCCCCGTTTCTTCAGGCGATTTATCGCTACCTGATCCACTACCACAGCCATAAAGTGATGCAGTAATTGCTATACAAAGACTGGCCTTTATAAATTGAGCTTTCATTTACTTCTCCCCAAGCTAACACTGAAACGCTAATAATTATGCAAATAGGAATATCTTCCACCCAAGCCCCTCCCCAATCAACCGAATTTAATCGAATGTCTGGATAAGCCGCCTGAATGGCAGAAATTAATGTAGGGTTATTTTTCCGAGAAAAAGTGACACACTGGATTCAGTATTGTGGATACCACAATGTGGTATCTGCGACCTCAAAATCAATCACTTGGTACAGTTTTCACAGAATAGACGCTCTCCCGCACAGCAATGAACAATATACCTCACAAGCTGAACAGATCCTGAAAGAAGGCCAACCTTTAGAATAGATACGAAGAGAATATTTAAACCAAAAAAACCAGGTAGATAAAATCAGGCAAATTAATTATTGCCTCACTGCTAATGGCCAGTAATGGCAACGGCCATAAAGTCACCTAATTACCACCCTTGCCAAGTCACACATAACTGTATATATACAGCTATATCGTTGATTTGCAAGGAAATACGCCATGGCTCGCAACAAGGCACAGTTCCAAAAGGGTATTCGTTTGACCTAATTCCTTAAAATGTACGGCACCGAGGAACAGTGCTTCGATGCTCTTTGCCGTTGCCGTTGGCCCAATGGCTTTAGTTGTTCTCATTGCGGACATGACAAACATTGCGAAATCGCTTATCGCAAACTTAAGCAATGTGATCGGTGTCGACGTCAGACATCAATGACTTCTCGCACGATTTTTGATTCCACGAAGCTCCCTCTTACCACCTGGTTTCTCGGTATCTTCCTGATCACCCAGGATAAGCAGGGTATTTCTTGTATGGAGCTAGCTCGTCATCGGGGTATCTCTTACAACGCTGCCTGGCGTATAAAGCAGAAACTCGTGCAAGTGATGATGGAGCGGGACCAAGGGTACAAACTGTCCGGTATTATTGAGTTGGATGACGCCCATCTCGGTGGTGAACGTACTGGATACAAACCGGGGCGCGGAGCCAAAGGTAAAACTCCCTTTGTCGCTGCCGTTGAAACGACCAAGGAAGGACCCCCCACCCGTATTAAGCTCTCCATTATCAAGGGCTTCAGGCGCAGTGAGATTTCTACCTGGAGCAAAAAGTACCTTTTCAGTGGCAGCACAGTTATCTCAGACAGCCTTCCATGCTTCAGTGCCATTACAGAGGCCGGTTGCGTGCATGACAAGATTGTTTGTGGTGGTCGCCGGGCTTTTGCTGAAGAGCCTGAGTTCTATTGGGTAAATACAGTACTTGGTAATTTAAAGAGCGCACTGCGTAGTAGCTACCATACAATTAGACCCAAATATGTGCAGCGCTATTTGGCAGAATTCCAGTACCGATTTAATCGAAGATTCAACTTATCGGCACTCATTCCAAGACTTGTTTATGTCTCTCTTCGGACACCACCAATGCCGGAAAAGCTGCTGAAAATTCGCTTAGCCTAAGTGGTAATTAGGAAAATCTATATGGGGCTTGATTATCCCAAGGACTTCATAAAATGTCTCAGGAACTCACTTCCGTCAAGTTAAGTTTCTGGGTGATAAAGTCCACATTTTGTTAAATCATGACTATGGCTTTGGTGGTGAGTATTATATTTCAAATGGGCAGCTTGAGAGATTATTATTCTTGAACGTAGTCGAAAAGCAAAATTTTCGATTGCTCTTCAGTGGAGGGTGTAAATAATTCTGTGTAACCGCTCTTGCTAGTGGATTATTGGTAGTCG
>NZ_JALBWM010000340.1 GCF_023895975.1 Microbulbifer okhotskensis
CCACTAACACCGGATACCAGAGCGCAGCCACTAACACCGGAGACCAGAGCGCAGCTGAAGTTGGAGGCCAACACTCAATCGCCCTGGCAGCAGGCGCTGAAAGTAAAGCTCGCGCCTCTGAAGGTAGCGCCATTGCCCTTTGCTATCGAAATGACGAGGGAGAGCTAATTCATATCCGTGCAGCAATTGCAGGGCAAGGAGAAATCGAACCAAACAAATGGTATTCGCTAAATGAAAGCGGTGAGTTTGTTTGTGAGGAATCTGCAGAGGAAGTGGAGCCGGCTTAGCGCTGGCACCACTCTAATAACGGGAGCGAGCAAAATGTCTGAGAATCTAAGCATCTGGCAGCGAGTAAAGAAAACTGACGCTCGCTTTGTAAAAGAGTCAACGCTAGAAGGTCGTAAAACTGCCAGCATCAATCATATTGCCATGGTTGAGAAGGCTACCGAGATATGGGGACCGATCGGCATTCACTGGGGCTACGAAATCGCTGAAGAGCGCGACGACCAGGGTGCACCGGTAATTCTTGATGGTCAGACAATTGGCCACAGTACCACCCACACAATCAAGCTCCGCCTTTGGTACATGGTCGACGGGAAGCGAGGTCATGTAGAAAACTACGGCCATACACCTCGCATCTACTGGTCACATAAAAACAAGTACTTTGTCGAAGATAAAGAAGCAGCCAAGAA
>NZ_JALBWM010000341.1 GCF_023895975.1 Microbulbifer okhotskensis
TCATCTCTTTTTTGCTAATAGTAAAGAAGTGACACAGAATTCTGAACACTACCATCCGGACGTGCGGAACTACCGAACTACCGAACTACCGAACTACCGAACTACCGAACTACCGAACTACCGAACTACCGCATCCGGCTCTTCAATAATATATTCGCTCGTGTAAAGCACGACCCCTAATACCAGTCCACAAGTATACTGCGTTTGTATACACGCGGTGGCTTTAGCCCAAAATATCCCAGCATTTCCTTTAGACTATTCCAGTTATAACTCTTGCGCTGACTCCGCCGATTGAGCCATTTGTGTATGCTGTGTAGAACATAACTGTACAAACGGGACAAGCTTCGACTGTTGTCTGGCAGACCGAAGTAGTTCTGGAACCCTTGTAGCTTGCGCTTCAGGATGGGCAACCATTCCCTCAGGCGCTCACTCCGCTTGGCTTTGATCCAGTGATAGAGCGTTTCCATTGTGCCCTTCTGTTTCTTCGCTGCCGTGCGGCATCTAAGCCTGGGGCGTTGGTTGACATCCAGGCTCCAGTAGAACTCAAAACCCAGAAACTGGAACTGTCGCTTTCGACCCGGATGGAAGCGGCTAAACCGCTTCAGGTGCGTTTTCTCGGGAGCTAACTGTAGGCCAAACTTGTTCAGCCGTTGCGGTAGCACCCGGTAAAAGCGCTCTGCATCCGTT
>NZ_JALBWM010000342.1 GCF_023895975.1 Microbulbifer okhotskensis
TTGCCAGCGCAGTGACTTCGGCGCTCACCGGCACCAGCGGTGCGGACAGCTTTACGGTCAATGGCGATAACGCGGCAACTAGCTACGACATCGCCTTTACCGGCCTGAGCATCGTTGATGCTGCTGATGGCAACGACAGTATTGCAGCAATGGGTGTTGTGACACTGACAGGCACGGATAATCAAGTATCAACCGCTTCCATCCTATTCAGTGGAATTGGCAGCATTAGTGGCGGTAGCCTGGAAGCCTCTAGCAATAACGATACCTTTGAAGTAACCGGACAAAATGCACTGACAGCCAATGAGATTGCCTTTAGCAGTATCAGCAGTGTGGATGCCCTGGATGGTACGGATAGCGTAATTGGTGCGGATGGCGTCGATTGGGAGCTTACGGGTAGTGATTATCAAGCAACCAATAACGGCATAACTTTTAGTAATGTTGAGATCCTGACAGCGATAAATGCTGACTTAATAGGCACGATAAATACGGATGCGTTTGCTTTGCAGGCGGGTGGCGATGTCGAAGCCTACGCCATGCTCGTATCCGGCATGTCTTCTGTTGAAGGCAATGGCGGCGATGACAGTCTGGATGCCAGTGTTTACAACGATGGCCTGGCGCTAACCGGCACCAATAATCAAGTCACGGCGGAATCTGGTGCCCTCACTTTCGACGGTATTGTGA
>NZ_JALBWM010000343.1 GCF_023895975.1 Microbulbifer okhotskensis
ACCACGGCACCAGTGACCAGTGCGGTTTTATATAGAACTACGGGTAACTGCTGCGGGCTGAAAAACCCTATGGCCAGTAACAGCGCTATGGCCATCAACAGCCAGAATGACAGGCGGGGCAATCTCATGACGTTCTCCAGGTTTTGGAAGTCCAGAAACACAACGCCCCCATAATCGGGGGCGCGAGGGAAAACGTCTTTTGAACGGGGGCAAAAGCTACATGATGTTTTTAAGCGGCCCAGCGCTTGTTGCCGCTACCCCAAGTATTACTCACCGCATTTTTCATATTGCGCGCGTAGCCGCTGTTTTTTGACCAGACATCGGCAGCAATCAAGCAAGCCGCAACGCCAATGCCCACAATCTTGAGGGTTGTAGATGCCGATGCACCATTGGAAATGGCTTGTTCCAAATCTGCCCAGCCTGATGCGGTTCCAATGCCACAAGCAGCAGTCAGGGCTGCCGGGGTACGCAGTGCTTTTAATGCGTTGCTTCGGGTATCAAGATTTTTTAAATCGTGCTGGTTAACATTCACACCTACTAGGTGCATACCAGCGGCTTCGCAGAACTTCTCCAGGTCTTCCTTGCGGGTGTTCTTTCCCCGTGGGTTGGAGAAAAACACGCTCTGGTTGGAAAGCTCTTTTCCATTGGCAACCAGGCTGCTGATACCCGGTTGTTT
>NZ_JALBWM010000344.1 GCF_023895975.1 Microbulbifer okhotskensis
AGGCTTTTATTGGACAAATTCAAATTTTTTGAGGTTAGTACTGAATAGTTACGTTATTTCTATTATTTAATTGGTAGTAAATAACCTTCATACCCCTGGTCTCAAGCCAGTTGGCGAAGTGTTTCATAGCTTCAAAAAAGGCAATAATTTTTTGTATATGGTGAATGGTGTAGTCTGTCTCCTGGCGCATTTCAGCGATGAAATAAAGATTACTTTCCTGGCGTCCTTTGTACCAAGAGTGTTTATGGTTGAGTTGGTCTCCCAAAATCAAGCGTAGAGTTCTCACATTTCATTACCTGAATCGAGAGAGTGCAGGAGAAAAGCGCCAGGATAATTTTGCAACGCTTACTCCAGCGCCATAAGGGACTCAAAATCTAGATGATTGTCCGGTACGTCCAGTAGTAGCAGGATCGGGGCAATTCTTCCACAGATTGTGGCGAGTAAAGCAACTGTGAGTCACTCCCACCCACTTAGAGTGCCTGTGGGGCGGAGAGCGGGCTCTCTACGCGAAGGTTTAAAGTTGCTCGCCAGTAATAAGAAATATTTCTACTTGGATGTATAGGTCGTGAGTTATCCAATGCGGGTGGGTCATCAACGACAAGCTAAAATAATGATCCAAATATCAATACTTCGGACAGTTTTAGGGGGCGAAATAGGTAGGAACCACGGCCAGA
>NZ_JALBWM010000345.1 GCF_023895975.1 Microbulbifer okhotskensis
TAGGTTTCCAGTCGGATAAAGTTGAGGTAGCGCACTGCCATGACACTCAACTCAAGAGCTGCTCGACACTATCGTTGGGTAGAGATTCATTACGGATAGGGAACCGCCCATTGCGGACCCGCATGATGGGTGGTGTGGGGGCCGGTAGCTAGAAACTACCGGCTACCCGATTTATAAGCAACTTACATATAATCTGCAAGGCTTAATTTTTCTTTTTTGCAAACGTTAATAATTGCGTCACGTTGAGCTAATTTTCTAAGGTATCTAGATAAGTTATTAAATGATAAGGGTGGTTTTTTAAATTCATCAGCCCAAACGGCTAACATAAACAAAAAATAATCACAGGCGCTAATAGTCTCGCCTATAAGGTAATTCTTATTTTCAAGTTCATCATCTAGCAATTTAAACATTTCTGTTATTCTGCCCTCTTGCATTTTGATAATGCTCTCAATATTTTGACTATCGGTCGTATGTTTTTGAGGATAAAAATAAACCATCAGTTCAGCCTGAACCGTATTTGTTAAATACATCATCCATTGAAAAAAATAATGCTCTACTTTTATCTCCAATTTTTGGTATTAAACCTGAAGAAGGATGAGATTCAGCTAAATGCACGGTAACTATTCAGTACTAACCTCAAAAAATTTGAATTTGTCCAATAAAAGCCTAGG
>NZ_JALBWM010000346.1 GCF_023895975.1 Microbulbifer okhotskensis
TATCCGGCCTTGGTTCCTACCTATTTCGCCCCCTAAAACTGTCCGAAGTATTGATTCATTTAAACAGCGCATAAACCAGCTGATATCGATTAGGCGTTCCCGCCATAGAGAGACGACCTCGTTTAGCTTTTCTCCCTCACAGTGATCGAGGGTGTCGCGCTGAAGATAGCGCTGGGCCAAACTGGAAGCTTTGAATAGCTTTTGCCAGCGAGTAATGACCTCTGTAATAGACCACTTGTTAGCAGATTTTGTGTCGATATAGAGCACTATATGGTAGTGATTACTCATTACCGCATAGGCGGCAATATCTAACGCAAACACCTCGGCCAACTTATGCATACGGCTTTCAATCCATTCGCGCCGATGTTTGTAATCTTTTCCGGATTCAGTATCTCTGCCACAGAGAAATGCACGCCATACGCAGCGAGAAACGCAATGATAATAGGGTGTTGTATCAAGAGATATTTGGGTGCTTCGCGGTAGAGTCATCGGTTGCACAAATATTTATCTGTATGAACATCCAGTATTCTGAAGGGTTTGATTCTTTTGTCAATAGAGTTGGCGGTTTATACTTTCTATTTGGTGGGTGTCCAGAAGGTAACAAAGAGTGATGCAAGGGCAGGGCTGTCCCATATAAATCAGCTTAAATCGTGACTGTAATTATCTTGTC
>NZ_JALBWM010000347.1 GCF_023895975.1 Microbulbifer okhotskensis
CGCATGATGGGTGGTGTGGGGGCCGGTAGCTAGAAACTACCGGCTACCCGATTTAGATTTAGTCGGAGCAAATAGCATGGTTGACCATACCTAGCTCTACATTTGCCCAGCAACCACAAGGATTATTGGACTTAGAGCACTGGCCCACGGCAAAAACGTTGCCAGCCTTACTCTCCGAAACCCTACATTCACCCTGGCACTGTGAGCTACTTAGACAGGATTTTCCGGCATCTAAATAGTTAACGATGCACATTTCAATACCCGACATGCATACAGGACGAAGTTCCCCACCAACCGCGAGGCACTGTTCTGCTGTTTCAATCGCATTGAATCTCGCAAGTTGTTCTTGCTTGTCTCTAGAAAGCATCCATTGCCTCATAGCAAACAACATCAAGATTACTAAAACAACAGCTGATATTGACTTGACCATAGAAATCTAACGCCGCAATCAGACGCGGCAAAGTTTAGGCGCTTTTTGCGCGATAATGGAGCGCAGCGACAGCGGAAAAAGTGCATAAACTTAGCCGTCGGTTGCATTGCCTGGGTACGCCCAGCATGGGCGTGAACTAATGGGGTGAAAGTCCCCCCGTAGGAAGATCACCATTTAATGGGTGCCATTAAATGCTAACTACTAGCGAATGGCAACTGCAGTACCGTGAGGTCTTGTGG
>NZ_JALBWM010000348.1 GCF_023895975.1 Microbulbifer okhotskensis
TAATAGGTTCGCAATCTTTGCCGGCCGGGTTCATTTAATGAATGGTGGCGCAAGGAATTTTAGGGGGAGCGCTCCTACCGAGCAGGCGACAATGGAGTTAGCGGTAAACATCGCCAAAAAATCGCAGGAATCACAGTTTTTTTCGTGGCTACAAATCTTTGATCGGGTGACGGAGAAATACACCGAGTACTCAATAAAGAACGATGGGTCACTGGAGGAAAGGGAGTGCCCAAAATGAATAAGGAAGTGCTGGAGGCCGCTGATGGCTGAAAAGACCATCCGACAGAGAGAGCTGGCAATGATCCATATTGCACGGGCAGAGCTGTGTATGGATGACGACACCTACCGCCAGCTCCTCTATCAGGTGGGCAAAGTGGACTCTGCGGCAAAGCTGGATGTTACGGGCCGCTCCAAGTTGCTGCACCGCTTTCGCGAGCTGGGCTGGAAACCTAAGCGAGCAAAGCAAAAAGTCACTGCCCAGCAGCCGCAGGACCGCAAGATCAGGGCGCTGTGGCTGGAACTGGCAAACCGGGGAATAGTGCGCGACTCATCAGAGCGCGCGCTGTCTTCCTACGTGAAGCGCCAGACCGGCGTGGAGCGATTGGATTGGCTAAATGGTCAGCAGGCTACAAAAGTGATCGAAGCGCTGAAAGCCTGGCTGGATCG
>NZ_JALBWM010000349.1 GCF_023895975.1 Microbulbifer okhotskensis
TATCTGGCCGTGGTTCCTACCTATTTCGCCCCCTAAAACTGTCCGAAGTATTGAAGGCTGACATAAAAGAATTAAGTTGTAAAATCTTGATATAGACAGCCTGTCCGCAGGCCCTGCTGGCGGCCAATAAGGGTGTTTTGTGTGGGCTTAAACGGTATAGTTGGAGCTTGGAATATAATGGATTGATTCGGATGTTGGGAGTGGGGTGCTGTATGGGCTTGGGTATGATGCATAGCTTATTTTGGGTAGGGTTTTGGTAGGAATTTTTTCTAGTGCTGAATAGTATAAAAGTTAAGCGATTTGTTCGTGAGTTTTGGTTGTTTGGTTTGAAGCAGGCTTATGCTTGTATTTTTGGTGGTTTCTTGTTGGGGATAATGATCCTTACCAATTTCTGGTACCCGTTGGAAGCTATTCACCGATACGATTTTATATTTCTCGCAGCAATAGCATTTCAAATTTTTCTTCTTGCCACTAAACTTGAGAGCTTCAAGGAGTCTGTGGTTATTGTAATATTCCATATTGTTGCTACGATTATGGAGTTATTTAAAACCTCAGATGCTATTGGTTCCTGGAGCTATCCAGAAGAGTATATCTTCGGCAGGGCTGTCCCATATAAATCGGTGTAAAAACGAACAGAATAGACCTAAAATA
>NZ_JALBWM010000034.1 GCF_023895975.1 Microbulbifer okhotskensis
TGACCGTTCTTTTCCAGGGGATTAACTGATGCACTTCAAAGTTGAATGCAGGCCAACATAAACCTAAGCAACGAAATTGATATTTAAAATCATTAATTAACGATATGGTTAATACTACAAACACGAGCATACAACGTTAATATTTTATCCACAATACTGCGAGCCCCTACTGAGCCAACGAAACAGAAATGATTTCCAGACACTGTTTGAGAAAAATATTCTGACGAGGATCGGGTTAGCAATTTAATCAACTCCCACTCTTTCCTCGAAACTTGATCTGTAGGTTTATTACCCAGTATTTTCTTGACTAGTACTCGATTACGAATAAATGCCCAATCGTCAACATTACATAATACATTCTCTAAATCCCCCATAGAATCACTCTGAATAACCACAGGAAGTGCGTAGTCTAAATAGCCAAATGTATTTGCTGTAGTCAAAGCACTGGCGAGATCTTCTTTAAAACTGAAATCCCGATACATTAACCCAGTCCCAATCAGAGCGATTGGGACTGCCCCTAGAAACTGCGACCGATAAATTTTTCTGGGAATAATAGTATGGTCATTGTACTTGTCTTGCTCATCCATCGCCGCATAGAAAGCTGGGTAAATACCCTCGCGACTCGCCATCCCCTCCTCAGTCATCTTTACTGCCTGGGAATTTGCTGCAGGCAGAAATCCTGGTAGAGCTGGCTCAGCGGCAATAGCAACAAACATATCAATGTTAAAACTCTGCTCTGCCGCCGCACGTCCTAAGGCACCTGCAATTTTACCTCCCATACTCCAGCCACACACAATAACTGACTTGGGCAGTTGATACTCGGTAATAACCTTGGCAATCACTTCTGCCACCTGGAGGCCCCAATCAGCAATAGTAAAATCTGGATGAGTGCTGCCAAATACTTCATTTGCCATTGGATAGGAAATAGCCAGAAAAGGGAAATCCGCTTTATTCACCCAATAAGCTACAAAGTCCTCAATTTTTCCGTCAGGATACCCATAGAAAATCCTAGCCAAATGAGCCGTACCCGGTACAAATATTATTAAGGGATTCGATTCATTGGCCGGAATGTAGTGATATAGCACTGGAAACCCCGCAACCGTTTCCAGTGCTTCACCATCATATAATATAGAGCTCATCTATTCGTCGAGCTTCCCAGGGCTATTAACTGTTTGATCGTACTTTAGCGCACCATATCAACTGGCCACTTTTCCCCACACCTCCTCAAGGCGTTCATCCCGACCACACCGGTAACGGTAATATTTATAGCGAAGGGGGTTCCGCTGATAGTAGTCTTGGTGATAGGCCTCAGCCGGATAGAAAATAGCGGCTGGTTTTACTTGGGTAACCACTTTTTTTCCCAGCTCAGCCTCGATCTTTTTCTTACTATTTTCCGCCAGTGCCTTTTCTTCCTCGCTGCCATAAAAAATTTCAGCACGATACTGATCGCCACGATCACAGAATTGCCCACCCGCATCGAATGGATCGACATTGTGCCAAAAGATATCCAATAGATTGGCATAACTGACTTTGTTCGCATCATACTTCACTTGTACAACTTCGGCGTGGCCAGTCCCTCCCGCCGAGACCTGTTCATAAGTAGGGTCTTTCACATGACCACCGCTATAGCCAGAAGTAGTTTCTAGTACCCCATCGACCTTATCAAATGGGGGCTCCATACACCAAAAGCACCCTCCGGCAAAGATCGCTGTACGAATATTGGAGGCCTCTTGAGCAAAGCTAAAAGTAGCCAAGGTCAAGAGCAACAATGTAACAATACTGCGCATAATTCAGTCCTTTAGGTATCACTGATTGAACGAATACTGCTTTGTCGTCCAAAAGGGTATTTTTATTACAATGTGATATTCCCCTTGCAGGCCCGCAAAAAAATGTCCCTGTATTCAATGTCATTGAAGCGCATAGGATTGGTGTGAGCTGAAGACTCTGTCGCTGCCAGCATACCAATCCTATCTGCATCGGTATCATCAATCCCAATTTCCGCCAGGCAGGTAGGGATACCCAGCTGCTTGCGCAAACCGAGTATCCAGTTCAGTACCGCATCAAAGCCACTATCGAACATTTCATTCCCCGCCAGCTGCAGATAAAGTGCCAAATGCCCCATGGGCACCTGAATGGCTGGCCGATTGGCTATCAAGACATAGGGCATCAAAATCGCGTTGAGGAGGCCGTGGTGCTTGTCATATAACGCGCCCAGTGGATGCGCCAGGGCATGAATAGCGCCCAGCCCCCGCTGGAATGCGGTTGCTCCCATACAGGATGCAACCATCATTTGCTGACGCGCCTCCAGTTCGGCCCCAATAGCATAAGCGCGAGGCAAATACTCTTTAACCAAGCGCATTCCTTCCAGGGCAATACCTTCAGCCATGGGATGATATTGAAGAGAATAGAAGGATTCGAGATTATGCGAAAGTGCATCCATCCCTGTGGCCGCAGTAAGCTCTGCCGACATACCCATAGTTAGTTGGGCATCTAAAATAACAATATCCGGCATCATCTGCGGATGGAATATCATCCGCTTGACCTGGGCCTTGTCATCGGTGATCACGGCAACTCGTCCAACCTCGGAGCCCGTTCCTGCCGTAGTGGGAACCGCGACAAGCGGGAGTATTCCACTCGGATCGACTTGCCGGTAGTTATCGTCAATATCCTCAAAGTCCCAGATACTTCGCCGCTGCCCTGCCATCAGAGCAATAGCCTTACCGGCATCAAGCGCAGAGCCTCCTCCCAGCGCAATAACACCATCGCAATTTTTCTCCCGCAGTATTTTTACCCCATCAGATATGTTGACCTCATTGGGGTTACCCTTAATTCTGGAAAAAATGCTTACTGGTAAACTAACCTGCTGACAGGAAGCGAGTGCACTGTCAAGTATCGGCAAGGTTGCAAGAATAGGGTCTGTAACGAGAAGAGGTTTACGGATATTCAGTTCAAGGCAGGCATCTGCCAGCTCTGAAACTCTACCGGGACCTACCCAAATAGTAGTGGGGAAATTCCAATTGCCGTGGTATTTATCCACAGTTTCCTCGCTCAATGCCTGTTTTTCAAGCGCTAACTAGACGTCTGTATCTTTTATTTCTGTAGCCGAATGGGAATTTCGATAATTCGCATTAGGTGGAAAATGGGACTATAGGCTTTAAAATTTCCGGCCCCACGACAGATGGGTATCAATAGATTTTGTCCGTTTCCCACACATTCCCCTTCTTGCTGATATGAAATAAAGTAACCGGATATTCTGCTGAATGATCACCTAAGAATACACTCACCTCGCCCCCATTCTCTAATATTTCCTTCCAGGCGTATAAATTCACCAGACCGCCTTTACTGGGCCGCCTTTACTGGGCCGCCTAACTTTAACTGGGTCTTAATCCCATTTCATCAAGAATCCATCCATACGGAACATTGACCTCAAGAGCCTTTATAGATTAAATCGGGAAATTACCGGCAAAAAGATTCGAAACAGTAAGATACTCATTAATAAAAGGGTAAAATGAATTTTTTTCACCCGTTCCTCTCCAATTTTTACCTATTCCCCAACCTTAAAATGAAAAGATTTTGGTCGAGTCAGCTGTTCAAAGCCAATTTCGGATAAGGTGCACCCTCTACCCGATTGTTTCGCCCCGGCCCAGGCGAGTTCCGGGTCAAGGTAATCACATCGATTCATAAAAACCGTTCCCGTTTCAAGATAACTTCCAATTTCCATAGCGGCCTTTTCATCTTTTGAGAAAATGGCTGCCGTTAGACCAAATGGGCTGTTGTTCATAAATTCTAGAGCCTCTCCATCATCGTGCACTTTTTGCACCCCCAGCACAGGCCCGAAAGACTCCTCGCGCATTATACGCATATGGTGTCGTACTCCAGTTAACAGCTGCGGCGCCATATATTGTGTTCCCCGTTTATCCATCGCAAAGTCACTGGACGCAATATGCGCCCTGGCTCCTTCTGCTACCGCCTCATCTATCTGCGCCCGCACCCTGTCGGCAGCCTCAGCCCGAACCAACGGTCCCAAGGTAGTTTTCCGTTTATCCGGGCGTCCCAATTGATAATCGCGAATTAAAGCGACAGCCTGGGAAATAAATTCGTCAAAAATATCCTTATGGACATACGCTCGCTCAATACTGCAACAAGACTGTCCAGAATTAAAATAAGCACCATCCACTACTGCCGCCACGGCTTGGGGTAAATCAGCATCGGTTCGAACATAAGCGGGGTCTTTCCCACCTAGCTCAAGCCCCAAGGGGATAAACCGACCTGCAACAGTGCGCTCTAGATTTGCACCCGCTGCCACCGACCCGGTAAATGCAACATGCTGTATTTCTTCGGCGCACGCTAGCCTACGTGTATAGGCATGGTTCAAATGGAGATATTGAAAGACCCCATAAGGCAGGCCTGCTTCCCTAAAGATCTCAACCATGCGCTCTGCACACAGCGGAGTCTGAGCAGAGTGTTTCAAAATCACAGTATTCCCACACAGTAGGGACGGAACCACCGCATTAACTGCCGTTAAATAAGGATAATTCCATGGCGCAATCACCAGTGAAACACCCAAAGGCTCCCGACGAATAAACCGGATAAAGCCTTTCTTGGGTGGAAGTCTAATTTCAGCCAGGGCATCCAGACTGAGTTCAGCCATTGTCTGTGCCCGTTCTACAAATCCGAGTATTTCTCCTTCGGCAAAACGGATTGGCCGTCCCATCATCCAGCAGAGTTCTCGCGCCAGGCGTTCTTTTTTCTCGGAAAATATTTTAACTGCCCGCTCGACAATGGCTATTCGTTCATGAATCGGCGTTCTGCGCCACGCTTGCTGAGCCTTAGTCGCTCTGTCCAGCACCACACGGATCTCAACTTCCCCTGCTAGGGCACGCTCTATGTAAACGCTGTTATCAATGGGTGAAATACACTGAAGATGGTGCATTATTTTTCTGTTGTTCATCGGCACTTCCCTCAAATAATCTCGAAGTACCGCTCCAATTCCCAATCACTCACATGGCGGCGGTATTCCCGCTCCTCCCACTCCCGACTGGCAGAGAAATGGTCGACAAAATCACTGCCAAATAATTCACGGGCTGCTTCTGAGTCTCTAAATCGCTGGGCAGATTCCCAAAGAGTAGCCGGCAGCACCTGTTCCGTCTCCGCTGCCACGGTATAGGCATTACCCGCTATCGGTTCGCTGGGTTGCCATTGCTGCATCACACCGTAAAGACCTGAGCCTAACGCGGCTGCCAAGGCTAAATAGGGATTGGCATCTGCCGCGCCCAAGCGGTATTCGATGCGCTGGGACTGACTATCACCGGGAATCGCACGCAGAGCAGTTGTACGATTCTCTATTCCCCAGGTGGCACTGGTAGGCGCCCAGAAGCCGGGAACCAAACGGCGATAACTATTAATTGTAGGCGCGATCAAGGCCAGAAACTGGGGCATCAAGCGCTGTTGCCCTGCAATAAAGTGGCGCATGATTTGACTGATTCCCTGGGGCCGACTGGAATCATAAAATGCTGAGTCACCACTACTGCTATTGCGCAGTGATAAATGGATATGGCCGCTTTGCCCAGGATATTCGCTGGACCAACGGGACATAAATGTAGCCATAAGACCCATCCGTTGGGCGAGAACTTTCATAAAGGTCTTGAACAGGGCGGCTTTATCTCCGGCCGCTTCGACCCCGTCCACCGCAATAGCGGCCTCCAGTACACCGGGGCCCGTTTCTGTGTGCAGCCCTTCGATCGGAAAGTCCATGCTCACGCTCATATCCAGAATCTCCCGATACAGTTCCCCGTGCACCGAGCTGCGCAACATCGAGTATCCAAAAAAATCCGGAGTCAATGGTTTGAGGTTACGGAACCCTTTTTCGCGCACCGACTCAGGGGTTTCGCTGAACAGAAAAAATTCGTATTCCAGCGCAGCATAGGGTTCATAACCAAATGAGAAGCAACGCTCCACCACACGGCGTAAAACTGCACGAGGACAAATTGCCTGGGCGGGACCATCAAACTCCGTCAGGAACAGCAGCATATTGTCCTCAAACGGGACCTCGCGACAGCTCTGGGGAAGAATGCGTACGGGTGCATCGGGATAGCCGGTGTGCCAACCGGTATAGCGGGTATTATCGTAAAGCTGGTCTTTCACATCCCAGCCCAATACCACATCACAGAATGAGAACCCCTTTTCCAGAGCGGAATAGAACTTGGCGCGGCTCATATATTTACCGCGCATAACGCCATCAATATCAAAAAGACCTACTTTGACATGACTGAGACCCCGCTCTTCAACAATGGCGCGGGCCTCCTGGCTGGTTTTTATCTCCCGTGCTTTCAGCATGACTGGTCCTGCCTGGTTATTATTATCTCTGAGTTACAGGATAGACCCGCCAGACGATCTCCAACGGCGGTGATTCCAACCCAGGGCGTCACTTTCAGCCAGCGCCCGCAACCTATATAATCCGTGCTCCAAAAATTCTGTTATCAATCCATTCAGGAACAGCAATGAGTTTCGACAAGATCCCGGCAGGCAAAGAACTGCCCAACGATATCAACGTAATCATCGAGATCCCTGCCAACCACGACCCGATCAAATACGAAGTGGACAAGGACTCTGACGCCGTATTTGTAGATCGATTCGTCGCCACTCCGATGTTCTACCCGGCCAACTACGGCTATGTACCCGAGACGCTGTCCGAAGACGGTGACCCCCTGGACGTATTGGTAGTCGCCCCCTACCCGGTTATGGTTGGCTCCGTAGTTCGCTCCCGTGTTGTCGGTGTTCTTAACATGACTGACGAATCTGGAGTTGATGCCAAGCTGCTTGCGGTACCGCACACTAAACTGACCAGACTGTATGATCACGTTCAGGAAATCGGCGACCTGCCTGAATTGTTGCTCAAGCAGATCGAGCACTATTTCGAAAACTATAAGGCTTTGGAGCCGGGCAAGTGGGTTAAGGTCGAAGGCTGGGCCGACGCTGAAGCAGCGCGCAAAGAAATTATGGCTTCACGCGAGCGCTACCTGAAAAAAGAGGGCTAATCCCCCTTTTTCCAGGCAATAAAAAACCGGCCTCGAGCCGGTTTTTTATTGCCTGGTTGATCGCCGGGCAACGGGGAAATTATGCCGGGTCAACTAATTTCCCAGTCCGGAACCTCCACAGGGCTGAACTCCGTAGTTTTGCGCTCACTCTCATCCAGTAGCAACCCCTCCGCCGCGCGCAGGCTGATATGCTCCACAGCGACGTTCACCACTTCTACAGATGTGCGCTCGTGCTCTTTAACGAGATACCCCTCCATGGGCGCAAGCGTCCACCCTCCAGCTGCCGACTCCCCTGTTGAGGCAGCGCCACTCGTTTCATTCTTAATCACCACCTGGGCGCCAATTTTCCCCAGGTTCGCTAGAAATTGCTGTGCCTGGGGAAGCTTTAACCCCTTTTTGAGCACCAGAGGGCGACCGCTAAACAGTTTTTCAATCGCCTGGGGATTACTCCTAAATAGGCGCACCATGCTGGCTTTAACATCACCAGCGGTAAATCCTGCGACCAAATCACCGCGAAAGATCAAGCTATAGGTGGGTTCCGACATCAATGTTTCCCCGTGTTAATCATCCGAGTCCAGAGTCTGATCCATAGTATAAGCTGGCGCTCCCTGGACGCGCCCGCCCACCTGACGGGCGGGCACCCCGGCGACAGTTGTGTGATCGGGTACATCGTGCAGCACCAAGCTACCGGCGGCTATTTTTACATCCGCACCCACTTTCACCGGCCCCAGTACCTTGGCCCCGGCGCCGATCATAACGCCCGGGCCAATTTTAGGATGGCGGTCGCAGGCACCCCGGCCACTGCCACCCAGGGTGACGGAGTGGAGAATCGAGACATTATCCCCCACGACGCAGGTCTCCCCAACCACCAACCCGGTTGCGTGGTCGACCATAATTCCACACCCAAACTGGGCAGCTGGGTGAATATCCACTGAGAATTGTTCAGATACTCGGCTTTGGAAATACAGGGCTAATGTATGACGACCCTGATTCCACAGCCAATGGGCCACCCGATGAGATTGCAGGGCATGAAAACCTTTAAAATATAGGAAGGGCGTCAGGTACTGATCACAAGCTGGGTCCCGATCATACCAGGCACAAATATCTTCTCGCATACAGCGGGAAATGTTTGGGTCACTGGCCAGGGCCACAGCGATCACCTCCTGCAGGGCTGTAGCGGTAAGGGCGTTATGGTCCAAAACTGATGCGAGGTGGTCCGCGATGGCGTCGTCCAGGGATTTATGCCGCAGAATGGTGTTGTGAAAATAGCTCGCCAGGATCGGTTCGCCCGCAGCGGCCTCGGTGGCCTCAGTGCGCATGGCTTGCCACACCGCCCGTTGCTCCCGCCGACCGTCGATACTCAGTTCCTCACCCATGTCTCAATTTTCTCCGTCGCCCAGGAACACCTAAGACTGCAGCTTGGCAGGATCGACAGGCCCTTTCAAGGGAAGACAGGGCCTAAAAGCGCTTAACTCGCCCGCTTCTGCGACGATAGTCTGTAAACAACAATCAACTTTCTTTCACCCGATCGGGGCCTGACTAGCGCCCGAAAATTGTGGGATAACAGTGATCCGGAACCCACACATAGCGCGTATAGATTTCCTGAAGGTACTCACACACCGTATCAACCATCGCCAGATCCGTTTCTTGCAACAACTCGTATAAACGTTCCAGGCTCAGAAGTTCTTGCAACTCACGGGCTCTGGGCGCGTAACTGAGGTGCCAACGCTCCGGAGCAACACCGCCCCTGTCTTGTGCGTAGGGGCGAAACAGCCCGTAACTGTGCCCCGTATCAATACGCTCATCCAGCCAACGGTGGAAGGCGCCAAATACACCGTTATCGGCCACTTCTTGCGGGGTTAACTGAACGACATAATTATCGTCTACCGCAGCGGCATCAATAACATCAAAATCAGTGCCCCAGTGATGACGGGATGCACCCGGCAGTGCCGACCAACGCAAAATAGCGAAAACGGTTTCCGCCTCACCCAACTGGGTAACATCCAAAGGGCTACCATCAGTATCGAGTAGCGGACGCTCGCCGCTCACCTTGCTGTTCCAGATCAGGAGTTGGCGATCAAAGGCGCGAAACCCGGAAACGATTTTGGGAGAGAAACCCACATCGCGAGCATCCCGGCACAAACGCTGAAAAGCCACTAGTGCTTCGGGGTGTAGCAACTGGTTGGAAGTCGGATCGACAATGACATGCTCATCGCCGAGACCAAACAACATGCGCTTTAATGGTACTGATAACATTTGCATCTCATTATTGGGCGAATTCCAGGGTGCGAACTAAATTGATCAAAATACATGGGTTACTTTAACAGAGAGCAGGCGGCAACTGATTGGCGCCTTTTATTGAGAGCACCAAAAGCAGGCGCTCCGCACAATAATCTGGCGGTAATGTTTGTTAGCTAATTGTTAATATATGTTAAGTTCAAATCGGCAATCGACGGATTGGTTGTAGAAACGGAAGCTTAAACTGGTAGGGAAAACTGAATGCACCCGAGTCAATCAGAACTATTAAAACTAAAGAACCTGGGCCTGGCCTCGGTAAACATTCTTCACTCCATCGGTATTCGCTCCCTTGAGGATCTACGCAAAGTCGGGCCAGTGGAGGCTTTTATCAGCATCCGCAACCGGGGAATTAATGCGTCCAGAGTCATGCTTTATGCGCTACAGGGCGCATTGATGGACGTGCACTGGAACGACTTAGACCCAGAGTTGAAACAGCAACTGGCCAGTGAAGTTGATCGCCTTCTCGCCACGCAGAATTCTGACTAGCGGCCGGGTGGCGCACCCCCAGCCGTCATCACTGACACAACCCGCCGACTACCCATTCCCGATATCGGCGCAGCCTCACAAGCGAAGCACGGGATCGCTGTGCCGACTCTCCGCTAACACAAGTTACGCCATCCGTATCTAAGCTTTACCTAAATGCATTACTTAGAAGGAGAGATCCGATGTTACGCATTGGGCTATTCCTGTTAACCAACTTAGCTGTTCTTATTTTGGTTGGCATCATTTTCAATATATTTGGGATTGGAGGGATCCTTCAGGACAATGGCGTAGACCTGAACCTCAACGCCTTGTTACTGCTGTGTGCAATCTTCGGTTTTGGCGGATCTTTCATCTCTTTGTTGTTATCCAAAACCATCGCCCGCATCAGCACCCGCACACAGATTATTGAACAGGCACGTAGCGCCGATGAACAGTGGCTTATAGAAACGGTCAGGGAGCTCTCCCGTAAAGCCGGTATTGGTATGCCCGATGTCGGGATTTTCCCAATGCCCCAAGCCAACGCTTTTGCCACTGGCTGGAATCGAAACAACGCTCTGGTATCGGTCAGTGCCGGCCTCCTTCAGCGTTTTAGCCGCGACGAAGCCCGCGCGGTGATCGGTCATGAGATCGGCCATGTGGCCAATGGTGACATGGTAACCCTGGCACTGATTCAGGGCGTGGTGAATACTTTTGTCATGTTCTTCGCCCGTCTTGTGGGCTTTTTTGTGGACCGGGTCATATTGCGTAACGAGCAAGGGCTAGGCATCGGTTATTTCATCACATCCATTGTCATGGATATCGTGTTTGGCTTCTTCGCCATGATGATTGTCGCCTGGTTCAGTCGCCGCCGCGAATATCGCGCAGATCATTCAGGCGCCACTCTCGCCAGTCCACAGTCCATGATCGCCGCGCTGCAACGCCTCAAAATGGAATCGGATCGGGGGCACGAAGAACCATTGCCCGGCAACATGAAAGCCTTTGGTATTTTCGGCAATATGGGGGCACTAATGGCCACCCACCCGCCGCTGGACGATCGCATCCTCGCTCTGCAAAACTTTCAAAAGTAACTGTCTGATGGGCAGAAGGAAGTCCTTCTTTCTGCCCATCGCAAGAAGGCCTGAACAACCAAGCACTTTTCAATTCTCACTCTGCCCGTTTTGATTCTCACCTTGGCTGCCAATAAATCGCAAACTTCACTCAAGTATTTCGTTCACGGTAGACTTTCCAAAACTGTTTCAAAGCAAGGATTGCCATTTATGACGCTGCTTAACTCTCTGCTCACTCGCATTTTTGCTGCCCTGTTGTTACTTTCTGCAGCGACATGGATTCAAGCGGACACTTTTGCCACCGACGACGAACGCAACACCATGCAAGTGTTTAATCTTGCCAGTCCGTCAGTCGTTTATGTCACCAATGAAACCCTGGTTCGGGATCGCAGAACTTTGCGCTTGCACGCCGTCCCCAAAGGCGCTGGCAGTGGTTTTATCTGGGATGACGAAGGGCACATCGTCACCAACTTCCATGTTATTGAGGGCGCTCGCCAAGTCACCATCACCCTGCAGGATCGCAGTGAATGGCCCGCGCAACTGGTGGGCTCCGCAGCGGAAAAAGATCTGGCCGTACTAAAGATTGACGCGCCACGGGAACGACTAAAGCCACTGGTGATCGGCACCTCCAGCAAACTCGCCGTGGGTCGCAAAGTCCTCGCCATCGGTAATCCTTTCGGCCTGGATACCACCCTGACCACCGGTGTGGTCAGCGCTCTGGGGCGGGAAATTGAAGCGGCCAATAACCGCACTATTCGCAATGTGATTCAGACAGACGCCGCAATCAATCCAGGGAACTCCGGTGGCCCACTACTGGACTCTCAGGCCCGCCTGATCGGCGTTAATACCGCGATCTACAGCCCGAGCGGCGCCAGTGTGGGAATTGGTTTTGCCATTCCAGTGGATACCGTCAAAAAAATTGTGCCAGAACTGATTCATCACGGCCGCCTGGTGCGTCCGATTATCGGCATTGAATCCGCACCCGACCAGTGGAGCAACCGCTATGGGTTTGAAGGTGTGGCAGTACTGCGCATTGCACCGGGTCTACCTGCCGAAAAAGCCGGCCTGCGCGGTATCCACCGCACCCAAGGCGGCGGCTGGCAGCTCGGAGATGTCATCGTTGAAGTGGAGCAGCAGCCCATACGCAGCTATGACGATCTGCTCAATGCGCTGGAGAAGCACAGCGCCGGCGACCAAATCACCCTGGGTATTCTGCGCGACGGGACAATCCGCTACACGTCTATTAGACTCGCGGCACCTGAATAAACAGGCGGTGCACATTACTTGTGCCCTAATCAAAAATTAGGCCGGGAGCCATTAATTTATGCAGAAGTATTTCCTATGTCGCTACGACGACCTGAGTGAAGGGCAATCCAAAGGCTTCTCCCTGGGGGATACTGCCGCCGGTACCGATAATATATTTACAATAATGAAAGATGGTGAAGTCTACGCCTACAAAAATACCTGTCCGCACCGGGGTATCAACCTGGATTGGCAGGAAGATCAGTTTCTCGATCCAGATGGAGCACTGATACAGTGCGCTTCCCACGGCGCACTGTTCAAGATTGAATCTGGTGAATGCATCGCCGGCCCCTGCACAGGCGATGCTCTAACCCCGGTACCAGTGGAATATGCCCAGGATGGACTCTACGCCCTACTGGCTGACTAAGCCCCTATTTCCTGCCTTTTCCGCTAGAGAAAAGTCAGGGGCTCACTCAACTCAATCCTTTCCGCACTAAGCTGCGCCCGATATGCAAGTACTTGAACACCGGCAGCTAGCGCAACATCCAGGGCTTCAGCATAAGCCGGGTCTATATCCCGGGCGGCCTGTACACTCTCGATCCCACTGTGCTGAACACAGTAAAACAGCACCGCGCGCACACCGGCCTCGGCAAGCTTTTGTAACTCGCGCAGGTGCTTTGCCCCCCGGGTACTCACTGCATCGGGGAAATAGCCCAGCCTGCCCTCGGCCAGAGTGACATTTTTTACCTCTACGTAGCAGTCCCCATCGGTGCCCGACAAGAGCAAATCGATACGGCTGTTTTCTTCTCCATAACGCACTTCCCTGCGCAGGGAAGCATACCCCTGCAACTCGGTAACCACACCAGAGAGAATCGCTTCCTCCACCAGAGCATTGGCCCTGCCGGTATTAACACCTGCCAGTGCACCATCCGGCGTAGTGGCGAGCTCAAGAGTATGGCAGTACTTGCGCTTTAGGTTTGCGGAATCGGAATACCAACAAGCCCCACCTTCAACCCAGCAATTTCTCATTGACCCCGTATTCGGACAGTGGACGGTAAACACCTCGCCTTCGGTGGATTCCACATCGGCGAGAAAGCGCTTGTAACGGCGCAACAGGGTTGCCTTTTGTAACGGTGGAGTAAACTTCACGGGCTAATCTACCTGGCTGTGATTTCTAGCGCCACAAAATAGCAGACAACTATTGGTGGCGCGAATCGCGCAGATTTGATAGTTTCCTCGCTCTCGGTCACCAGGGGTATTGGTACCGAGAACAGGATTAGCCTGCCACCGCAATCTATTTAATGGGTGAAAAAAGCATCACTCTAAAAGATTCCGGTCTAGGCTAGATTGAATTTGGTGGTATCGCCCCCATAAAGGGGAGCCCGTATAGAAAGAGAGGCAACGACTATGCCCAAAACTGCTGCGAGCACCGAATCTCTGCACGGCTTTGAGCCCTACAAGGAGATGCAGGGCGAAGAGTACATGAATGAGAAGCAGCAGGAGCATTTCCGCAACTTGCTGTTAGCCTGGAAGGCCGAATTGATGGCGGAAGTGGACCGCACCGTTTCCCACATGAAAGACGAGGCCGCAAACTTTCCCGATCCAGCCGATCGCGCCAGTCAGGAGGAAGAATTCAGCCTTGAGCTTCGCACCCGAGACCGCGAGCGCAAACTGATCAAGAAGATCGATGCCACCCTGGAACTCATTGACCAGGATGACTACGGTTTCTGTGAAGCCTGTGGGGTAAATATTGGCATCCGCCGCCTGGAAGCCCGTCCTACCGCCACCTTGTGCGTGGACTGTAAAACCCTGGCGGAAATCAAGGAACGGCAAATTTCAGGCTGATCCTTAACCGAGAGCGATACGGTGATCGGCTGCGATCGCCCTGCTCAGAGGGGCGATCAATGTATCGCCCTTATTCATTTTGAATAGCACCACTCCCTATATCGGCCGCTTCGCGCCCTCACCCAGTGGATCATTGCACTTTGGCTCCTTGGTGTGCGCAGTGGGCAGCTATCTCGACGCCCTGGCCCACGGCGGGCATTGGCTTGTGCGCATGGAAGATCTCGACCCTCCCCGCGAAGAGCCCGGCGCGGCAATACGAATTCTGAAGTCTCTGGAAGCTCACGGATTGCATTGGCATGGCCCGATAGAATGGCAAAGCAAACGCTACCCACTTTACGAAGATACCCTTTCGAAATTGCGCGAGCGCAAACTGCTCTACGCCTGTGACTGCTCCCGCAGCCAGATCCGGAAGAATGGTGGGCACGACAATAAATTCTGCCGTCTCAAACTTAAAACTGACGAACCCTACGCACTACGCATGCAGTGCGCGGGAGGCGAAGAGGGTTTCCTCGACCTGTGGCGCGGTGAACAGCGGCAACTTATTCGCGAGGACACCATTCTCAAGCGCCGCGACGATCTCTACGCCTACCAACTGGCCGTAGTTGCGGACGATATTGAACAGGGCATTTCCCATATTGTCCGCGGTTCAGACCTACTGAATACCACCGGCGCGCAACAACGTCTGTTCAAGATACTCGGTGCCACTCCACCGCAATTCGGTCACCTGCCATTGGTAATGGGCCCCGATAACCAACAAAAGCTCAGCAAGCAGAATCACGCATCACCGATTCAAAACTACTGCGCTTCCGGTAACTTATGCAAAGCTCTGCAATTCCTTGGCTTTACCCTACCGAGTGGAGTAACCGAGGAGGCCCCTGAACCTATTCTCAAGTGGGCCACTGCGCACTGGCGCCGATATCAAGTGGATATGCGCGACCGCCAATTGCACTGATCCTCAGCGACAATTAATATTTTGCGCCAATCGCTCCCAACGCCGTTGGCGGCCACCTGCATGGAAATTAGAGTTGGGATTACGTCTCACCGGTAAACAATGCGGGCAACAAATTGACCTATAGGCGGGTTTGCAAGGCAATCTATGAGTAACCGCACACTATTAATTTTGCTGATATTGGTAGGCTATGTATTTTCACCCACCATTTTCACTTGGATGATCAATCCCGTTGGCGCCTGGTATCGGCCCTTTATTCTCTGGTTCGTCCTGATCCTGCTGGCAATTTTTATCCAGTGGAGGCGCAAAACGAATGAGCTTTGAGATTGCTCACATTGCCCTGGTGGGGGTAGCCTATATCGCCACCCTGTTTTTTGTCGCTTTCGCCACCTCTAAAGGCTGGCTCCCATCCCGCTGGGTTCGCCACCCACTGGTTTACGTACTCTCCCTTGGCGTATCACTCTCGGCCTGGACTTTTTACGGTATTGTCGACCTCGCCTGGCAATATGGCTACGGTGTCCTCGCCTACTATCTGGGCACCGGCGCCATGTTTCTGTTTGCCCCAGTGGCATTGGAACCCCTGGCGAGACTGGCGCAGCGCTATCAATTGTACTCGCCCGCAGATTTGCTCGTTTTCCGCTATCACAGCCGACAGGCCGGAACTCTCGCCACCCTGTTTATGCTGCTGGCTTTGCTGCCGTTGATCGCACTCCAAATCCAGGCAGTGTCAGAGACCCTGGCTCTGTTGTCACAGGACAGTGTCGCCGCGCTGGCGCTGCCGGATAGCGGTGTGTCGAGCAAGAATTTAATTGCTTTCTTCTACTGTGTATTGCTGGCTGTGTTTACCAGTATGTACGGTGCCACTCGCGAGCGGGGGGAAGGTCTCGCCAGTGCCATGGCACTGGAATCATTGGTGAAGCTGGTCGCTTTAACTGCCGTAGGCGGCTATGCTATCTACGACGTTTTTGGAGGATTTTCCGGCCTGGACCAATGGCTGCTGGAAAATCCGGATATGCAGCAGCTCCTCTACACCCCGATCAAGCAAGGCTCATCCCATACTCTACTGCTGGTATTTATCGCCACTGCCGTAGCCATGCCGCATATCTTTTACTTAAGTATCGCCGAGCGCCCCAGTGGGCAGGCGTTACGCGCTGCCAGCTGGGGATTTCCTCTATTCCTATTGTTGATGGCTCTCCCCATCTTTCCGATTATGTGGGCCGGCTTTGCCCTGGATGTAGCGGGCCCAGTGCAATACTTCTCTCTGGCAGTTCCCCGCGCCAGCGGTTCGGCCCTGCTCACGACCCTGGCCTTTATCGGCGGCTTGTCGGCCGCCACCGGTGCCCTGGTCATGATCACCCTGGCTCTCGCCACCATGGTGATGAACCATTGGTTGTTGCCGGGCACCCGCTGGCACCCTGAAGACAATATGTACCGACAGCTGGTGTGGCTGCGCCGCGTGCTCATCGCCGCGCTGTTTATCGCCGGTTTTGCATTTTACTTGCTGCTCAACAACCGCTTGTCACTGTCCGACCTGGCACTACTGGCATTTATCGGTTCGCTGCAATTCCTGCCGGGAATTTTCGCCGTGATCCACTGGCCCAGAGGCAATCGGCGCGGATTTATTGGCGGGTTGCTCGCCGGCATACTGCTTTGGGGCTGCTGCTTGCTGATTCCATCAATATTCGGAATCACCGGTATCACCCTACCCGGCACAGCTCTCCAGATTCCCCTGGGCATGTCCATTTGGACGCAAATCACTACCTTATCGCTAGGAGTTAACATCTTACTGTTTGTCGGGCTGTCGCTAGTTACTCACACCAGCAACCTGGAGCAGTATGCTGCCGACCTGTGTAGTGACGACACCATCGCACAGGCCCTGCGCCTGGGACTGGATGTAGAATCCGCCGCTGATTTCCAGCTGCGCCTGGCCGAAAGCCTGGGAACGGCAACCGCCCATAAAGAAGTTAAAAACGCCCTTGCCGAGCTCAATTTACCAAATGACGAGCGTCGCCCCTACGCTCTGCGTCAACTGCGCAACAAGCTCGAGTCAAATCTCTCTGGGCTATTGGGGCGGGTATTGGCGGTGCAGATTATCGATCGGCACTTTCCCTTCAAAAACAGCGACCAGCCGGCAAACAAAGACATCCATCTGATTGAGACCCGCCTGGGGCGCTATAAGCACCAGCTCACCGGCCTCGCTGCAGAGCTCAACAACCTGCGTCTATATCACCGCCAGATGCTCGAAGAGCTACCTATGGCAGCCTGTTCCCTGGGACGCGACGGGGAGATTCTTTTGTGGAACTACGCGATGCAAGATCTCACCGGTATCAGTGCCAGCGAGGTCATCGGCTCAAAATTGGAGTATCTGGCAGAACCCTGGCGCGACCTTCTGGGAGAGTTTGCCCTCTCCACCGATGCCAGTCGCTTCAAGCAACAGGTGAGCCTCAATGGCAACAGCCACTGGCTCAACCTACACAAAGCCCGACAAAAACGCAGTCGTAGTGACCGCTCCCGCAGTGAACGCGGCGATGCACAAATGCTGCTCCTGGAGGATATCACTGAGACACAGGTTCTCGAGCAGGAACTTATCCACAGTGAACGCCTCGCCTCAGTGGGCCGCCTAGCCGCCGGTGTCGCCCATGAAGTGGGTAACCCGGTAACCGGTATCGCCTGCCTGGCCCAGAATCTCCAGTACGATTGCGATAACCCCGAAGTGCAGGACACTGCCGACCAGATATTGAGCCAGACCCAGCGTATCAGCCGTATTGTTCACTCACTGGTGAACTTCTCCCACAGTGGTAACCAGGACAGCGAGCGGGCTCCTGTGGACCTCTATGCCTGTGTACAGGAGGCGGTGAACCTCCTGTCACTGCAACGGGACAAAACCGAGGTGCAATTCGACAATCAAGTTCCCGAATATCTAATCGCGCCGGGCGACAACCAGCGCCTGATTCAAGTGTTTATCAACTTGCTTAGCAACGCCCGTGATGCCAGCCCGGATGGCGGTCAGATTTTAATTGAGGGTTACCAGTCGGGGAGCAGCACTTGTATTTCCGTGACCGATAGCGGCCCGGGTATTTCAGCCAAAAATCGCGAGCGAATACTAGAGCCCTTTTTCACCACCAAAGAGCCCGGTGAAGGCACCGGCCTGGGCCTGGCAATGGTTTACAGCATTGTCGAAGAACACGGCGGGCAACTGGAACTGGTCAGCCCCGCTAACCCAAAAACTGGCCGTGGCGCCAAGTTTATTGTGCAGCTGCCAATAGCCGACTGAGATTGCCCGGCACTTGCATCGGTCGTTTTTTATACAAAAACTGACCGATTTACAGTTTTTGAGTTGCATCGAAACGGCGCTCGGGTAAAACTAGGCGCTTACTGAGTGTTTTGTAACCAGGCGTAACACATGAGCCACATCCTCATCGTCGAAGATGAAGCCATTATCCGAACAGCGCTGCGCAAGCTATTGGAGCGGCACCGCTACAAAATCAGTGAAGCAGGTTCTGTCAGGGAGGCGCTCAGCAAATATCGCCTCAAAGAAGTCGACCTGATTATCTCCGACCTGCGCCTGCCCGGCGCACCGGGTACCGACCTGCTCAAGCACGCCGGTGACATACCGGTGCTGATTATGACCAGTTATGCCAGCCTCAGGTCGGCGGTGGACTCGATGCGAATGGGGGCCGCTGACTACATCGCCAAGCCTTTCGACCACGATGAGATGCTCGCCACCGTGCGCAGGGTCATCGGCAAGGCAGAGCAAAACCGCGTTCTGCCCACCGCAGCGAAAGAGAATACCAGCACCATTGCCGGCATGATCGGCACCAGCCCGGTAATGCGAGAACTCTACGGTCGAATCCATAAAGTCGCGCCCACCGATGCCACCGTCTTGGTTCACGGCGAGACCGGCACCGGTAAGGAACTGGTCGCACGCGCTATCCACGAAGAGAGCCATCGCACAAACAAGCCTCTGATCTCCGTGAATTGTGCCGCTATTCCAGACACACTCATTGAATCGGAGCTCTTCGGCTATGAAAAGGGCGCATTTACCGGTGCCCAGACGGCACGCGAAGGACTGGTTGCCGCCGCAGATGGCGGGACACTTTTCCTCGATGAGATTGGTGAGCTTCCTCTGGAAGCACAGGCCCGCCTGCTGCGCGTACTGCAAGAGGGCGAAGTTCGCCCAATCGGCTCGGTCGAGTCGCACAAAGTGGATGTGCGCCTGGTAACAGCAACTCACCGCAATCTGCGCCAGTTATCGGCGGAAAGGAAGTTCCGGGAAGACCTTTACTATCGTATTAACGTGGTACAGATGACCCTGGCGCCCCTTCGCGAGCGCGGCAGAGACGTACTTGCATTGGCAGAACACCTGCTGGAAAAGTTCTGCACCAAGGTTGCGCGCCCGCTGTTACGCCTCTCTCCAGAAGCGATTCAGGCGGTAACGACGTACACCTGGCCCGGTAACGTACGCGAACTGGAGAATGCCATTCAACGTGCAGTAATCCTTACGGATAAGGACTGCAGGGAAATTGACCACAAAATTTTGGATATCGATCTCGATCTGGTCCCCATTGAGGAGACCATCGGCATCCAGCGCCCACGCAGCCTGCATACCGATCCCCGCGAGGACCTATCCCTGGAGGATTACTTCGCACGCTTTGTGATTGAACATCAAGACACCATGAGTGAAACCGAGCTGGCAAAGAAGCTCGGGGTCAGCCGAAAATGCCTGTGGGAACGCCGTCAAAAGCTCGGTATCCCGCGCAAAAAGAGCCGCCGCGCTGCCGCCGAAGCCTAACGAACCACTCTTTCCACGGGGGGCCAGCCCCCACTTTCAGTTTCGATTACTCCCCCTTTCCTCACCAAAAGCTTCCCCAACAGAAACTGTTACCCACCGTACGGAGAAGTAACCCTCAAGAGTGTTACCCAGACTCGCATGGAAGTAACAATACCTCTACCTTCCGTAACGCAATGGCTCCTCGAAAAGTTCCGTCAAATTTCGTAAAGATCGTAACCAATTGATTTATAAGTGTTTTTTAAAGTTGGCATAGTAAGTGCTTTACCTTTAGTACAGAAATTGAAAACAGCCAACAATAAAAATAAATGACTGTTAAAAGCCCTATAACTACTCACAATAAGAGGGGCGAAACACAATAAAAATAATGGGGCGGCCGACAATAAAAGCAAAGAGAGGCCAAAACCGAAAGAACAACAATAAATAATAACAATAATTTTCAAGAAGAATAAGAATAACAACAAGCGCGTTGCAAACTGACTGAACTGTACCTGGGAGAGGGTGTTTGCTTGAAAGCAAATTGATAGCGCAAGGAAGCCGCTGCCTTCATACTCGTAATAATAATTCCCACATTCCTTTTTCCCCAAATTTATAAGCACCCGCATATTGCGGGCGCATTCCTTTGCGTGTGTTAGAATCGCGCCCGCGAGTCCCGATCTCTGAGGATAGATAGCCGAAAAGGCTCCCTTTCGGGCTTCGCCCTGGGCCCCCCCAGGTACAGAGGCTCCAGCAGTGCCACCGTGAATCCCCGGTTGGAAGGGACTATTGCCACCACCAGATGTGTGGTCACGCACAGCGGGGCTTTCCCGGCCATCCCAAAATGGCAGCAGTCAACACAGACAGCCGTATGCTCAACAACCTGATTAGTAGTATTAAGCGCTGGCGCAAGCCAGCCGACAAAGGCCCCCGGGTTATCGCCCGCAACGACCACAACATCTCACGCCGTGATATCAGCCGCGCAGCCCTGACGGTGATGAAACGCCTGCAGGAAGCCGGTTACCAAGCCTACATTGTTGGCGGTGGTGTGCGTGACCTCATGCTCAGTGGGCACCCCAAGGACTTCGATATCGCCACCGATGCCACTCCGGAACAAGCCAAAGAGCTGTTTCGCGGAGCCCGCATTGTCGGGCGACGTTTCCGCATCCTTCACGCCCGAATCGGCCGTGAAGTTATCGAAGTTACCACTTTTCGCGGACATCACGCCGATGGCGAAGCCCATGAGGCCAAGCAGTCAGAGCATGGCATGCTACTGCGCGACAACGTCTACGGCGATTTGGAAAGCGACGCAATACGTCGCGATTTCACTGTCAACGCCCTCTACTACACCACTAACGGTTTCGAAATTCACGACTATACCGGTGGCGTCGAGGACATTGAAAAGCGCCTGATCCGCATGATCGGCTCACCGGTAACCCGCTATAAGGAAGATCCTGTGCGGATGCTGCGCGCCGTGCGCTTTGCCGCCAAGCTGGATTTCGCCATAGAGAGTCAAACTGAAGCCCCCCTCGAAGAGCTGGGCCCCCTGCTGCGCAATATTGCCCCGGCCCGACTGTTCGATGAGATACTCAAACTTCTCATGGGGGGGCACGGCGAGCGTACTTTTGAGCTCATGCGCCGCTATCGGTTGTGGCAACACCTGTTCCCGGACAATGCCGCACAAATTGAGGGCAATACTGCAGCCCTCGAACTTTCCCGGCTGGCACTGCGCAATACGGACAAACGTATTCATGCCGACATGCGTGTCACACCCGCATTCCTGTACGCTGCTCTCCTGTGGCCGGCAGTCAATACCGAACAGCAAAAGCTGATTGCCAAGGGTATTCCAGCGGCGCCGGCACTGGCCCAAGCCGCCCAGAAAATAACTAGTTTACAACTGGCCCATACAGCAATACCCAAGCGTTTTTCTATCCCAATGCGCGAAATATGGGACCTGCAGCAACGTCTGCCGCAACGGGGTGGCAGCCGCGCCCAGCGCCTGATGGAACACCCGCGCTTCCGCGCAGCTTACGACTTCCTGTTGTTACGTGAAGAAAGCGGCGAAATTGACGGGAATCTCGGCAAGTGGTGGACAGATTTTCAGCAGGGTGATGACGAACAGCGCCAACAAATGGTACGCATGTTGCAAACTAGCGGTGGCAGTGGACGACGTAGTCGCAACTCTCGCGGTGGGCGCCATCGCAAGCCAAGAGCTGAACAGTAATGCAGACGGTCTATATCGGGCTGGGTAGCAACCTGTCAGAACCCAACAAGCAATTGCGCAGTGCCCTCTCGGCAACGGACCAAATTCCCAACACCCGGTTACTGCGCTGTTCGAGTTATTACAGCAGCGCCCCTGTTGGCCCGGGCGAACAACCCGATTACCTCAATGCTGTAGCAGAGCTGCAGACGGCACTGCCCCCTTTAAAGCTCCTAGACCAACTCCAATCGATTGAGTTGGCCCACGGGCGCGAGCGCTCCATTCGCTGGGGGGCTCGCACCCTCGACCTGGATATATTGCTTTTTGGGCAGTCCCAAATTGACCTACCCCGCTTGCAGGTTCCGCACCCACGCATGAATGAGCGTAACTTCGTCCTACAACCTCTGGCGGAGTTGGCCCCCGAAGCCGAGTTGCCTGGCGGTGAATCTTTACAAGCGCTACTACAGAGCTGCCCCGACAATCGCCTGAATAAAATTTGAGCGGCTGCGCCCAACTGAGGCTCAACTACTCGACTGACGGCTCACTCAGTAGTACTTTTGCGTTTGCAATTCATCAGGGAAGACCCCCAGACAAAGAGGAGTCGCTCAAGTGGTTACCGAAAAAAGCGGGCCCATTACGACTGAATTCAAGACGGGTAACAGGACTCCGCCAAAATTTATCGCTGTCGAAGGCAATATCGGTGTGGGTAAAACCACACTGACAAAGAAACTGGCCTCCACTTTCAACTACGGCACACTGCTGGAATTGCCGGAAGAAAACCCTTTCTTAGAACGTTTCTATCGTGACCCACAGAGTGCAGCACTCCCCACTCAATTACACTTTCTGCTCCAGCGATCTCAACAAATTCAAGCACTCAGACAGGACGACATCTTTGAGCCTGTGCGGGTCTCTGATTTTTTGATCGAAAAGGACCAGCTCTTTGCCGAAGTGACTTTGGACAAAGATGAACTGTACTTGTACCAGCAGGTCTATAAACACCTCACCCTCGAAGTCCCCAAGCCTGACTTGGTAATTTACCTTCAGGCTCCCCTCGAAGTGTTGCAGACCCGTATTCGCAACCGGGGAATTCCTGCCGAACGCGCAATCAGTGATGAATACCTCGACACCCTCAACAATGCCTATACCCGATTTTTCCACTTTTACGATGAGGCACCTCTACTTATCGTCAACACCGAGGAAATCGACATAGTCGATAGCCCAGAGGACTACAAACAGCTGGTCGAATATCTGTTCACGATCACCAGTGGCCGGCACTACTACAACCCAGGAAGTTAATCGTTATGTACGCACCCTCTGAATTAGAAAAGCTCGTAACCGTTCAATCCCTGCGAAAAAAGAAAGCCAACGGTGAGAAATTTATTACCGTCGCTCTCTACGATGCCCCCATGGCTGCGATGGCACAGAAATCTGGGGTAGAAACACTCCTTGTTGGAGATTCCCTTGGCATGACGGTGTTGGGTTATGACAGCACCGTGCCGGTTACCATGGAGCAGATGATCTATCACGTCGAAGCGGTCGCCCGCGGCAATAAAAAATCCCTGATCATGGGCGATATGCCTTTTATGACCTACGCCACCACCGAGCAGGCCCTGACCAATGCGACTCGCATCATGCAGGCGGGCGCGCATATGGTAAAAATGGAAGGCGGCGCCTGGCTTGCCGACACGGTGAGAATTCTTTCTGACCGAGGTATTCCCGTCTGCGCCCACCTGGGCCTCACCCCTCAGTCTGTCCACAAACTGGGGGGCTATCGCGTTCAAGGACGCGACGAAGAACACGCCAAGCAGATTCTTGAAGATGCCCTATTACTCGACGAAGCCGGTGCTGACCTTGTCGTGTTGGAATGCGTGCCTGCGGACCTGGCAAAACGTATCACCAAATCAGTATCCATGCCCACCATCGGCATTGGCGCAGGGCGCGACTGCGATGCCCAGGTATTGGTAATAAATGACATTCTGGGTCTCACGGAACAGCCACCCAAATTTTCCAAAAACTTTCTGGTCGAAGCCGAGGATATTCCCGGTGCTCTGCGTAAATACGCCGAAGACGTAAAAGAGGGCGTCTTCCCCGGCGAAGAGCATATTTTTCAATAATACTCCCCCATCCGGGTAACTCTTTCTCGGTATTTTTGCGGCAGAGAAGAACCTCTGCCGCTTCCAAGCGGTAGCACTATGACGTTCGACCAACTACTCCAGGATTGGCGCTCTGGCCAGGGTACCTCCTGCGTGCCCGAGGGCTGGACCCAGGGCCGAGCAACTTTTGGTGGCTTGGTGGCGGCCATGCTGTATGAGCAAATGGCAGCTGAAATATCCGCTGCCAACAGCCTGCGCTCTCTTACGACTTCATTTGTCCGCCCTGTTGCCGCAGGCGCCATAGAAACCCGGGTAGAGATGCTCCGCGCGGGGCGCTCAGTCACACAGATTAACGGGTATCTTGACCAAGGCGATACCGTCATGCTGGCGGGAATGGCCAGCTTCGGCAATGGCAGGGAATCTACTGTTCGCGTCAAGGGGCCCACAGCGCCTAAGTACCCCGCACCAGAGGAATGTCTCGCCCTGCCCTACATCGAAGGCGTGGTACCGGAATTTACACAGAAGTTCGACTACCGCATCGCTCGTGGGCAACTGCCGTTTAGTGGCTCCACTGAAAAAATACTGGGTGGATGGGTACGCTTTAAAGATGGCAGCAAATCCAATGCAGGCATCAGCCATTTACTCGCACTGATCGATGCCTGGCCGCCGGCAACACTGCCAATGCTAAAAGCACCGGCACCCGCCAGCTCCTTAACCTGGACGGCAGAGTTTATGGAGCCCCTAGCCAAACACAAAGCTTCCGATTGGTGGCAATACCAAGCAGCGGTAGAACAGGCAGAAAATGGCTATGCAGTCATTCAGTCTCGCTTGTGGGATACCCATGGACACTTGGCAGCGCTGTCCCAGCAAATGGTTACCCTATTTGGATAAAAAATAGCGCCGACGTTCAACCTCCTCAATATATCCAGCGCAACAACATCTAAAAGACTTGCTCCAAGGACGGAATATTCAACGGACCAGAAGGTGCTATAGCGCCTTAAATGTCCTGTGAGAAATTTCATTCTATTCATGGCTTCCATTACTTTCTTGTAAACAGTCCCCTCTACGCCATCTCTTACAGGAAAATAAAATAAAATAAACCTTCCTTACTCCAATTTGTAATCTACGCTATCCATCATCCCCAACTTCGAGAAACAAAGGCCCTACTGATAAAAAGGCCCACTTTTCGAACCCGTCAAAAACCAATTAGCGACAACCCGTTTGGAGAATAAAAAAATGATAAAAAGAATATTAATTTCCCTGACTCTATTAGTCAGCTATCCCGTAGGTGCAGCTGATTTTGAAGATATATGGGACGCTGTCACCTCGTGCAACTGGTTCGAATTTATTGGCGATGTCGATGATACCGGCTCAAAAGACCTGGATGGTTACGAGTATGGTGACACCCACTTCGCCGATGCCAATTCGGGCAACTTTGACATGATCGTCTACAACATGGATGGCTTTTTAGAATGTATTGGCGGCAACAGCAAGTCGGACTTCAAGCAGATTATTCGCACTTTCGACAGCAACCCCAAAGATCTCTGGCTAATGCAAGAGGCGTGGAACAAAACGAAAGCCAACTACCTGGATGACAATGACAAGCTCGATAATGACACAGTCCCCTATCGCTCAAAGCACTGGAAAGGCACCGGCACTACTTTTGGTAACGGCTTGCTGACTTTCTCCAAGTTTCCCTTTGATCGTGATAACCGCGACGATAACGACTACTCATTTACCACGTATGAAGAAGAAACTTTTAACAAATGTGCTGGCAATGACTGTGACACCGAAAAAGGCTTCACTGTCGCGAAAGTTGAAGTCACTGAAAATTATCATGTTCATATCTATAACACTCATATGGATGCTGGACATCAAGATGAGGATCTTAACGCTAAAGCCAAACAGCTTGACCAAATTGCTGACATGATTGTTGCCCACTCAAGTAACGCCACTGTTATTTTGGCCGGCGACTTCAATATGGCATTTGATGAAAATGATGATGACTGGCGCGGGGTTAATTACCAGACGTGGAAGGCATTCTTTGCCAAAACCGGTGGTAAGCATGCCTGCCAGTACATGCTGTCAGGCAGTGATACCAGCCTGGAAGCCTGTGACAATGAACTTCAGAACGACACGGATCACGTCGTGGTAATCAATAATAACCCCAACTTTACACTGGAGGTTACCAACTACTACATTGGCGCTGCAGAGTATACCGGGCTGAGCGACCACGACCCAGTTTTTGTGGATTTTTCATGGGTTAAGCACTAACTCATCAATACAGCCTATCCCGCAGGGGATCGGGAGAGGCTTTACAGCCATTTTTTCCAATAAAAAATGCAAGCTGTCCAGCCATGGCTGGACAGCTTCAAAATATAAAATACGAAAAATTCCCGGGAAGATTGGGCCCAGGGTATTCCACCCACGCTAATACCAAACGACCCAGTGAAAAACTTAAGGGTAGAAAAACCGTCGCTATAACGGACAACGTATACATCCGACTGTTCAACTCGTCAGAGTTTCGACTCAGCAACACCCCCTGGGCGATTGCAGCCCGTTCACGCACCATATTCATATCATCAATATACCGCTGCAAGTGATCATTCACTTTCCCCAGCAAGGCGTGAATATGCTTATCAAACCAGGGAAAGCTTCCTGCTGCATACGCCCGAGTGCCTCTCGTTGCAAACCTGAATATCGACGCAGAACGATCATTCCCTTTCGCAATCTTACCAGTATTAACGACAATTCCCACCCGCCTTCTCCCAACAGCAAGTTTTCCAAATCCTCTATTTTTTCTTCAAACTCCTCGGCATGATCACTCATTCGTAACACTAATAAATCTGCCAGTGAAACAACGAGGGCCGCAGTGCTCCAGGGACCAAAACCATTGCGAAGGTGGGAACCAAATCATCCTCAGAGGGTTGGCTGCGCCTGCAAATACTAATAATGCGATTTTCCCCTACCCAAATCTCAGCCCCAGTCATAGCTTTATGGTGTAATTTTCTTTTATGCTTAATACCGTACCTAGGCAGCAGAATTCCCTGATCCATGCCTGCAGCGCAAGGGCGCGCTGTTTTGGATAGCAGGGCCTCTACTACCGCGGGCTCAAGCCCGCGGTCACTTTGAATCTATTCTGTGGTGTCGTTGTTGAAGTCACCAAAGTACAACCAAAGAATGCCCCGGTCGGGCTGCCAGGATTTCATTGCTTGCAAGTCCAACTTACGGCCAGAGCCTTTACGATCAAGTAAAATAACATAAACAAGACCAGCTTCCATAGAGGTCCATACCCGCTGGAAAATTTTAAGGCGGCCTTGTGCTGAAGTGCACCAACACTGTGGTGTACTACTCCCAATTCTGACTATCGAACAGATTCCCCCCCATTCTTCACCTTCGCATCCAAGCAGCGGGCATTGCACTATAGTCATCCAGTTTGGAGTACTGCCTATAAGTAAACTTAACCCCACAGGGACAGACAAAATACTGAAAACAGGTACTAGAGGGGCGGATTGACGATCATCTAACCAGAAATATTGCGGAGACTACAATTCAGTTTATCAAGATGAACATTGAGCCTGTGCACAAAGCAGATACCTGACGAGAAGGGCTTTCAGTGCGTAAAATTAAAAATTTGGTTGTTGGGAGTGGTCCTGCGGGAATCGCAGCAGTCAAAGGGCTTCTAGAAATTGGGCAAGCGGTTGAAGTCATTGACGTTTCATATGACCTTGAACACCATATTCAACAGCAGGTTAACACCTTGTCCCAAAAGAGTGTCGATGCATGGGAGCAGGAGGAAAAAGATAAGTTATTTCCGCCATCTATAGCATCTAGTCGGGGGGTCGAAAGAAGATATATTTTTGGGTCAGACTTTCCCTATAAAGTACCAGAACAGTTTCAAATCGAAACAGAAAACTGTCATACCGAATTCTCCCATGGCTTTGGAGGGCTCGGAAATGTATGGGGGGCGGCTATTATGCCCTATAGTGAAGGTCAACTACGGAAATGGCCTCTCTCCTTAAGTGAGCTGGCTCCATCATATGAGAATGTGCTTCGCTACATGCCAATAAGTGCGGAGAAAGATAATCTTCATACAAAATTCCCTTTATTTTCTGAAGATTTTGAAACATTGAAGAGAAATTCACCGACGGATTTCATACTCAGTAAACTCGCCAACATCGAAAAGAGTCTACGAAACTGTGGTATTGAATTTGGCCGAGCCCGGCTCGCTGTAGACGCAGGTAGCGGTGAACACGGATGTAAGTATTGCGGACATTGTTTAGACGGTTGTCCATACCAGTCTATTTTCAACCCAAAAACGCTATTTGAAAATTTACAAAAGGATGGCCTTTTAATACATCAAGGGTTACTCGTGCTGGAAGTTGACGAAGGAAAGAATGGCATTGAAGTGATTGCGGTCGATGTAAACAGCGGCGAGACACATAAATTGGTAGCGGAGAAAGTATTCTTAGCCGCCGGACAATTTGCAACGACCACCCTATTGACAAGATCTCTCAATCTGTTGAGCACGCCTATCAAGATCAAAAGTAGCCAGTGCTTCTTTTTTCCTTTTTGGTCCTACAAAGGACATCGCTCTGAAATTGAATTCACATTGGCAGAAGTTTTCCTGGAACTTGAAAACTCTGACATAAGCCCGGAACAGGTGCATCTTCAATTGTACGGTCGTAGCCAAATTATTGAAGATCAAATAATGTCTCTGCTACCTTCCTTCTTCCCTAAACATCTCGCTCTCGATCATCTGTATATCGTCCAGGGCTTTTTGCACTCTGAGGACTCTGATGCACTGGAGCTAACTTTAACCAACAAGCGTTCGAATAGCTCTGCGGTGGAAATAAAAGGTATTGAAAACACTAGGGCCCGTGAGGTTGCAGGAAAAACACAGTCATTGATAAGGCGCTGTTTGATAAAGCTCGGGATAGTCCCTCCCTTCCATATGAAATTGCTACTGCCGGGCAAAAGTTTTCATAGTGGCGGCAGCTTCCCAATGGGCGGGGAGCACGAGATATTGCGCTCGGATCTTTTCGGACGGCCAGCACACCATCAGAACATTCATATCGTGGACTCCGCCAATTTTCCCAATATTGCAGGCTCAACAATTGCCTACACCATTATGGCGAATGCGGACCGAATCGTTAGGTCTTTAGAATACTCATAGTCGATCAGCAATCACTTGCAGAGGGGGGGGGGCAGCTACAGTTGCAACCTTCAAGCCCCACAAGAATTATTCAGAAGCGCCTTAATCCTTGGCCACTTCGCTCAGGTGCGCCAATTCCTTAGCATTCTTTTCCCAATTTTTCCCATCGAATGGCTCTACTTCCAACCCTTGTGGAATAGTATCAAGGCAGCGTGCATTAAGGCTGTAGCCATCGGGATTTGAGCGCGGAATATAAAAAGGTTTTACCCCGCAATGGCGACAAAAGTAGTGTTTCGCTACACCGCTATTAAAAGTGTAACAACTGAGATCGCCCTCCCCCTGTTCCAGGCGAAAATTTATTGCCGGTACAATCAAGTGCAAGTAGCCGACTTTTTCACATATAGAGCAATTACAGGCATGGGCCACCAATGCCTCTCCCCATTTGCGTTGATGCTGCGCCTTGTAGCGAACCGCACCGCAATGGCAACCGCCATGCAGTTGCGTAACATTTTCACTCATTTGAATTCCTACCTTTTTCAAACAGGGGACGGGCAGCTAATAACGAAAACAGGGATATCGCTAAAAGTAAATGAAACCAGTTTGTACGCGCTAAACCCAGAACTCTTGGCGCTCCGGTGCCCACAAATAGCCCATCGATAGCAATCAGTACAGCACCAGCTCCCAGTAGCAATGGCTCTGGAGTTGAAAGCCGGTGCGGCGATAGTAACTCTAACATCGCTACCCACAGCCACAACAACAGCCCCAAAGCTGAGTACAGCTCGGTGACTTTTTGCGGAGACACTATGCCACTTTCCGATAATGCGATAGAGGAAGCCAGTACCAATACCAGTGCCACATAGGCGGGCCCCCGGGTATTGTGACCCACTCGAATTTCGAAACGTGCCCACATCAGGCCAATTCCGATCAACGGCAGCGCCGTAAAGCCAGAAAGGCGCAGCAGTGCTCGATGTAACTGTGTTGCTCCCGGATCGATACCATAGCGGTAAGCGCCGATAATTGCCGACACGGCAATACATAAAAGCCCCGTCACCACCAACAGAGCAGCGGACTGGAAGCGAGCGTTGGTAAGTCGCCAGTACTGATTGGCTATCAGTAACGCAGCGAGAGTGAGGAGGATGTCGATTAGCCAGAAATTATGCAAAGTTTCGCCCTTTTTTCCAGAATTCTAATAGAAATCCAGTGAGAAGCGACAAATTTGCCCCAGGCAGAAACAAAAAAACCGGCCTAAGGCCGGTTTTTTTGTTCGTCAGGCTTAAGCTTCGCCGGAAGCCTGCTTGGCCTCCTCAGCAGCGGCGTCGGCCTTAGCTTCTTTGATAGAAAGCTTGATACGCCCACGCTGATCTACGTCGAGTACCTTTACTTTTACCTTCTCGCCTTCACTCAAGTAATCAGTGACCGCATTGACACGCTCTTCGGCGATCTGGGAAATATGCACCAGACCGTCTTTACCTGGCAGGAAGTTGACGAAGGCACCGAAATCCACGATACGGACCACAGTCCCCTCGTAGATAGCGCCGATCTCAGCTTCCGCAGTAATTTCCTCAATGCGGGTTACCGCAGCTTCCAGGCTCTCACCGTCTTCGCCGAAGACTTTGATGCTGCCATCATCTTCGATATCGATGGAAGCGCCAGTTTCTTCGGTGATAGAGCGGATAGTCGCGCCACCCTTACCGATAACATCACGAATCTTATCTGGAGAGATCTTCAGAGTTGCGAAACGCGGTGCGTTCTCGTTGACACTGGAACGGGACTCACCGATCAGTTTGTTCATTTCCACGAGGATATGCAAACGCGCGTGCAGGGCCTGCTCCAACGCAGTTTCCATGATCTCTTCGGTGATACCTTCGATCTTGATATCCATCTGCAGGGCAGTGACACCAGAAGCGGTACCGGCAACCTTAAAGTCCATATCGCCCAGGTGATCTTCATCACCGAGGATATCGGTCAAGACTGCGTAGCCTTCGTCTTCCTTCACCAGGCCCATCGCAATGCCGGCAACCGGTGCTTTCAAAGGCACGCCCGCATCCATCAATGCCAAGCTGGAGCCACACACGGAGGCCATGGAGCTGGAACCATTGGATTCAGTGATTTCAGAAACCACACGCAGCGTGTAAGGGAAGCTTTCGGGGTCCGGCAGAACAGCCGCAATACCGCGACGGGCCAGGCGGCCGTGACCAATTTCACGACGACCGGTAGCACCTACACGACCCGCTTCACCTACGGAGTAGGGAGGGAAGTTGTAGTGCAGCATAAAGTAGTCTTTGCGCTCGCCTTCCAGTGCATCGATGATTTGCGCATCGCGGGTAGCACCCAGAGTAGCAACGACCAACGCCTGGGTTTCACCACGGGTGAACAGCGCAGAACCGTGACCTTTCGGCAAGACACCAACTTCAACATTAATCGGGCGTACAGTTTTGGTGTCGCGTCCGTCAATACGCGGCTCGCCACGCACTACGGCACCGCGAACAGTTTTCTTTTCCAGCTTGCCGAAGTAGCTCTTCACATCGCCAGCTTCAACTTCTTCAGAAGCCAGGGCTTCGACCGCTTCGCTACGCAGCTCATTTAGGCGGGTCGTGCGTTGCTGCTTGTCAGTGATTGCATATGCTTCGGCAACCTTGCCAGCAAACTGGTCTTCAAGCGCAGCTTTTAACTCGGTCTTTTCAGCTTCTGGCTGCCAATCCCAAGTGGGCTTCCCGGCTTCCGCTTTCAGCTCTGCACAAACTTTAACTACCGCCTGCATTTCCTGGTGGGCAAATAGTACTGCGCCCAGCATGATATCTTCCGGCAGCTCTTTCGCTTCGGATTCAACCATCAGCACAGCATCTTTGGTACCCGCGACTACCATGTCCAGCTCTGAGCCTTTCAGCACGCTGTAATTCGGGTTAAGCAGATAGCCGTCTTTCTGGGTGTAGCCCACGCGAGCGGCGCCGATCGGGCCACCAAATGGGATGCCGGATACTGACAGTGCCGCAGAGGTGCCGATCATACCGGCGATATCCGGGTCCACGTCCTTCTCTGCAGAAAGTACCGTGATCATCACCTGCACTTCATTCATGAAGCCTTTGGGGAACAGTGGGCGGATCGGGCGATCGATCAAACGGGAAGTCAGAGTTTCTTTTTCAGACGGGCGCCCCTCACGTTTGAAGAAGCCACCGGGAATTTTGCCAGCCGCATAGGCTTTTTCTTGATAGTGCACAGACAACGGAAAGAAGCCCTGATCAGGCTTGGCTTCCTTGGCACCGACAACGGTACACAGAACAACTGTTTCACCCATGGTAACCAGCGCCGCGCCGGTAGCTTGGCGCGCAATGCGGCCGGTCTCGATGGTGACCTGGTGTTGTCCGTACTGGAAAGTTTTACTTACTGGATTCATTCGTTTTTTCCTATTTCCTTACGGCTACTGGCCCATTCCAGTAACCCCTACAATCAATTTTTGCCCGCGGGGGAATTCCAAACTCCCCTCACAGGGCGACACGAGGATGTGCCACCACCGGCCAGGGTGACCGGTGCTAGCATCGCACAATCGATACGGGTAAATCTTCCTGTCGATTCTTGCAATGCTACTTTCGAGAAATGACACGAATGTCACTTTCCGATAAGTATTAAAAAGAATGCCCGCCAGAGGCGGGCATTCCAGGGTCTTAGCGACGCAGGCCGAGCTTGGCGATCAGCTGTACGTAACGACTCAGATCCTTGCGCTTAAGGTAGTCCAGCAACTTACGACGCTGGTTTACCATGCGGATCAAGCCACGGCGAGAGTGGTGATCCTGCTTGTGCGCAGAGAAGTGACCCTGCAGTTTGTTGATGTTGGCAGTCAGCAGGGCTACCTGGACTTCCGGAGAACCGGTATCGCCTTCAGATTGGCCGTGCTCAGACAGGATGGCTGCTTTTTCTACTGCAGTCAGTGCCATAACGAATTACCTCGTCGTAATATGCTTTTAAAGATTTGGCTGGCCCGTGCATATTTACAGACCAGCTAATCGCTATATAGCGGGCAAACCCGCTGCAACACTTTCGCTTCCAGCACCGCGCCGACTTTCGCCACCTTGGTACAATCCACTTAAGTTTCACTTACCAGACGCCGCGGTGCTACGCACCCTTCGTCTGTAATTTCTCCAACGCCCAGAAAATCACCATTTTCCAGGAAGAGGCGCACCATATCACCTTCTGAGCCTATACGGTAGACCTGCAAATCCATAACCGACTGCCCCTGACGCACATAGTAACCGGAGTCATCGGGCAGGGTCAGTTTCGGCAAAGAAGTTGCCGGAGAGTCCACCGGAAGCAGGTGGTGATCCAGCTGTTCAGGCGCATTTTCGCCACGCTCTTCAGTCAACGCCTCAAGCGTTATCGCATCCGTCTCATCATAAGGGCCAGCGGCGCTGCGATGCAGTTGCTCAACATAGGCACCCACTCCCAAAGCCTGTCCCAAGTCTTCGGCAATGCTGCGAATATAGGTCCCCTTGGAACAATGCACTTCCACTTCAGCGCGAGGCTGGCTACCGGGAGTAAAGCCCAGTAGCTCAAACTCAAAAATCTCAATTTCACGCGCTTCGCGCTCCACCTCAATACCCTGGCGCGCCAATTTATAAAGAGGCTGACCCTTATGCTTGAGAGCGGAGTACATGGAAGGCACCTGCTTGATACGCCCTCGGAAAGCCTCCATAGCCTTGAGTACGGCCTGCTCTGTTAAACCGGAGGCGTCTTTAGTCTCCAGAACATCGCCATCCGCATCCCCACTCGCGGTGGTCATACCGAAACAGAAGGTACTGCGATAGCGCTTGTCAGCATCGAGTAGGAACTGGGAAAATTTGGTGGCCTCTCCGAAGCAGATCGGCAGTACGCCGGTTGCCAGAGGATCAAGCGCACCGGTATGACCCGCGCGATTGGCAAAAAAGAGGCGTTTGGCTTTTTGCAGGGCATCGTTGGCGGTGATCCCAGCGGGCTTGTTCAATAACAGCACGCCGTGAACCGGCCGGCCCCATTTAGGTCTGCGGCCCATGTATTAATCTTCGCTAGAGTCGCTATCGTCGTCGTTGTGCTTACGATCAGAATTTACCGCTTTTTCGATCAGCGCGGAAAGTTCCTGTCCGCGTACGGAGGTTTCATCGTAGCGGAAATGCAAGCGTGGAATGCTGCGCATCTGGATAGAGCGCGCCAGCTGAGTGCGCAGGAAGCCTGCGGCCTTATTCAGCACAGTCATGGAAGCATTGATTTTTTCGCGGTCGTCCTCACCGACCAGGGTGACAAACACCTTGGCAGTGGCCAGATCACGACTGACCTCCACGTCATTGACATTAATCATGCCCACACGAGGGTCGCGCACTTCCTTCTGAATCAGCTGTGCCAGTTCGCGACGCATCGCATCGGCGACACGGTCTGCACGGTGGAATTCTCTTGCCATTTTTTACCTATAGAGAATGGCGGTCTAACGACAAGCAAACCCGCTCGGCTTGCACCGAGCGGGTTTGCTCATCATCCGGCCCGTAAAATATTAGAGTTCGCGGGCAACCTTAACGATATCGTAGACCTCAATCTGATCGCCATCTTTGACGTCATTGTAGTCTTTAACCCCGATACCACACTCCATGCCATTGCGCACTTCCTGGACATCGTCCTTGAAGCGGCGCAGTGATTCCAGCTCACCCTGGTAGATCACCACGTTATCGCGCAGTACACGGATTGGCTTATTACGGTATACGGTACCTTCGGTAACCATACAGCCGGCAATAGCGCCAAACTTGGGCGAACGGAACACATCACGTACCTGAGCGATACCTACGATATCTTCACGTATTTCCGGCTCCAGCATGCCAGACAGCGCCTGCTTCACTTCGTCGAGCAGGTTGTAGATCACACTGTAGTAGCGAATCTCAACGGCTTCCGTCTCAGCAACCTTGCGCGCGGCAACATCGGCACGGGTATTAAAGCCGAGCACGATAGCGCCGGAGGTCAGGGCCAGGTTGATATCATTTTCAGCGATACCACCCACACCACTGGATACGACGTTCACAGAGACTTCTTCGTTACCAATATCTGCCAGCGCACCCAGAATTGCTTCGAGGGAACCGCGTACGTCAGCCTTGATGACGACAGGCAGAACTTTGCGCTCACCGGCTTCCATGTCAGCAAACATGTTTTCCAGTTTGGCAGCTTGCTGTCGCTGCATACGCTCGCGACGCTCTTTGTCGGCGCGCTGTTCAGCAACTTCGCGGGCCTTGCGCTCGTCCGCTACCACCATGAACTCATCACCAGCATTAGGCGTGGTATCCAGACCCAGAAGTTCAACCGGGGTTGAGGGACCAGCTTCTTTAACCTGCTTGCCAAGTTCATTCGTCATAGCGCGGACACGGCCGTAGCTCTGCCCAGCCAGCACGATATCACCGCGCTTCAGCTCGCCGTTTTGTACCAACAGGGTGGCAACCACACCGCGACCTTTTTCCAAGCGGGATTCAATCACCACGCCAGTCGCCGGTACTTTGACCTTAGCCTTCAGTTCCAACATCTCTGCCTGCAGGGAAACCGCTTCCAGCAGATCATCAATACCTTCACCGGTATGCGCAGACACGCTGATGAACTGAGTATCGCCGCCCCAGTCTTCCGGGATAACGTCTTTCGCAGCCAGTTCGTTCTTTACACGGTCAGGATCGGCAGCTTCTTTGTCGCACTTGTTGATCGCGACAACCAAAGGTACACCTGCAGCGCGGGCGTGGTTGACTGCCTCTTCCGTCTGCGGCATCACGCCATCATCTGCGGCAACTACCAGGATGACGACGTCAGTGGCCTGGGCACCACGGGCACGCATGGCGGTAAAAGCAGCGTGCCCCGGTGTATCCAGGAACGCAATCTCGCCCTGGCTGGTTTTCACGCGATAGGCGCCAATGTGCTGGGTAATACCACCGGCTTCACCAGAAGCCACTTTGGCCTTACGGATGTAGTCCAGCAAGGAAGTCTTACCGTGGTCTACATGGCCCATTACAGTAACCACCGGCGCACGGGAAACCTCAGTGCCCTCTTTGGTCTGGGTTTCAGCTACCAGAGCTTCTTCCAGTTCACTTTCAGAGCGGTATACCACACTGTGGCCCATCTCCTCAGCAATCAGCTGAGCAGTCGCACGATCCAGGCTTTGATTGATCGTGGCCATCTCGCCCATTTTCATCAGGCGCTTGATCAGATCTCCAGCTTTCACATTCATCTGCTTGGCCAATTCGCCTACAGTGATGTTCTCGGCCAGCTGTACTTCGTACACCTGCTTCGCCGTTGGCCGCTTAAATCCGTGTGTCGGTTTAATTCTGAGATTTGGGCGAGACAGAGAGCGCGTACTGCGCTTGCTTGCTTCGTCCTCTTCAAATACTTCCAGCGCCTGTTCATACAGTGCAGTTTTACTGGATTTTTTCGGGCCAGACTTGGAGCGGCGACCGCGACGTTTGCGAGGCTCATCTTCAGTGCGGCCTGGCTCAGCAGGAGCCGTAGCGGCCTCCAACTTGCGACGCAGAGCCGGCTTGACCTCATCGGTCTTCTCAGCGGCCTTCGCTGGCGCTGGCGCTGTCTTCGGCTTCGCCTTAGCTGCCTGCGCAGCTTGCACGGCTTTCTCTTTCTTTTCCTGGGCTGCGCGTCGGTCGGCTTCTATCTTCGCCTTCTTTTCTTCAAGTTCGCGCTTCTCCTGCTCCGCTTGCTGTTTGCGACGCTCCATCGCAGCAATACGCATTGCTTCGATATCGTCCACATAGCTTGAACGGATGGGTGCGGCGGGTTCCGCCTTCTTCACTACCTTTTCCGCGATCTTATCCTCTACTTGAGCCGCCTTCTGGTCGGCTCCTACTTCAGTTTGTGCTTTCACTTTTGCTTCTGCCTCAGCTTTTGCTTTGGCCTCAGCTTGCGCTTTGGCCTCTGCCTCGGCTTCCGCCTTCAATCTAGCTTCTTCCTCAGCAGCTAAGCGTGCAGCTTCCGCTTCGGCTTCAGCGCGTTCAGCCTCTGCTTGCTCCGCACGCAGTATTTCCTGATCTGCCTGCAAAACATCGACAGCAGCATCTTGCTCCGAGTTAATTGCGTCCTCAGCGCCAGCCTCTGCGTCGATCTCAGCTTGCGGGCGCTTGATATAAGTGCGTTTCTTGCGCACTTCCACGTTCACAGTCTTGCGGCCGGTGCCAGAGCCAGTTTTCAACGTGGTTGTGGTCTTGCGCTTCAAGGTGATCTTGCGCGGGCTTGCACCCTGCTCCCCGTGACTGTTTTTCAGGAAGTTGAGCAGGACCTGCTTTTCCTCATCTGACACCGCCGCATCCGCAGAGGTGTGAGGCAAACCCGCTTCTTTCATCTGCTTAAGCAGACGGTCTTCGGTGGCACCAACCGATTTGGCGAGTTCGCTAACTGTTACTTCGGCCATTCTCTCTCCTAAAAGTCACTTGGTCGGAGGGGGTTACTTATACGTATACGTACGTTTTATGTCGTTGCGCTTAAACTTGTTCGCCGCTGTCACCAGCAAACCAGGGTTCACGCGCCTTCATAATCAGAGCTGCAGCACGCTCTTGGTCGAGACCTTCAATATCCAACAGGTCATCCACCGCCTGCTCCGCCAGGTCTTCCATAGTGGCAATGCCACGACTAGCCAGCTGGAAAGCCAGCTGGCGCTCCATACCGTCCATATTCAGTAGATCTTCCTGAGGCTCGGATGCATCCAGCTTCTCTTCAGAGGCCAGCGCCTGGGTCAGCAATGAGTCCTTAGCGCGAGCACGCAGCTCTTCGGCAATATTCTCATCGAAGCCCTCAATCGTGAGCATTTCTTCGATCGGTACATAAGCCACTTCTTCGAGGGAAGCAAAGCCCTCTTCCACCAGCACACCCGCTACGTCTTCATCAATATCCAGGCGATCCATAAACACCTGCATAGTGGAGCTGGATTCAGCTTCCTGCTTATTCTGCCATTCGTCAGCACTCATGACATTAATCTGCCATTGAGTCAGCTCAGAGGCGAGACGTACATTCTGGCCACTACGGCCAATCGCCATCGCCAGGTTTTCATCGGCTACTGCCACATCCATCGAACCAGTGTCTTCGTCGACAACGATGGATTCAATTTCTGCCGGAGCCATAGCGTTGATCACAAACTGTGCCGGATTATCATCCCACAACACAATATCTACACGCTCACCAGACAACTCATTGGTAACTGCCTGCACACGTGCACCACGCATACCGACACAGGCGCCCACCGGGTCGATTCGACCATCGTTGGTGTTTACTGCGATCTTGGCACGCAGCCCTGGATCGCGGGCAGCGCCCTTAATTTCGATAACCTGCTCGGAGATTTCCGGCACTTCGATGCGAAACAGCTCGATGATCATCTCCGGGCAGGAGCGGCTCAGCATCAACTGCGGACCGCGGGCCTCGGGCTGGATTTCCAGCAGAATTGCACGCACACGGTCGCCAAGACGGAAAATTTCACGGCCGACCAGCTGATCGCGGGGTAGACGTGCCTCGGCATTATTGCCCAGATCTACGGCGATAAAATCGCGGGTCACTTTCTTTACCGTGCCACTAACCATCTCGCCTACGCGATCGCGGTACTCGTCGACGACCTTAGCGCGCTCAGCTTCACGCACTTTCTGCACGATAACCTGCTTGGCAGTCTGCGCGGCGATGCGGCCGAAACCCACGTTTTCCACCTGCTCGCGATAGACATCGCCAGCTTTTAATTCGGTATCTTTTTCGTGAGCTTCTTCAAGGGTGAACTGGGTACCCAACTCGGCCAGAGTTTCATCATCGACCACTTCCCAACTGCGGAAAGTCTCGTAGTCACCGGTACGACGATCAATGATGACCTCAACAGTTGAGTCTTCGTCGTAGCGTTTCTTCGTGGCCGTTGCCAATGCCGCTTCGATGGCCTGGAAAATAATCTCCTGGTCAACGCCCTTCTCGTTGGATACCGCTTCGGCTACCAGCAAGATCTCTTTGTTCATGCAACTGTGCCTCAAAATCGCCTGAGCTCAGGCTCCTACAGATTATTTGGTAAATTGGGGAATGATATTTGCTTTTTCGATGCTGTCGACAGGTAAAAGGTATTCATTTTCACTATCTACACGTAAAACCACTTCATCGCCCTCTACACCGGTCAATTGTCCGCGCCATTTACGCTGGCCATCGAGTGGCATACGCAGGCGAACTTCAATCTGGGAGCCCACAAAGCGCTCGTAATGGTGCAGTTTATAAAGAGGGCGGTCGAGCCCAGGGGAAGAGACCTCAAGTGTGTACCTGCCGCTGATAGGATCTTCCACATCCAGCACAGCACTGGCTTGACGGCTTACTTTTTCGCAGTCTTCTACCGCGACGCCGTTTTCAGAGTCAATGTAGATACGCAGCAGCGCGTTGCGACCGTGGGTTTGATAATCGATTCCCCACAGCTCACACCCCAGTGATGCCACCACCGGCGCCAGAAGTTCTTCCAGCAGTTCGCGTTTGCTCGCCATTCTCGTCACCACATACAAAAAATGGGCCTATGGCCCACTTCGAAAATTACCTGCAACTTTTTGCAGATACGAAAAAGCCCCTGACGGGGCTTTGACCGCACATTCATGCAGTCAGTGTGCACGAATGCAAAATTTGGTAGCGGGGGCAGGATTTGAACCTACGACCTTCGGGTTATGAGCCCGACGAGCTACCAGGCTGCTCCACCCCGCAACAACGAAAATACTTTCAAACAAGCAACCTGCGTCAAGGCAGATTGGTAGCGGGGGCAGGATTTGAACCTACGACCTTCGGGTTATGAGCCCGACGA